>JBGTHW010000110.1:0-9995 GCA_041746035.1 Parasphingopyxis sp.
TGCCGCACATCGTTGACGCCCTCGAAACCCAGCGATTCCAGCGCATGATGGATCGCCTTGCCCTGCGGATCGAGCACGCCGTTTTTGAGGGTGACATGGATGCGTGTTTTCATGGCGGCCGGTTCTCCTCGCGCTTGCGCGCTCTATGATTAATGAGGCGCATTCTGGCAAGGGGCGATACAGCAGAGGGCGGGATAGCGTATTAACCCGATTTCAACCGGAATGCCCTAATATCGATGCTGTATAGAATGTCGCTGGGGCGGCATCGGAGGTTTTCGATATGGCAATGATAGCAATGATGCTGTTTGTGACGCTCTTCGCCTTTGGCGAGGATATTGTCGGCTATCGCGATCCGACCGGGATGGTCCAGCTTTCGTTGCTGGCCACCTTCATATTCGGTATTATATGCGGTCTTAAAGTAGGCCGCTAAACACGTCTGAAAATAATGATTTAGAAGTAGCGCGCCAGCCCGAACTGTATGCGGTGCCGGTCGGACTGGAACAGCGAGATCGAGCTGTCCGTGCGGCTGTAGCCATAGGTGACCGATGGCGAGAAACCCAGCATGCGAATACTGCGCAAGCCCAGATTGATCTGCCCGTTCACCCGCCAGTCGCGCCGCGCTTCAACCGAAAAGAGGGGGAGCGGCCCATCGAACAGCGCGCGCGAGCCTCCGGCGGAGATACCGGCATTGATACCCAGCGGCAATTCGCCCGCAATGCTGAAGCGCGCACCGATTTCGCTGTTCGAATAGGCCTCGGAATTCAGGAAATCGCGCCGTGCGAACAGGGATGCCGATGCGACCATGGAACGGTTCAGGACTTGCTCGTACGATCCGTAAATGCCCGTCTGCCAGCCGGAAAACTGATCGCCGAAGCCCGAATGAAGCTGTCGGCCATCCACCGCCACCGCGAAACGCGCGCCGCGATTGAGCTGGCGCTGATAATCCGCGCGCAGGCCGAAGGCACGCTGGGCATCGTCCCAGCCGTAAAACCGCTGGCTGGCAAGCGCCTGGATGCTGAGCCGATTGCGGTCGTTGAAGCGGATTTCGGGGCCGATGGCGAGGGTGCCGGAAAGATCGTCGAAATCGCTGCCGGAATAATTGGTGAAGCGCGTATCGGCATCGAAGGCGAGCGCGATATTGGACGACAGCCCGATTTTCAGCCCGCCTGCAATGCCGACGGTCTGGCCGACGCCGGACGTCGCCCGGTTTTCCTCGGCAAGGTTGAGCGGGAAAATGATGCCGCCGGCAACGAAATCCACCGTTTCGGTGTTGGTCGCATTGTTGATATTGGTGTCCGGGGCGATGCCGATATCGACATCGAGATGCCAGCCGCGCCGATCCCGGATCAGGCCGCGCACGGTGCGGACCATGCGGGATACCTCTTCGGGAAGATTGTCGTCCTGCGCGGCCAGCCGAAAATGATGATCGGCGGAGGCGGTGCGGCCTTCGGTCATCAGCGCGCGCGCCAGTTCGAGGCGCACCCGCGTCCGGTTGGGCTGGGCCTCCAGCAGCCCGCGATAAAGGCCGATCGCCCGATCGGTTTTCCCTGTGGCAACGGCTAGCTGCGCGCGCAGGAAATCGACCTGGTCTGCCAGCTCGGGCGAGTTTTCCAGCGCGGCGAGGACCGTCTCCGCCTCGTCGAAGCGTTCCGCCTCGATTAGGCGGTTTGCCGCTTCCAGCATTGCGGTGCCAGTCAGCTGCACCTCGCATCCGGTTTCGTTGCAATGATCGGCCAGCGCCGCCTGCTGCGCAGCGGTTATTCCCGCTGCGAGCGGGGTCGATAGCGCGAGCGCGCCTCCCGCCAGCAGCCGGGTAAGTGTTTGAAGATGTGTCATGCGGTGCCGCTCCGTCTTCGGCCCGCGTGCCGGTTAGTTCCGGCCCGCAGTAAAGGTTCCGAGAATATCGATCCGCTGGTCGGGAATGCCGCCGACGATCCGGAAACCGCCTCCGACTTCTTCGCCATTGGGGCCGAAAAAGGCACCGTCGATGCTCGTGCCATCAATCTGGATGTTTTGTAGCGATGTGCCGTCGGCAAAAAGATTGCCGTTGCGGGCGATGAACCTGGCGGTGTCGACCTGTCCAAGGAAACCGCCCGCGTTGATCAAGTCTATCGTTGCGGAACCGCTAGCTTCAAAGCCTGATCCTGCCGGGATAAATGAATGTACGGCGCTGGGATCGAAGTCCGGGCTGAACTGCGTGAGGGCGGGGAGCTGTGGTGCGGAAACCGAACCGACGAATTCGATATCGCGCACTTGGTTTGCAGCAAAATCCACAGTCAGACCGACAGTACCCTCGATCCACTGGAAATAGCTTTCGAATACGGCACCCGCCTCACCATCCAGAGTCGGGTTATTGATCATGGAGGCAACCATGTTGCCCGAAAGGCTAAATGTTCCCGTCGTTGGTACGTTTTGGCTTGGCGTACGCTCTCCGAATGCAAAAGCACCGCGCGAAAGCGAGTTTTCCGTAAAATACTGACCTCTGTCGTCGTCAATCCCGTAGCTATACTCGTTGCGCACGAAGCCCGCGAAGGTAACATACTGAGTGCTCGTGCCTGGAGTTTGCAGGAAGAAGCTCGCAAGCTGAATAGTTGAATCGGGTAAGCCGAGAGGTGGGGTTGTATTTGTATCGGGCGTTATGACGGTTCCTGAGCCGCTGCCGCCCACGGGAGAGATCGGATTGCCATCGCCCGATTCGAAATAGGTGATATTCTGGAACTGGAGTTCTGGAACACCGAATTGCGGTTCTTCGGCACCGCCGAAATCGGTGCGCGAAGAAGGATCCTGAAAACGTGTGCTGATGTTTGTATTCGAAAGCGGGTCGTTGATTTGCAGAGTATAGACGGCTTCGCGAGGATCGAAGGTAATCTGGATGTTGCTGTTGCGGGCAGTCGATGACTGACCGGCAAAAACTTCAGCAGTCTGTCCGCCGGAATTGTCGGCGAAATCGAAATCTGTGATCGCGGTTCCTTCGGAAAGGGTAATGAATTCTCTGAACTCGAAAGTTTGCGCGCCGCCGATGCCTTGGTAAGTACGCGTTTCCGTCGGATCCACGAACGTGTGCCCGCTCCCCGTCGCACCCCCGCCGGTGCCGCTTCCCCCGCCGTCACCCGAACCGCTCGGCGGCGCGTTGCCGCCCGCGAAAGTCGGGCCGGTGCCGCCGCCGCAGGCAGTCAGCATGGTGGAAACAGCCATCAGGGCCAGGATATTGCGCATGTGTTCGATCCCTTCGAGTAATTCGTAAACTCGAAAGGGGCGATACCGGTTAACTGGTTAAAGCCGCGTAAAGGACGAAGCGGTTTTTGCGGCGCGGAAACTATTTTCCCCGGTTTTTCCGGTGTTCGTCGAGATCGAGAACCTCCCGGTCCGCGCCCTCGGGAAGCAGCCCGAGCCGCCGCGCGACCTCCTGATAGGCCTCGACCTCGCCGCCAAGATCGCGGCGGAAGCGGTCCTTGTCGAGCTTTTCGTTCGACTCCATGTCCCACAGGCGGCAGCCGTCGGGGCTGATTTCGTCGGCGAGCAGCAGCCGCGAAAAATCGCCGTCCCAGATCCGCCCGAACTCCAGCTTGAAATCGATCAGGCGGATATTGATCGCGGCAAACAGCCCGCACAGAAAATCGTTCACCCGGATCGCCATATCGGCGATCTGGTTCATCTCCTCCTGCGTCGCCCAGTCGAAACAGGCGATGTGCTCCTCGGCGATCAGCGGATCGCCAAGGGCATCGTCCTTGTAGCAATATTCCAGCAAGGTGCGGGGCAGTTGCTCGCCCTCCTCGATCCCGAGCCGCTGGCTTAGCGAGCCCGCCGCGACGTTGCGCACGACGACCTCGATCGGCACGATCTCGACCTGTCGTACAAGCTGCTCGCGCATATTGAGGCGGCGGATGAAATGGTTCGGCACACCGATATGGTTGAGCCGCGTGAAGATATGCTCCGAAATACGGTTATTCAGCACGCCCTTGCCGGAGATCGTGCCCTTCTTCTGGTTGTTGAAGGCGGTTGCGTCATCCTTGAAATACTGGATGATCGTGCCGGGCTCTGGCCCTTCATAGAGGATTTTGGCTTTGCCTTCGTAAATCTGGCGGCGGCGGGACATGGTGCAAGTCTCCCAAAAAGAAACGCGCCCCGGACGCGGCGGCGGAATTTCGCGCGCGAGCCGGGGCGGACTTAAGCTATATAGCGCAGCGGGGGCGTAGGTGCAATCGGCAACGAAGTATGTGGCAGCGCTGCTGCCTGCGGGGTATCCTGGAAACAGGCATGATCGGCGGCGATGACGATATCGCAGAACACGGCGAGGTTGCTATGGATCGTCGGCGGCTTGTCGACCGCGGCGTCATCCTGTGCGGTTCGCGGACAGCTTGGAATCGCGAGTTTCGCTGCTACAATGGTTGCTCTCACAAGGGCCGCGCTGCTTGTACGGGCACGCGAGGCAACCAATTCCTGACGAGCCGCAGTCCGTTCCCGGAGAAAGCAATAATGACCTGGATAAAGACGATCGCTTTTGCCGAGGCGGAGGGGCCGCTGCGCAAGCTCTATGACCGGATCAGCGGCCCGGGTGATAATATCGACAATATCCTGCTCGCTCACAGCCTGCGGCCGCATACACTGGAGGGGCATATGACGCTCTATAAGCATGTCCTCCATCATCCGCGCAACACCGTGGAAAATTGGTTTCTCGAAGCGATCGGCGTCTATGTCAGCATGCTCAATGCGTGCGGCTATTGCATCGACCATCATTATTGCGGTCTGGCGCGGCTGCTCGGCGATAACGCGCGTGCCGCTATCGTTCGCGAAGCTCTGGAAACGGACCATATCGAGGCGGCGTTCTCGCCACGGGAAACCGCCGCGCTTGCTTATGTCCGCGCGCTAACCGAAAATCCCGCCGGTGTTGCCGGGCGCGATATCGAAATCCTTCGCGCGACCGGCTGGGGCGATGGCGAGATCCTCGAAATCAATCAGGTCGCGGCGTATTTCGGTTACGCCAATCGCACCGTGCTCGGGCTGGGCGTCGATACCGGTGGCGATATTCTCGGATTGTCGCCCGGTAGCGAAGAAGGGGGGCAATGGCGGCATAGCTGAGTGGGCCGCGGAGCTATCGGGTTGGCTCCACCCGATAGATCTCGCCATCGATGCCGACGAGATAGAGGTTGCGGTCTTGGTCGGTGCCGAAGCTGGCGATGCGGTCGATAGTACCGGCATCGGGGGCGAAATCGGCGTTGCGCTGGGTGAAACCGGTATTGGCAATGGTCTCGCCGAAGACGATATCGGCCAGCGCGATCGACCAGATATTGCCGGAAACGAAATCGGCGAAGAAATAATTGCCGCGCAACGCCTCGACCGGGCCGCGATAGACATAGCCGCCGGTCACCGACTGCCCCCGGAAATCGCCGGACCCGTGCGGATATTCGGCAATAGGCGGGGTCAGTCCGCCCGGATTGCTGCCCTGGAACGGCATCGTGCCTTCCAGAATGTTCCAGCCGAAATTCGCGCCGCCGTCTTGCGGGCGCATCAGGTCGATTTCCTCGATCGCATTCTGACCGACATCGGCGATGAAAAGATTTCCGGTTTCGGCATCGAAACTGTTGCGGAACGGGTTGCGCAGGCCATAGGCCCAGATTTCCGGCGTGCCGCCGCTCAGCCGGAAGGGGTTGCCCGGCGGAATCCGGTAATCGCGCGCGATATTGGCCGGGAAATCGTCGCCATCGACATCGATCCGCAGGATCGCGCCGAGCAGAGTATTCGTATTCTGGCCGTTGCCATCGGGATCGCCGCTGCCGCCGCCATCGCCGCTGGCGATATAGAGAAAGCCGTCCGGTCCGAAATCGATCCAGCCGCCATTATGGTTGGAGCGCGGCTGGGGAATGACGAGGATGAGATCGGCGGTGGCCGGAGAGGCGCGGTCGCGATCGTTGGCGAAGGTGCCATAGCGCCGCACCTCGCTGTCGCCCGCCCGGTTGGTCAGATAAACATAGAAAATACCGGTGCTTGCGAAATCGGGGGCGAGAGCGAGGCCGAGCAGTCCACGCTCGCCATCGGTCGAAATTTCGCCCGACACATCGAGAAAGGGATCGGGGTCTATGCCGCCCGTGTCGGGATCGAGAATACGAATGAGTCCGCCTTTTTCGACGACAAATACGCGGCCCGATCCGTCCGGTACGGCGGTGAGATAAAGCGGCTGGCTGAAACCCGCCGATACACGCCGGACAGTGAAATCGTCATTGCCGCCATTGGTGACGCTAATCGCAAGCGACAGGACAGTGGTCGCCATGCCGTCATTGGCGGCGATTTCGATATTGTAGACATTGTCGCCACCGGTATCGGCGGGGTTCTCGAAATCGGGCGGCGCGGTGAAGCGCAAGGCTCCCGCATTGGAGATTTGCAGCGCGGCAGCGTCGGCCCCGCCCGAAATCGTGAAACTCAGCGCGTCGCCATCGGCGTCGGTCGCGGTCGCGGTGTAAAAAACGCCGTCGGTATTTTCTTCAATCGTCGCGCTGGCGGGAGAGCTAAAAACGGGCGCGCTGTTTGCGGGTTGCGGATTGCCGTCGCCATTATCTCCGCCCCTCGAACAGGACGCGATCAGCATGACGGCCAGAAGCGGCAAGGCCGCGCGCACCGGACTCGGGAACATCATCATATCGCGCACAAACTGCGCGCCGATTCAGCAGGCGTCAATATGCACCCGCCACCCGGAACCTTCGGCTCGTCCGGTTCGTAATATCTTTGTAATACAACGAAAGGAGAATATCGTGGCTTACCGTTTTCTAGCTGAAGACAAGTCCGTCGAAGACGGCGTCCGCCGTATCGCCGCCGATCAGATAGAAAAGTCGATCGCCACGCTTGACAGGGGTGGCGCAGACAGTGCGGCAAGCATTCACGATGTCCGCAAACGCTGCAAGAAATTGCGCGGTCTGGTGCGCCTCGTGCGTCCGGGGTTCGACGATTATAAATCCGAAAATGCATTCTTTCGCGATAGCGCGCGGATGCTTTCCAAACTGCGCGATGCAGCGACGATGCTCGATACCTACGATCTTGTCGCCGAAACCTATGGTGGCCAGATCAACAGAACGGCGACCGGTTCGATCCGCCGCCGCCTGACCGCTGAGCACAAGATCGAACGCGGACGCGCGGACATTCCGGCGAAATTCGAACGCATCCGCGCCCGCATGGTCGTTGCCCGCGACCGGGTGAAAGAATGGACACTCGACGATAGCGGCTGGGCTGCCCTCGATGGCGGTCTCGTCAGGACTTATGAGCGCGCCCGCACTGCAATGGAGAAGGCGGCGACCGACCCCACCGCCAAACGCCATCATGAATGGCGAAAGCGGACCAAATATCACTGGTATCATGCGCGGCTGCTCGAACGTATCTGGCCGGGACACATGAAAATGCGAGCGAAGCGGACGCACGAACTCTCCAGCCTGCTCGGCGAACATCACGATCTTGGGCTGTTCGAGAAGCGTCTCCTTGAAAATCCGGAGACCTATGGCGACATCGCCGATTCCGAACTCATGGCCAGCCTGGCGCGGCGGCGGATGGGCATGATCAAGGAGCAGGCGCGACAGCTTGGCGCGCGTGTGCTCGCCGAACCAGCGGAGGCCGTTGCCGATCGCTGGGCCGCCTGGTGGAAGGCGTGGCGCGAAGAAAAGCCTGCGCGGGAAACGGCGCTAACCGGCTGAATGGCGGGCGATGGCGGAAGAAATCGAGCGCAAATTTCTGGTCGAGGGCGAAGGCTGGCGAGGCGAGGCGAAAAGCAGTTTCCGTATCCGTCAGGCCTATCTTGCATTGAACGGGAAGGCAGAAATCCGTCTGCGCATTATCGACGGCAAGCAGGCGCTGCTGACGATCAAGTCCGCAAGCGCGGAAATCGGTCGCGATGAATTCGAATATGAGGTTCCGGTCGTCGAGGCTGAGGCACTGTTCGCATTGCGGAGCGGAAAAATCATCGAGAAGCGACGGCATATCGTTCCGGCGCAAGGCCACCGATGCTGGGAGATCGATGTCTTCGAAGGCGAGAACAAAGGGCTGTCGATTGCCGAAATCGAACTCGGCGATGCCGGGGACACTTTCGAAAAACCTGACTGGCTCGGCAAGGAAATCACTGGCGATAAACGCTTTTATAACGCGACGCTCGCGCGCGGCTGATCGCCCGAACGACCGGGCTGGTGAACACCAGCGCGATCGCAAGAATGGGGGCGCGGTTCTTCATGCAAACCGGTCTTGCGGTCCCATGCGTTTCTTTCCAACGCCGGAACGAATTCTGTCCGGAACAAGCCCCGGCTAGCGACAGTTTAGCTGCGCTTTGTCATCCGGATCTGCGCGCTGAAACTGTCGACGTCGGCGGCGGCCCAGTAATCGGCATAGTGGGTGTCCTGCGGCGCGCTAAGCAGAATTCCCTCTTCCAGAAAGTTGTATATATGGTCGATCGAACTCGATTTCGCGCCATTGAGCCGTTCGTGCAGATGGTGCGGGCGGATCTGTTCGGGCCGTTCGATTCCCATTGCGGCGACGATTTCGCTCAGCGAGGATACCGTCGCCTTGTGGAAGCGGGCAACGCGCTCGGCCTTTTCCTCGATCACCAGTCCGCGCTGGCGGGACGGATCATGCGTGGCGACGCCGGTCGGGCAGGTGCCGACATGACAGCGCAGCGACTGGACGCAGCCGAGCGAGAACATGAAGGCCCGCGCCGCGTTGGACCAGTCCGCGCCCAGCGCGGCGTTTATCGCCAGCCCGGCACCGCTATGCACCTTGCCAGCCGCCCCGACCTTGATGCGGTCCTTCAACCCGGTGCCGACAAGGGCGTTGTTCATTATTACAAGGCCTTCGCGCAATGGCATCCCCACGCGGTTCGAAAATTCCACGGGGGCCGCGCCCGTCCCGCCCTCGCCGCCATCGACGACGATAAAATCGAGCAGAATGCCGCTCTCCAGCATCGCCTTCATGATCGCGAACACCTCGTGCGGCTGGCCGACGCACAGTTTGATGCCGACCGGCTTGCCACCGGACAGCTCGCGCAGCCGGGCGGCGAACTCCAGCATTTCGCGCGGCGTCGAAAACGCACTGTGCGCAGCAGGAGAAATACAATCCTGGTGAACCGGTACGCCGCGTGCTTCGGCGATCTCAGGAGTTACCTTCGCGCCCGGCAACACGCCGCCATGCCCCGGTTTCGCGCCCTGGCTCAATTTGATCTCGATCATTTTGATCTGGTCGCGCTGCGCCGTCGCGGCGAATTTCTCGCGATCGAAACGCCCGTTCTCGTCACGGCAGCCAAAATAGCCGCTGGCGATTTCCCAAACGATATCACCACCATGTTTCGCGTGATATTTGCTGAACGATCCCTCGCCGGTGTCGTGGTAAAACCCGCCCTGTTTCGCACCGAGATTGAGCGCCTCGATCGCATGATCGCCGAGCGAGCCGTAACTCATCGCCGAGATATTGAGTATTGAGGCGTTATAGGGTTTCGTGCATTGCGGCCCGCCGATATCGATGCGGAAATGATCGGTCAGCCCCTCTTTCGGCACGATCGAATGGCTGAGCCATTCATATTCTTCCGAATAGACATCGAGTTCGGTGCCGAACGGATGGCTCGAAATATCGTCCTTTGCCCGCTGATAAACGAGCGCGCGCTGATCGTGCGAAAAGGGCCGCCCCTCCAGATCGCCCTCGACGATATAGGCGCGCAGATAGGGACGCAAATCCTCGAACAGCCAGCGCGCGCGGGCGAGCAGCGGATAGTTGCGGCGCAGCGAATGGCGGGACTGGACGAAATCCCACAGCGCGATAGCCAGCAGCACGGGCAGGACAAGCAGCAGACCCCAGCGAAGCCAGCTTATCCCCATCGGCGCGAACAGAAGCGCCAGCGTAACGGCCAGAAGTATCAGCGGGAGTGCTAGGCGGGAGAGGATGGACATGGATGATGGTCTTAACGATCCGGCGACTGTTAGAACACCCATTCCTGAAACAGCGCATCCAGATCGCGACCGGAGCTGGCCTCGAAC
>JBGTHW010000111.1:0-2877 GCA_041746035.1 Parasphingopyxis sp.
CGGCGACGAGCACAAAAAAGGGCGGCGTCCTCGCGGACCCGCCCTTTTCCTGTGCTGCAAGCAGCCTTACGCGGCGGTGAGGTTCGTCGCGGCCATTTTGCCGTTCTTGCTCTCTTCCAGCTCGTAATTCAGGCGATCGCCCTCGCGGAGCGTGCTCATCCCGGCGGCTTCGACAGCCGTGGCGTGGACGAACGCGTCCGTGCCGCCATCTTCCGGCTCGATAAAGCCGAAGCCTTTTTGTTCATTGAAAAATTTTACTTTGCCTGTTGGCATGGTCGTATTCCCTTAAAGTGCGCCCCGTTTGGGGCAGGTGTGAGCCGCGGGCCGGTATTGGCCGCGACCTGCGTCAAATTGCGATAGTGTGAGGGAAAAGAGGACGCAATACGCCATAGTCCGCCGCCACGTGCGACATCGGCAGTGGAGCCGATATAGGTGATCCCGGGGGGATACGCAATAGAGGGGTGTGCGGTCGTCCGGACTCGCGCAGCACCGGATGGCTTGAGCTGGACCGAATGAGGACGGTTAGCCAAGTCCGAACTCCCGGCTGACCACGCGCGCTATCTCCGCGTGAAGCGCATCGGATTCCGTGTTTATCGGCTTTGCTATATTGAGATAGCTGACGATGATGATCGGCCCGCGATCCCTACCGGGCGGCGGCAGGGCGAAGGCGACATCGTTGTTCTGGTAGTTGGAACTCGTGCCGGTCTTGTCGCCCGCGATCCAGCCTTCCGGCAGGCCCGCCCGCAACCGGTCCAGCCCGGTCGAAGCCTCGATCATCCAGCGTTGCAGAACGCGCCTGGAAGGCCGGGTCAGAACATCGCCGAACAGCACCCGCCGCATAGTCTGGATCATCGCGGCGGGTGTGCTGGTGTCGCGCGGATCGCCGGGCGCGTTCTCGTTGAGCTGCGGTTCCAGACGATCCAGCCGCGTCACCGCATCGCCGAGCGCCCGGATACGGGCGGTAACGCCTGAAGGACCGCCCAGAGAAGCGATCAGCAGGTTCGCCGCCGTATTGTCGCTGGTGCCAACCGTCGCCGCGCATAGCTCCGACACGATCATGCCTTCGTCCACCGCATTCTCCGTGACCGGTGAATAGGAAACCAGATCGTCGGCGGTATAGGAAATCCGCCGATTCAGTTGCTCTTCGCCCTGTTCGACGCGCTGGAGAATCAGGCCCGCGAGCAGCCATTTGAAGGTGGAGCACATGGCAAAACGCTCGTCCAAGCGATGGCCAAGCATCCGCCCCGTTTCCATATCCAGCGCCGCCACACCGATGCGACCGCCGGTACGGGCTTCGATATGGGTGAAACTGTCGGTCGAAGCGCCGGACTCGTCGCCGGTCGCCGTGCGCGGTAATGGGGAGCAGGCCAGTAGCGGGGATAAAACCAGAAAACTCCATACTACACGCCGCGTAGCATCTGTCATTTTCACACCTTCCAGCTACACTGCGCGCCGCTGACGCATTTCCCGCTTTCAACATCGAAGCGATAGCCATGCCACGGGCAGGTGATCGTCCCTTCCGCATCCGGCTCGGCGTCGAGCGGCAGGCCGAGATGCGGGCAGTAGCGCGCCACCTGCGCTGCCCTGCCATCCGCAAGCTTCACCGTGCGCCGCTCCGCCAGAGCCTCCGGGCCGCGCGCCACCGCCTGCTCCCGCGCGATCATCATCGCTTCGTCCTCGTCATAGAGCATCGCATAGAGCGCGGGATAATAGGCTTCGGCCCCGGCCCTTTGCGCCTCGTCGATGTGCGGTGCCTGGAATGCGACGGCGACATGGCAGCCATCCTCGCCGCGCGCCGTCGCATCGGTCACGATCCGCCCGATCAGTTCGCCATCGGCAAAGCTGTCCGTCGTCCAGCGCCCGCTGCCGTCCGGATGTTTCTCCAGCTCCAGATCGATAGCCAGCTGCCCCCCGCCGACCGTGCCGACATTGGCGCGCCAGCCGCTTTTGCGCTCTTCGATAATCGCTATGCTGCTGAACGCACCCGCATGGACATGGGGCAGATGCTCCCAGTCCAGCGCATTTTCGAACATCCGCGTGAGGCTCGCGCCGAGATCGCGGTCGTAGGTGACAATGGTTTCGAGCGTGGACATCACCCGCGCGGTGCAAGCCGGAGCAGCCTTCCACCCTCGCCGCCCGGTTGCTCCTGATCTTCCAGGCGCCAGATCGACCCGTCCGGTGCCTGCTCGACCTCGCGGATGCGCTGACCCATATCCCAGCGCTCGGCCTCGCGGCCATTATCGCCATCGAAAGCGACGCGGATCAGCGCCTGGCCCGAAAGCCCGCCGATAAAGCCGCTGCCTCGCCATGCGGGGAAACTATTGCCCGTATAGATGATGAATCCGGCGGGCGAGATTACCGGCGTCCAGGTCGCTTCGGGTGCATTGAATTCGGGGCGGGTTTCGTGATCGGGGATATCGCGTCCGTCATAATGATCGCCGTTCGAGACGATCGGATAACCGTAATTTTCGCCGCGTTCGATCAGGTTGAGTTCGTCGCCGCCCGCCGGACCCATTTCATGCTCCCAGAACCGGCCATCGGGCGCAAAGGCGAGACCGAGCGGATTGCGGTGGCCAAAGGTCCAGATTTGGGCCGTGGCACCGCCGCGATCGAAAAACGGATTGTCCTCGGGCACCGAGCCATCGTCATTGAGGCGAACGATGCTGCCCAGATTATTCTCCCTGTTCTGGGCGGGATCGAACTTCTGGCGCTCACCGGACGAGATAAACAGGTGGCCGTCGGGCGAAAAAGCGATGCGATGGCCGAAATGGCCGCGCCCTTCCACCGTTTCGCTCTGCCGCCAGATGACCTGCCAGTCTTCCAGCCGCGGTGTGTCGCCATCGAGCGCCAGCCGTGCCCGGCCCACCGCCGCGCCGC
>JBGTHW010000112.1:0-6003 GCA_041746035.1 Parasphingopyxis sp.
GGGCATGGTGCGCGCGGGTGGTATCGGTCCACATCGGTCATTCCTTTCAGTCGTTTCGTCACAACTGATGAATCAACCATGTGATTGTGCGTCAAGCACAACCTGCTGATACCTCCCAACTTAATTTCGGGTCAGACACTCAGAGCTCGGAGGAGGGTTAGACGATGAATTGTATGTTTCGGACCAGCCACATTATCTTAAAGACACCGACACTGGTATGGTATCACGCCTTTTGAATGCTGATGCCGACAATTATCTTCCCATCGTATATGTTAGCTGCTGCTTTGATGGAAAACTTGCGATTGAGCCCGCCCCATTAGCTCGTGCGCTCGGAGGCATGGCGCACGTTCTCGTGGAGCCGAACCGGCCATTCTCTAGACGTCTGCAATTCGAGGTAGCTTCTAGGAATGTCTATGGCGGAAGGGTAGCTGTATATTGGCCTAATGGCGAAAGGTATGCATATTTTTTGAATGAAAATACGCCTACCGAATTTGATGTCCGGCGTTTGTTAGTCAGTAGAATCCAGACAGCCCTTTTGAACCGTAGACCTCTGTCTCGTTGTACATGGGAGCGGGCAGAAGCCGAAGTTGCTCGAACCGTATTCGAGAAATTAAGAGATTCTGGTTCTAAGGATGTTGAGGAATATGTTGCAGCCTTCGACGCGGAAATGCGCGCAAGAGATAAGCAGTTAGAAGAAGCGGAAAAGGAAATTAATCGGCTCAAAACACAGTTCCGAGCACTAGAAATATCTGATAATAATAATTCTTATGATAGGCGATTTAGTGCTGAACAAGAGTTTTTTGATGGCGAAGTTGGAGAGATAATTAAAGATGCCTTGGACGAATCTTCGTCGCGCGTTGTCGAAAATAGCAGACGACAGCATGTAATTTCATCTGTAGCCAACTCAATTACATCAATGAAAATTTTAACTGAAAAACGTGATAAATTGAAAAAAACACTTAGAAAATATACGTCTATGACGAAAAACGTCCGTGCAGACCTCGAAAAACTAGGTTTTTCGATCACCGAAGAGGGTAAGCATTACAAACTCATTTATATGGAAGATGAGCGCTATACATTCCCTCTTCCCAAGTCAGGCAGCGACCACAGAGGTGGTTTAAATGCAGCTAGCGATATCAGCAAGCGGATATATTAGGCATCTTGTCCGAAAAACTGATTGAAACATTTGATAGTGCAACATAACGAAGCCGCCTATCCGCCCAGCGCCCCGGCAATCAGCGTCGCCGCCCGTTCGCCCGACCAGTCCATGCCGCCATATACCCGGAACAGTTCCGCGCCCTCCTCGTCATAGAGGATCGTGACGGGCAGCGTTTCGGACTCCACCGCCGCCAGCATTGCATTGTCTTCGTCCAGCCAGGGTTCCAGATGCCGGAAATTGCGTTCGGCCATGAACGGCGTCACAACCTCCGCGCCCTGCAGATCCTGGCTGATCGTCAGTATCTTGATCCGCCCGTCTTCCTGATCCGCCAACCGGTCGAGCGTCGGCATTTCGGCGATGCAGGGCGCGCACCAGGTTGCCCAGAGATTGACGAGCAGCGGCTGGCCCTCGAAATCGCTCAAGCGGATGGCCTCGCCATCGGGGCCAGAAATTGCGAAGTCCGGGGCCGCCATGCCGCGATAATCGACGCTGACGACGCCCATCGTTTCGGAGCCTGCATAGCTGTCGCCGCCGACACCGCCGACCGTGCCGGTTTCCGCCTGTGCTTGCGGGGCATCGCCGCTTTGCCTATCGCAGCCGCTCACCAGCAGCGCGGATGCAAGGAACGGTACGATTAGCGAGCGTAGGGACACGGAAGGCTCCAACCGGATGTGGGGCGGGCGGTTTGCCGAAGGCCCCGCCGCGATCATGCGCGAGATAAATGCCTCGATCCCGTTCGACAAGCACTTGTGGCGGCAGGACATTGCCGCGAGCCGCGCGCATGTCGCGATGCTGGCGGCGCAAGGGATCGTCGGAGAGGAGGACGCGGCGGCCATTCAGGGCGGGCTGGAAACGATAGCAAACGAATATGAGCGCGACGGCATTATCGAAAATCTCGATCTTGAAGACATCCATATGCATGTCGAAAGCCGCCTCGCCGAGCTGATCGGTCAGGCGGCGGGGCGGCTGCATACGGCGCGCTCGCGCAACGATCAGGTCGCGACCGATTTCCGGCTCTGGGTCCGCGAGGCGGTGGAGGCGATGGATGCGGGGCTGGCGGCGTTCCAGCGGGCGCTGGTCGCGCGGGCGGGCGAACATGCCGATACGGTGATGCCCGGTTTCACACACCTGCAGGCGGCGCAGCCGGTGACGCTCGGCCATCATCTGATGGCCTATTACGAGATGGCGTGGCGGGACCGCAGCCGGTTTTCCGATGCGCGCAAACGGATGAACGAATGCCCGCTGGGCAGCGCGGCGCTGGCCGGGACGGGCTTCGATATCGACCGCGATTTGACCGCGCAGGCGCTGGGCTTTGAGCGCCCCACCGCCAATTCGCTCGACGCCGTGTCCGACCGCGATTTCGCGCTCGATTATCTGATGGCGGCGACGCAGTGCTCGCTGCATCTGTCGCGACTGGCCGAGGAATTCGTGATCTGGTCGAGCCAGCCTTTCGGCTTTGTCACGCTGCCGGATGAGTATTCTACCGGCTCCTCGATCATGCCGCAAAAGCGCAATCCCGATGCCGCCGAGCTGGTGCGCGGCCATGCGGGGCGGATCGCGGGCTGCATGACGGCACTTGTTATGACGATGAAAGGCCTGCCGCTCGCCTATGCCAAGGACACCCAGGACGACAAGCCGCCGGTGTTCGAGGCGCACGATCTGCTGGCGCTGTCGCTGGCGGCGATGACCGGGATGGTCGAGACGGTGACGTTCAACGCCGAGCGGATGCGCGCGCTCGCCGAAAGCGGGTTTTCCACCGCGACCGATCTCGCCGACTGGCTGGTGCGTGAGGCCGATGTGCCGTTTCGCGAGGCGCACCATATCGTCGGCAGTGCGGTCAGGCTGGCCGAAGAAGGCGGGGTTTCGCTTGCCGAGCTACCGCTGGCCGACCTACAAGCCATCGACGCGCGGATCGGCGAAGGCGTATATGACGTGTTGAGCGTCGATGCATCAGTCGCCAGCCGCAGGAGTTATGGCGGTACGGCCCCGGAACAGGTGCGCGCGCGGATCGCGGATGCACGACAGGCATTGGGAATGGACGAATGACGAAACAGTTTCTGCTCGGCGCGATAACGCTGTTCGCCTTGTCGGCGTGCGGCAGCCGCGAACCGCTGCTCCCGGCCGCGGGCGAGAGCATGCCAGTCGCGCCGCTGATGGCGCAGGCGGAACCGACGACCGACGATTTGCTGAGGGCGACACCCGAACAGCGACCCGAGCGCGTCGACGAGCTGCTGCGCGATTCCTTTGAGCGCGAGGACGACCCCTTCGATCTCCCGCCCCCTGGCTGAAGGGTGCGCTGAGCCTTGGATCATTTCGAAATCCGCGACGGCGCGATGCACGCCGAGGACGTGCCGATCGCCGATATCGCCGAGGCGGTCGGCACGCCCGTTTACGTCTATTCGCGGGCAACGCTCGAGCGCCATGCCCGCGTATTCCGCGATGCACTCTCCGGCCTGCCAGACATTCACATTGCTTTCGCCATCAAGGCCAATCCCAATCTCGCGGTGCTGCGGGTGCTGACACGGCAGGGGTTCGGGGCGGATATCGTCTCGATTGGCGAGATGAAACGCGCGCTGGCGGCGGGCATGAGGCCGACCGATATCGTCTTTTCCGGCGTTGGCAAGACCCGCGGCGATCTGCGCGAGGCACTGGAGGCCGGGACAGGGCAGTTCAATATCGAGCTGGAAGAGGAAGGTGCCGCCCTCGCCGAAATCGCACAAACCATGGGCAAGACCGCGACCGCCGTGTTGCGCGTCAATCCGGATGTGGATGCCGGTACACACGCCAAGATCTCGACCGGGCTCAAAGACAATAAATTCGGCGTACCAATCGACTCGGCGGCGGACATCTTCGCGCGGCTGGCAGCGCGGAATGGCATCGAAATGCGCGGTCTCGCTTTGCATATTGGCAGCCAGATATTCGATCTCGATCCGATCGAGCGCGCCTATGCCAAAGTCGGTGCGCTCGCGATGCAGCTGCGCGCGGACGGTTATACGATAGACCGGATCGATCTCGGCGGCGGCCTCGGCGTGCCCTATGAACGCGACAGGGTTCCTCCGTCGCCGGTCGATTATGGCGAGATGGTGAAGCGGGTAACGAAAGGCTGGAATGTCACGCTGATGTTCGAACCCGGCCGCGTTATCGTCGGCAATGCGGGCGTGCTGCTGACCCGCGTTATCTGGGTGAAGCCGGGCGTCCTTCGACCCTATGTCATTGTCGATGCGGCGATGAACGATCTGGCTCGCCCGGCGATGTACGATGCCTGGCATGATTTCGAGGCAGTCGAGCCGAGCGGCGAACGGATGGTCGCCAATATCGCGGGTCCGGTTTGCGAAAGCGGCGATACCTTTGCCATGGATCGCGAAATCGACGCGGTAAAGGCCGACGACCTTGCCGTCTTCCGCACTGCCGGTGCCTATGGCGCGACGATGGCCAGCACCTATAACAGCCGCGCGCTGGTGCCCGAGACGATGGTCGATGGCGACACGTTCGCCGTGGTGGCCGACCGCGTCATGCCCGAAACGCTGATCGCCGCCGAACATGTGCCGGATTTTTTGCAAGACCGATTTTCGAAGGACATCGCACCATGAAACCCGTACGCAAGGCCGTGTTCCCCGTCGGCGGACTCGGCACCCGCTTCCTTCCCGCCACCAAGGCGATTCCCAAGGAAATGCTGCCGGTCGTCGACAAGCCGCTGATCCAGTATGCGGTCGAGGAAGCGCGCGAGGCCGGTATTGAGCAGATGATCTTCGTCACCGGGCGCGGAAAGAACGCAATCGAGGATCATTTCGACATCGCCTATGAACTTGAATCGACGATGGATTCGCGCGGGAAATCGCTCGATCCCGTCGCCGACACGCGGTTTGCCCCCGGCAATGTCGCCTATGTCCGCCAGCAGGAACCGATAGGCCTCGGCCACGCGATCTGGTGCGCGCGCCATATTGTCGGCGACGAGCCTTTCGCGATCTTTCTCGCCGACGAGCTGATGATCGGCGCACCAGGCTGCATGAAGCAGATGGTCGAAGCATATGAATCCACCGGCGGCAATATCGTGTGCGGCTATGAGGTGCCGGACGATCAGACGCATAATTACGGCATTATCGATACCGGCGGCGACGATAGCGATCTGGCCGAGGTCAAGGCGCTGGTCGAGAAACCCCCGCAGGGCACTGCGCCTTCCAACCTGATGATTCCAGGGCGATATATCCTCCAGCCCGAGGTCATGCGGGTGCTCGAAAACCAAGAGCGCGGCGCGGGCAACGAAATCCAGCTGACCGATGCGATGGCGCAGATGATCGGCAAACAGCCCTTCCATGCCTTCAAATTCGGCGGTCGCCGCTTCGATTGCGGCAGCAAGGCGGGCTTTATCACCGCCAATATCGCGCTGGCGCTCGATCACCCGGAACTTTCCGAGCGCGTCCGGGCTTTTATCGACACTGTTTAGGCGAAGGCCGTAATTTGCTATAAGGTGAAGCCATGCAAAGTCTTCCGATCTTCCTGCGCCTAAAGGGTGTTCCTGTCATCCTGGTCGGGGAGGGCGAGGCGGCGGAGGCGAAAAGACGCCTTCTGAAACGCACCGGCGCGACGATTGTCGGCGAAGACGGCAACGCCTCGCTGGCCATCGTCGCGCTGGACGACGATGCGGAGGCCGAGGCGGCGGTGGAGCGCCTGAAAGCGCGCGGCATTCTGGTCAATGCCGTCGACCGGCTGAAGCTCTGCGATTTTACGCTGCCGGCAATAGTCGATCGCGATCCGGTGCTGGTCGCCATCGGCACCGGTGGCGCATCGGCGGGGCTGGCCAAATCGATCCGCCAGCGCGCCGAACGGCTGCTGCCCGACGGGCT
>JBGTHW010000113.1:0-8956 GCA_041746035.1 Parasphingopyxis sp.
TCATGCACCAGCGCAGCGGCGCGGCATGATAGAGCGGCGCGGGCGAGAGATATGTGTCTTCGCCGGAAATACCGAATGCCTGCATGGTGAGCGCCACGAGCGCATTGGCGGCGGCGGGGTTGCGCTCTTCGGGCAGGGGCAATCGTACGCCCTTGGGCCGTCCCGTCGTTCCCGAGCTATAGAGCATATCGATGCCCGCGCGCTCGTCTTCGACCGGCGTTTCGGGCAGGTCGGCGATGGCGTCTTCGAGATTGTCGTAACCGGGGTGCGTCGTGCCGGTGATGAAGCGTTCGAGCGGCATCCCGAAATCGACGATCTGGTCGAGCGTATCGCCGAGATAGTCGCAGGCAAACAGCATCTTCGCGCCGCTGTCCTCCAGGATATAGCCGATTTCCGGCGCGGTCAGGCGGCTGGAGATCGCAACGTAAATCAGCCCCGCCCGCTGCGCGCCCCAGACGATATCGAAAAACCGCGCCCGGTTGCCCATGCACACCGCGATCACATCGCCGTGACCGAGGCCGTGCTGGCGGAAGAGGTGCGCCATCTGGTTGGAGCGTTTGTCGAGTTCGGCGAAACTGACGGTCTCGCCGCTGTTCGCCATGACGATGGCGGGCTTGTCGGGCGTGGTCTGGGCGTGGGTGCTTGGGTGCATGGAGAATCCTCAATTATTTTTTCAAAACTTTACCCGCGCGCTGACAGGAGTCCAGAGGAAGCGCGGGTTGATCCTCCCCAGAGCCGCAGGCTCGCAGGGGAGGTGTCGTGCTTTAGCACGACGGAGGGGCGCGAGCCGAAGGCGAGCGTTCAACGGTGAGGGTGCAACGCTCCGCCCATTCGGGCTGCGCGCCCCTCCGTCAGCCCTGCGGGCTGCCACCTCCCCTGCGCGCTTCGCGCTGGGGAGGATTCTGGCGTATTAAAACAGCGAGAAACGCAACCCCGCCCAAAAAGTCTGCGGCGTCGCGCGCTCGATCAGGCCCGCACCCGATATCCCCGCCTCGACCCGCCTATCGAAGATATTCTCCGCGCGCAGCTCCAGCTTTACCGGGCCGTAGATCGGGATGAGCGCCCGCCCGCCGACGGTCAGCGCATCGTCGAGGCGCTGGCTGTTCAGATCGTCCTCGAAGCGGCTGCCGAGATAGCGCAGCGTCAGCGACGCCTCCGGCCCGAACTCGCGCGCCCAGGACAAGGTCGCCGCGCCGCTGTGCCGCGCAACCTGCGCGGGACGCAGGCCATCGAGGGATGCCGCCGCGCCAGCGGACTCCACTTCCGCATCCGTAAAGGCATAGGAGAAGCGCAGGCTCCATTCGGCAAAGCGGGCCGTTGCATCGAGTTCGACACCCGCCGCCTTAATGGCGTCGAGATTCTGCCGCTGGAGGTAGAGACCGCCCGGCGGCACGAACCCAGCCCCCGGAAAGACGCCCGGCCCCTGCCCCAGCGTGACATTGGCGATGGCATCGTCGAGACGGTTGTAGAAAACCGTGCCGCTGAGTTGGAGGATCGAGGCGGGGGTGTAGTCGATCCCGGCCTCGACACCCGCCAGACCTTCGGGGCGGAGAGCTTCGTTGGCCGCCGTTACATCGTTGCCGACGCGAAACCTGCGGAACAGTTCGTTCAATGTCGGCAGCCGCCAGCCATTATAGCCTGCCGCGCGGATCGTCAGCGGATTGGCGGGCTGCCAGGCCAGCCCCGCCCGCCCGGTAAAGCGCCAACCTTGGCGGTCGTCGAACTCGTCGAGCACGACAAGCGGCTCCCCGATATTGGACTGAGCGAAAAAGCCGTTCTCGATCCGCCAATAATCGAGCCGCGCACTGCCGGTCAGCGTCAGCGAAGGCGCGGCGCGCACTGTCGCATCGGCAAACCCGCCGACCGTGCGGGTCAGCCCGCCCGATTCGCGCCGTCGTGTCGGCGCGCCATCGACGAAGAAGAACCGCTCACGCGTCCGCCCCTCGGTCTGGCGCAGATCGCCGCCAAAGCGCAGCTCTACGGCATCGCCCGGCAGCGGCGGCCGCAGCTCGAACCGCCCACCAAAGCCGGTTGCGGGTACGCTGAACTGGTCGAGCACCTGGGTCGCTGTCGTACGCGCATCGTCCACGGCGGCAAAGCTGCTGCGGAAATCGCGGTCCTGCACATAGGCCAGCGCCTCCCACTGCCAGTCGCCGCGCCCGATCAGCCGGATGCTGCCATCGAAACCCTCTGTGCGATTGCCGCTGAAGGCGAAGCCGCGCTCGCGCTCGTCATAGAAATACCGCCCGGAAAACTGGAACTCGGTGCCGCCTATCGGCGCGGCGATGCGGATGCCGCCGCCATATTGCTCGTAGCGCGCACCCCGGTCGACCGGCCCGCGCTGGCCCTCGATAATCGGAATAAAGCCGTCGCCGCGCGCATAATGGCCGGAGATATCCAGCAGCGAATTTTCGGCTGGCGGGATCATCACCCCGATATTGCTCTCGACGCTGTCGCGGCTGCCATAGGCGAAACCCAGCCGCGCGGGCTGGAAATTCTCCGCCGACAGGCTCTCCAGCTCGATAGTCCCGGCCAGCGCCCCCGGCCCAAACACACCACTGCCGCCGCCCCGCGTCACCTTGATCTGGCCAAGCCGTTCCGCGTCGAAGCTGGGCCAGCTAATCCAGCCGCCGAAAGGATCGCTCTGCGGCACGCCATCGAGGATCAGCAGCGCGCGCGATGAGGCATTACCGCCAAGGCCGCGCAGCGTCGCGCCCTGGCTCGTCGGATTGGCGGAACGGGAATCGGAGGCACGGAACAGCTGGAAACCCGCGATTTCGGACAGGATATTCTCCAGCCGTCCGCTCGGCTCCCGCGCCAGCGCATCGGCATCAAGGGTCACGACATTCAGAACCGCATCGCTGCGCGGATCGCCGAGGCCCGCGGCGGTTACGACGATCTGGATGTCGTCGGCGCTCTCATCGGCTGTATCGCGATATTCCTCGGGAACCTCCAGCTCGTCCTCGATAAATTCGATCTCGTCTTCGGGCGCGATGGATGGAGCTTCCTGCGCCAACGCAGGCCCGGCGACAGTCGCGAGTAGAAAGATACCGAATATACGCATGATACTGTTCCCGCCGAAAGCGACTATTGGCTCCTGTCAGGATGCGCGGCCTGAAAGTCGTCCAGCGCATTGGCGCGCGCATCGTAATCGACCAGCGCCGGGAAATCGTCCAGCGGCACCTCGAAGCGCCGCGCATTATACATCTGCGGGACCAAGCAGATATCGGCGAGACCCGGGAGGTCGCCGGAAAGATACGCGCCGCCATGTTTCTTTGCGAGCCGTTCCAGCCCCAAGAATCCTTCGGTGATCCAGTGCGCATACCAGCGGTCGATGGCCGCCTGTTCCTGCCCAAGTTCGTTCTTATGGTGCTTGAGTACGCGCAGATTGTTGAGCGGATGAATGTCGCTCGCCACGACCTGCGCCATCGAACGGACATGCGCGGCGGCAATCGGATCCGCCGGGGCCAGCGGCGGATCGGGATAGACGCCGTTCAGATAATCGATAATGCTCAGCGATTGCGTCAGCAGTTCGCCATCGACTTCCAGCGCAGGCACGAAACCCTGCGGATTGAGTTTCAGATAGTCTTCGCCCTTCTGGCCACCTTCGACCAGATTGACGGGAATGGTCTCGTATTCCAGCCCCTTGAGATTGAGCGCGATGCGAACGCGATAGCTCGCCGAGGAGCGATAATAATCATAGAGTCTGATGGTCATAGCTTTTCATACCTTCATGAAACCGTCATTGCGAGCGCAGCGCAGCAATCCAGAGCCGCAAGCGACGTCACCTGCCGCTCTGGATTGCTTCGTCGCTTCGCTCCTCGCAATGACGAAAATTGGCATCCTGCTGTCTCATCGATCAGGAGCGGCAATATACTGTCATTCGGCAGCCTTCCGCTGTGCCAGTTCGGCGCGGATTTCCTCGCCATGTTCGTCGATTTTGGGGGCCGGGGCGATATCGAAATCGCGGCGCGCACCGAAGCGGACCGGCGGCTGCATCTCGAAATAGCCGCCTTCGGTCGGGTGTTCCTTGCGTTTGAAGAAACCCGTTTCCTTCAGATGCGGATCGTTGAAAATATCCTCGACATCGCGGCACGGCATGCAGGGCAGACGCGCATCATTGAGCAGCTTCACCCATTCCGCGTTGGTCTTTGCGGGCGTCAGTTCGGCGATCCGCACGAACATCGCGGGCTGGTTACGAAAGCGCCCGAGCGGCGTGTCGAACGGTTCGGTTTCGGTGAAGTCCGGATCGCCCAGCAGCGTGAACAGTTTTGCCCAGTCCGCATCCGAATAGGGCACGATGCTGACATGGCCGTCTGTCGTCGGGAAAGGCTGGCGCGTCGGTTCGGCCTGGCGCGTATAGACCATGCCCTCCAGCGGCGGATCGAACGTGCCGCCATAAAGATGCTCTTCCAGCGAGAATTGCGTGAAACTCTCGAACATCGGCACTTCGATATGCTGGCCCTCGCCGGTGCGCAGCTTGTGGATGATACCGGCCATCGTCGCATAGGCGGCGTGCAGCCCGGACACCTTGTCGGCGATCGCGGACGGCATATAGCGCGCCGCAGGGTTGCCATCGACGCGCGTCATCATCGAGGTGATGCCGCTCGCCGCCTGAATCACATCGTCATAGGCCTGCAATTTCTCATACGGCCCGCCCGATCCGAAACCCGTGCAATGGACATAGACGATATCGGGCTTGATCGCCTTTACCGCCTCATAATCGAAACCAAGTTTGGCGATGGCCCCCGCGCGCACATTATGGATGAAGACGTCCGCGCTCTCCAGCAACTCGCGCATCACCGCCTTGTCTTCCTCGGTCTTGAGATCGAGAACCATCGAGCGTTTCCCGCGATTGAAGGTCATATGGCACGAACCCATGCCCTTGGTCGCGACGGGTTTGCCGACATGGCGGAACTGGTCGCCGCTCGGCACCTCGACCTTGATGACGTCCGCGCCGCAATCGGCCAGCGTCTGCGTCGCATACGGTCCGAAAATCACGCTCGTCATATCGATGACCCGGATGCCTTCGAGAATTCGTGTGTCGCCCATTCGTCTCTCCTCGCTGCAAAGTGCATATCGAAGGCATCGCCGTTTCGCCATTACGGATTTCGACAGGATCGACGAGAGCGAGTGGCAGAACAAGGCGCATTTCATGGCGCTGCGCGCAGGGTCAGCCGGTCAGCAGCTTCCAGCCGCTATCTGACTGAGCGGGCCGCTACGCCGCCTCGACCAGCCGCTCCTTGTCCCGCCGGAATCGCAAACCCGCCAGCAGGAACAGCGGGATCGCCAGCGCCGAAATCAGCGTGAAGGTCAGCAGCGTCCAGCTATAGGGTTCGTCCCAGCCCTCGGCGCGCATCCAGTCCACCATGAAGCCCGCGCTCGTCACGCCGATGCCGAGGCCGACCAGATTGAGGCAGAGGATATAGAAGGCGACGATGGTCGCGCGGGCCTTGGCCGGGGCGAGTTCCTGCACGGTCGAGAAGGTCGGGCCGTAGAACGCGCCGAGCTGAAACGCGCCCGCGCCGATACCGATCCAGAACCAGATGCTGTCGCCGGGCACCAGGCGATAAACGACATTCAGGGGTAAGAGCAGCAGCATCAGCCAGAACAGAAACATCGGTCGCCCCTGCCCCGTCACGCGCTGAAACGCGTCGCTCGCCCAGCCGCCGAACAGGTTCCCGGCGACGCCGAACAGGACGAACATCCAGCCCGACGCATTGGCGATCCAGGCCGCGTCATAGCCGCGCTCCAGCGCATACCAGCGCTGATCGAACACCGCTGCGCCGAGAATGAAATGCAGCGCCACGCCGCCCGCTATCGTCAATGACAGCGCGGGCGACTGGCGCAGCGCCCCGAACAGCGTCGGCACGATCTTCGCGCGCGGGCCGCTATCGGCCACCGCGATACTGCCATCGACCGCGCGGCGCGGCGTTTCCTTCACGAACAGCATCAGTATCGCGAACCCGATACCGATGGCGCCCAGAACATAGAAACAATTGCGCCAGCCGATGGCCGGACCGAGATTTCCCGCGATGATCAGCGACAGCCCGACGCCCAGCGGCACGCCCATATAATAGATCCCGGAAGCCAGCCCGAGCCGTTTCGGCGGAAACCGGTCCGCCAGCATCGACATCGATGCCGGGGTCAGCACGCTCTCCCCCACCCCGATAAACATGCGCGGGATGGCCAGCGAGACGAAGCCTTTGGCCGCGCCCGATGCGGCGGTCAGCGCACTCCACAGCAACAGCCCCGCCGCGACCAGCCGGGGCCGGTGGACCTTGTCGGCGAGCGCCCCGGTAAACAGACCCATCGCGGCATAAAAGACAATGAACATTAGCCCGGTCAGCAGCCCGAACTGGCCATCGGTCAGCTGAAGATCGGGGATAATGAAATTGGAAAAGCTCGCCAGCAATTGCCGGTCGACGAAATTCATGACGTTGAGCAGCGTCAGCAGCGCGAGAAACGGATAGGCACCGGGCAGCGTTTCGCGCTCCGGGGGTAGGGCGGCCTCGGTCGCCATATGTCTCTCCCATTCGTCCGCGCTGCCGGGCGGTGAGATCATGCCTAGGCCTTACCGGCGCAAAAGCAATGGACGACTCATCCCGCGCTCGCCTAAGCTGACGGAAACGTAAGGCCGATAATCGGAGAGCAGGCAGCATGAATATCGAGGGTAAAATCATCGTCGTCACCGGGGCGGCGGGCGGCATCGGCGAGGCGCTGGCCAGACGCTTTCACGCGGATGGCGCGAAGCTCGTCATATGTTCGGATATCGATACGCAAGGCGTCGAGGCGACGGCAAAGGAGGTCGGGGGCGTTGCCTTCACCACCGATGTCTCGAAAGAGGACGACATCAAGCACCTGATCGAAACGGTGGAAGCCGATCACGGCCCCATCGATCTGTTCTGCTCGAACGCCGGTATCGGCATCGCGGGTGGCGCGGAGGTTTCCAATGATGGATGGCAATCGATCTGGGACATCAATGTCATGGCCCATGTCTGGGCGGCGCGGCATCTCGTCCCGCGCATGATCGAGCGCGGCGGCGGCTATCTGCTCAACACCGCTTCGGCGGCGGGCCTGCTGTCGCAGATCGGCTCCGCGCCCTATGCCGTGACCAAACACGCCGCCGTGGGCCTTGCCGAATGGCTGGCGCTGACCCATGGCGACGATGGCATCAGGGTCTCCGTCCTCTGCCCGCAGGCGGTGCGCACGGCGATGACGGCGGGCAATGAGGGCGGCGTCGCGAGTATCGACGGGATGATGGAACCCGAAGAGGTCGCCGAAGCCTGTGTAAAGACAATTGCCGAGGAGAGCTTCCTCGTTCTGCCGCACCCCGAAGTACACAAATATATGCAGAACAAGGCCGGCGATTACGACCGCTGGATCGGCGGGATGCGGAAACTGAACCGGGCGTATAAGGGATAGCGCGATAAATCCTCCCCGGCACGGGGAGGGGGACCGCTTGCGGTGGAGGGGTCGCGCTGTGGCGAAGCCACGAGCATCGGCGCCAGCCGATACCGCACAGGCTCGCTGCGCTCGCCACCCCTCCGTCAGCCCTGCGGGCTGCCACCTCCCCGTGCCGGGGAGGATTTTTGGAAAAGGATGACGACAATGATCTCCGGCTACCCCCTCGAAGGCCTCAGGGTGCTCGATTTTTCGCGCGTCGTCGCCGGGCCGTTCGCCACGCGGATGCTGTCCGATCTTGGCGCCGATGTGCTGAAGATCGAGCCGCCCGAGGGCGATCTGACGCGGCATCTGGGGCGGCAAGGCGATGGCGTTTCGGGCTTCTATCTCCAGCATAATATCGGCAAGCGGAACGTCTGCCTCGATCTGAAGGCCGGGGGCGCGCGCGAGCTGGCGCTGAAACTGGCGGCGGAGGCCGATATCGTCGTCGAGAATTTCCGCCCCGGCGTGATGGACAGATTCGGGCTGGGCTGGGAGGTCCTCCATGCCGCCAATCCCCGGCTGGTGATGCTCTCGATATCGGGCTTCGGGCAGACCGGGCCGGAGCGCGGGCGCGCCGCCTATGCGCCGGTGCTGCATGCCGAGAGCGGGCTGCTCGCGCGACAGGCGGAGACGATCGGCGGACCGACCGGCGATATCCAGTATTCGATGGCCGACAGCTACAGCTCGCTGCACGGGCTGGTCGGCATTTTCGCGGCGCTGCGCGTGGCCGAACAGACCGGCGAGGGCCAGCATATCGATATCGCGATGATCAATGTCCTCCACGCGACCGACGATTATGCGCATTATGCGCTCGACGGGGCGTGGCCCAAACGCGAGGAAGGCGTGGTCTGGGACGCGCCGGAGGGGGCGAAAATCCTGATATCCTCGGACATGCGCTGGCTGTGGAAGATGTTTTCGGAGAGCGGCGGCCTCGACGACCCGACGCCCGAAGACGCCGATCTCGACGCCAAAATCGCCCTCCGGCGGCAGGCAATGGTGCTGCACATCGAATCTTTCGCAAGTTTCGACGCGCTGACCGCCGAACTCGACCGGCTGAATCTCGCCTGGGGCAAGGTTCGCCAGTTCGGCGAGGACTCCTTCGCCCAGCCCAGCGTGAAGGCGCGCGGCATTCTCGTCGATGTAAAGGACGATCTCGGCCAACCCCGCCGCACCGTCCAGTCCCCCTACCGCTTCAGCCAGTCGGCCAGCGGCATAACCCCCGGCGACCGCCCTGCGAAACGCGGCGAACATAATCGCCAGGCACTGGCGGACTGGCTGGGCATGGAAGATGCGGAGATCGAAGATCTGACCGAGGCGGGGATATTGCTGGCAGAATAGAAAACGGCCCAAAATAACCTGCCGCAAGCTTTCTTAGTGTCTGACCCGAAATTAAGTTGGGAGGTATCAGCAGGTTGTGCTTGACGCACAATCACATGGTTGATTCATCAGTTGTGACGAAACGACTGAAAGGAATGACCGATGTGGACCGATACCACCCGCGCGCACCATG
>JBGTHW010000114.1:0-6713 GCA_041746035.1 Parasphingopyxis sp.
GCCTACGAATGGTGATAGGACGACAGCCGGATAGACTATGGGAACACTAACCAGCCTGATCCTCGCCACCATGGCCTTTGTTGGCACGCATTTTCTGTTGTCCCATCCGCTGCGACCGGCACTCGTGGCGCGGTTCGGTCCGCGCGGCTTCATGGGGCTATATTCGCTGGTCGCGCTTGTCACCTTCGGCTGGATGGTCTGGGCCGCGATCACCATGCCCTGGATGCCCGCCGCCTGGATCGCGCCGGCCTGGTTCTTTGAATGGGCCGCGCCGGCCCTGATGCTGCTGGCGAGTATCCTCCTCGCCGGTTCGTTCATCGGCAACCCGGCCTTTCCCGATCCCGGCAAGGGCATTGCCGCCGTCCGCCCGGCGACCGGCGTGTTCGCGATCACCCGCCACCCGATGAACTGGGCGTTCATGATCTGGGCACCGACCCATCTGGCGCTGAGCGGAACGCCGCTGAACATCGTTATCGCCACTGGTATCTTTACGCTCGCGCTGCTCGGTTCGATCCTGCAGGACGGCAAGAAAGCCGCGCTGCTCGGCGATGCCTGGCGCGGCTGGCAGGCGCGGACGAGCTTCGTGCCGTTCGGTGCGTTGATCGCCGGGAAGATACCCTGGAGCGCGGCCCGACCGGGCTGGATTGCGCTGATCGGCGGAATCGGTCTCTGGATTGCCGCGAGCTGGCTGCATGCGATGCAGGTGGGTGTGTGGGCCTGGTTTTGAACGGCCTCTGCCGTATCCTAAAAATTTCTCGCACAAAGATGCGAAGGTACAAAGTGCGTCGAACCTTCTTGGTGATTTTGCGTCTTCGTGCAAAATCCTAAATGCGCACCATCTTCATCATCGGTTCGTGATAGCGCGGGCCGGCGGTTGCGCCGCGCGGTGCGGCGTTGTCGAGAGTGGCGAGATCGTCGGCGGTTAGCAACACATCCGTCGCCGCCATGCTGTCTTCGAGCGTCACCCGGCGTTTCGAGCCGGGGATAGGCACAATATCCTCGCCCTGATGCAGCAGCCAGGCCAGTGCGATTTGCGCGGGCGAAACGTTGTGCGCTTCGGCGATGGTTTTTACCACCTCGACGATTTCCATATTTTTCGCGAAATTCTCTTCGTCATAGCGTGGATCGCGCAGGCGATAGTCGCCTTCCGGGAGGTCGTCGCGGCTTGTTATCTGGCCGGTCAAAAAACCGCGTCCCAATGGGGAATAGGGCACGAAACCGATATCGAGTTCGCGGCAGAGCGGCAGGATTTCCTCCTCCACATCGCGCTCCCATAGCGAATATTCCGATTGGAGCGCGGCGATAGGATGGGTCGCGGCGGCTTTTCGGATCGTCTCCGGGCCGGCTTCGGAGAGGCCGAGATAGCGCACCTTGCCCTCCTCGACGAGCCGTCCCATCGCCCCGACCGTTTCCTCGATCGGCACATCGGGATCGACGCGGTGCTGATAGAACAGGTCGATCTCGTCGATGCCGAGCCGCGTCAGGCAGCCGTCGCAAGCCTTGCGGACATTGTCAGGCGTCGAGTCCGTCCCGCGAAAGCCGTTTTCATCGAAGTCGAAGCCGAATTTCGTGGCGATCGCCAGCCCGTCGCGTTTGCCCTTGATCGCCTGTCTGACGATTTCTTCGTTGCGGTGCGGACCATAGACCTCCGCTGTGTCGAACAGCGTGACGCCCAGTTCGATAGCCCGGTGGATCGTGGCAATCGATTCCTCGTCATTCGCCTCGCCATACATGCCCTTGCCGACACCGGCCATCGGCATACAGCCAAGACCAAGCGCGGAAACCTCGAGTTCGGTTCCGAGTATGCGTTTCTTCATGTCGCGATCTCCTGTCGAGGGACTGGCTCCTCCGCCCGGACGCGGCCCAGATAGCCGAAAATTTCACGCCGGATTTCGGGGGCGAATATATAGATGGCGATGACATTGGGAATGGCCATCAGGAAGAAGGCGCTATCGACGAGATTGATGACCGCCTGGATCGGCAGAATTGCACCGACAGGGATCGTGACGACATAAAATATCTTGTAGATCATGTTGCGGACAGGCCCTTCGCCGACAAGATATCCCCAGGCTTGCAAACCATAGAACCCCCAGGAACACAGTGTCGAATAAGCGAACAGAAAAACCGCAATGGCCAGAATGATCGGGAACCAGGGCGAAATCTGCGCGAAGGCTTGCGACGTGATCGCAATATCGTCGGCGTCCCCCTGATAGGTTCCGGCCATGACGATCGCGATCGCTCCCAGGGAGCAGATGATCACGGTATCGATAAAGGGTTCGAGCAGCGCGACAAGGCCCTCCGATGCCGGTTCGCGGGTTTTGGCCTGCGCATGGGCGATGACGGCTGACCCGACACCGGCTTCGCTCGAATAAACCGCGCGCTGCATCCCGACGACGAATGCGCCCAGCATACCGCCTGCCGCCGCTTCGCCGCTAAAGGCGTCGCCGACGATGGTGCCAAGTGCGACCGGAAGGTCACCGAAATTGAGGAAGATGATAGTAAAAACGCCGATCAGATACACAACGGCCATAACCGGCACCAGCAGCGAAGTAACACGGGCGAGCCAGCGGACCCCGCCCATCACGACAAGTGCGACAAGAAAGGCGAGGATAATGCCATAGACGGGCGCATTGTCGAAACCGGTTACCTCGGAAACCTGAACAAAGCTCTGGTTGACCTGCACCAGCGATATTGCCCCGGCCATCGCGAAGAAGGCATAGATACCGCCGAGGATTACGCCGAATTTTGGCCAGCCCCGCGCTGCCAGCCCGTTCTTCATCGAATACATCGGCCCGCCGCGTACACTGCCATCGGGATCCAGCGTTCGGTATTTCATGCCGAGCGTGACCTCCATGCATTTCAGCGTCATCGCGAAGAAACCGATCACGAACATCCAGAAGGCCGCACCCGGCCCGCCTATCCCGATGGCGATAGCGACGCCGGCGATATTGCCAAGGCCAACGGTGCCCGACAGTGCTGTCGTTAGCGCGCTGAACTGGCTGATCTGGCCCGGCGCATCGGGATCGGGCGTCCGATTCGCGAGTATCCGAAAGGATTGCGGCAAGGCGCGGATATTGATGAAACCCAACCAGAAGGTGAAAATCAGCATCGGCACGGCGAGCCAGATCACGATCACCGTCACATCGACGCCGAAAATCGGCAGATGCATGAACACCAGTGCACTGAGATCGGCGAGCGCCTGTTCCAGCCAGTCAGTCATGCACCTGTCCCCACGCTTCTCTCCTTCACACTCTCATGGGCGGCGGCTAGAGGGTGCACAAGCATAATTTGGAAAGGAACGAGCGCCAGTGACGCGCAATTATTTCGGGACGGACGGTATCCGCGGTCGCACCAATCAAGCGCCGATGACAGCGGAAATCGCGATGAAGGTCGGTCAGGCGGCGGGTGCGCATTTTTTGCGCGGAGATCACAAACATCGCGTGGTGATCGGTAAAGACACGCGGCTTTCGGGCTATATGATGGAATCCGCGCTGGTATCGGGTTTCACCAGTGTCGGAATGGACGTGATCATGGTCGGGCCGATGCCGACGCCGGGCGTGGCGATGCTGACGACATCCATGCGCGCCGATATCGGCGTGATGATTTCGGCCAGCCACAATCCGTTTGTCGACAATGGCATCAAGCTGTTCGGGCCGGACGGCTACAAGCTGTCCGACGAAGACGAGGTGGCGATCGAGAAATTGCTGCATGAGGAGCCTCGTCTTGTGCCTTCGGCGCAGATCGGTCGAGCGCGACGTGTGGACGACGCCAAGGGGCGGTATATCCATAACGCAAAAATGAGTTTTCCGGCGGAACTGCGCCTCGACGGGCTGAAGATCGTGATCGATTGCGCCAACGGGGCCGGATATGAAGTCGCCCCTTCCGTGCTGTGGGAACTGGGCGCGGATATCGTGACAATGGGGGTGAGTCCCAATGGCACCAACATCAACGAACATTGCGGTTCGACCTATCCGGAGCCGCTCTGCGCGCAGGTGGTGAAGGAAAACGCCGATATAGGCCTGGCGCTCGATGGCGATGCGGACCGGCTTATCGTGGTCGACGAGAAAGGCACCGTGGTCGATGGCGACCAGCTGATGGCGCTGATCGCGACCGACTGGCAGGCGCGCGGTCGGCTGAAGGGCGCCGGGATTGTCGCAACGGTGATGTCCAATCTCGGACTCGAGAAATATATCGAGGGACTCGGATTGACGCTCGAGCGCACAACGGTCGGCGACCGCCATGTCCTCGAAAAGATGCGCCGTGACGGTTTCAATGTCGGTGGCGAACAATCGGGCCATTTAATTCTCAGCGATCATGCGACAACCGGCGACGGGTTGCTGGCGGCGCTGCAAATTCTCGCGGCGCTGGTGCAAAGCGATAAACCGGCCAGCGAATTGCTGCATCTGTTCGATCCCTATCCGCAGCTTCTGAAAAACGTCCGTTTTTCCGGGGACAACCCTCTGGAGCTACAACCTGTCAAGACGGCGATTGCCGCAGGCGAGGCGCGCCTTGCCGATACCGGTCGCGTGCTGATCCGCAAATCGGGCACCGAGCCGCTGGTTCGTGTCATGGCGGAGGGGCAGGACAAGACGCTCGTCGAAAGCGTCGTCGACGATATCGTCGCGGCGGTGCAGGCGGCGCTCTGATGCTGGAAATGCGTCCCGATTGCGAGCGGTGTGGTGTCGATCTCGGCCCTGACAAACCCGGCGCGCATATCTGCTCCTTCGAATGCACTTTCTGCCTGGAATGCACGAAAGGCCCGCTCGCCGGAAGCTGCCCAAATTGCACGGGCGAACTGCGACCGAGGCCAGTGCGCGCGACGGCATTGCTGGGCCGTTTTCCCGGATCGACGGTGCGCAAATATACGGCGAAGGCATGACCGGAAAGCCTGCGCGCATTCTCTCCATCGCCGGATCCGACTCCGGGGGCGGGGCCGGAATACAGGCCGACATTGCAACGATCACGCTTCTCGGAGGGCATCCGTTGACGGCTGTCACGGCGATTACGGCGCAGAACACACTGGGCGTCGAACGTATCGAACCCTTGTCCGCCGATCTGGTCGTCGCGCAGATCGATGCAGTGACGTCCGACATCGGTATCGATGCCATCAAGATCGGGATGCTGGGATCGTCCGCGCTGGTGCTGACGCTGGCGGCGCGATTGAAGGACATTGGCGTGCCGGTTGTTTTCGATCCCGTGATGGTCGCAACCAGCGGACCCTCGCTCGCCGATGAGGAAACGATAGCGGCGTTTCATGCGCTGATGGGTGTGGCGACTGTCGTCACCCCGAATATACCGGAGCTGGCGCGGCTCACCTGGTCCCGGCTCGCCTCGGCCTATGAGATGGAGCGGGAAGCGCGGCGGCTGGCGCGCGATTTCGAATGCACGGTGTTCGCCAAGGGCGCGCATCTGGAGGACGAGATGATCACCGATGTGCTGGTGACGCCGGAAGGCAAGGTCGATCGCTGGAAAAGCAAGCGGATCGATACGGTGCATTCGCACGGCACGGGTTGTACGCTGTCCAGCGCCTTGGCGACCGGGCTGGGGCAGGGGCTGGATATGGTCGAAGCCGCCAACCGCGCGCGGGGGTTTGTCCGCGCCGCGCTGAAAGCCGCGCCGGGGCTAGGCAAGGGGAGCGGACCGATGGGCTTTGCGGCCGTCGGGGAGTTCTGGCCTTGACCGTAAATATCGGGGGAGAAAACATCCTTTGTCATTGCGAGCGCAGCGAAGCAATCCAGGTTATAGCGCCCCATTCCGGATTGCTTCGCTGCGCTCGCAATAACCAGGTTTCGGCATAGATGTTCATTGCGGGCGTTGACGAAGCGGGCAGGGGGCCATTGGCGGGCCCTGTGGTTGCGGCGGCAGTCGTTCTCTGTGAACCAGGCATTGATGGCCTCGATGATAGCAAGAAACTCTCCGCGAAACGCCGGGCGGTGCTGGAAGCCGAAATCCGCGAGCGTTGCATTTTCGGCGTCGGTGTTGCCGATGTCGAAGAAATCGATCGCATCAACATCCTGCAGGCGACAATGAAAGCGATGGCTCGCGCAGTCATGGCGCTGTCCGATGTGCCGGATCATGTGTTTGTCGATGGCAATCGTCTGCCGGATTGGCACTATATGGCCGAAGCCGTGATCGGCGGCGATGCCTCGCATCCCTGCATTTCCGCAGCCTCGATTATCGCCAAGGAAACCCGTGACAGGATGATGCGGGAGGCGGCGCTGGCGCATCCCGAATATGGCTGGGAGCGCAACAAGGGTTATGGCACGGTGGAGCATATGGCCGCCTTGCGCGATTATGGTCCGACGCCGCTCCATCGACGCACCTTCGCACCGGTATCGCAGCTTTTGCTCAAAATTTGAGTCCTTTGCGCCACACCGCATCATCTTGAGTCTCGTGCGCACCCGCGACACCATATCTCGTGGGGGACTCATTTCGTTCCCGGCCTGCTAACGACATCCTCACGCTATTCGTTAACGATGTTTGGCTTGACCCGGGGTCCGGTTGGACTCACTCCTTGTGGCTCGTTTCGGGGGCAGGCGAATGGCTACTGTTGCAAAGGCGATCACGACGCGCAAAGCGCGCGCCAAACGGGCGATTGCGCCCGCTATCGAAGCGGATCGCATCATCGAATCGGATTGCATCGTCGGCATGGCGAGCCTGCCCGATGGCTGTATCGACATGATTTTCGCCGACCCGCCCTATAATCTTCAGTT
>JBGTHW010000115.1:0-12071 GCA_041746035.1 Parasphingopyxis sp.
GCGGGGACGAGCAGTATAACCGTTTCCATGTGCCGCGATACATCTGCCGGGTCGCCGAGAAGGCCGTATGACAAAACCACCGCAGCGATCAGCGGGACAAAGGCGAGGAACGCGAAAAAAGCCACACCTGCGGCGAGCAGCGGCAGGTTGTGAAAGCCGTTCATCACATAAATGCGTTTGATGACCGCCCACCATGCGCGGGGTGGCAATTGAAGCGGAGAATGCGCGGTTGCGCCGGGCACCTCCACGGTTTCCTCGTCCTCTTCCGCTGCAAATATTTCCGGTGCGGTGCTTTTCCTGTCCATCGGCCTGTCAACGCACCGGAAAGGATAGGGTTGCGGACAGGGACGGATCGATCCGATGGACATGATGCGCCAGGACTGGTCGGGGCATTTGGAGGGCAGCGGCACTTGGTGCGCGATTGCGAGCAGCGTCCCGTGATCCGCACCGCTCCCGGTAGCCTGCTCTTGCGACGCATCGCCGATCCGTGACCTTTCGCGAACGGAGCGAAGGCGAAGGGCATCGTCGGAGCGCCTTGGCACAGCTTGGGCCAGCCCGATCCGACGGCGGTCACCATCCCCGCCGGATGCGGATTTCGCGGCGTTGGAGAGGCCGCGGCTGTTTGTCGACGAAGTTCGAGGTGCTTCGAGGGAGTGACTGTGTGATCCGCTACATTTGCGCGCGGGCGAGCATAAAGCCAATCAGGTCGGTCGCGACATGCGCGATCATCACGCAGACGAGGTCGCGCCGCCACAGATAGAGCGCGGTCATGATGACCGTGCCGAGCGATATGATGATCAGCTGCGGTCCGCCCCAGCCCGGCAGATGAGCGAGGATGAATATCGCGCCGGGGATCAGCGCGGCGAGCCAGGTGCTGCCGGTCAGCGCCTCGACCCGCTCGATCGGGTAGCCGCGAAACAGAATCTCCTCGACGATCCCGGCGCGCGCCAGCGTCGCGACGAGCAGCCATAGGGGAAGCCCGGCGATGGCACCGGTCTGTTCCATGTTCGGCGTCAGCCCGAGCGCCGGCAGGATCACGGCAAAGCTAAGCATAACGCTTGCCATCAGCGCGATAGTGCCGATGATCGCCCAGCCCAGCGTCCCCCATCCGGGCCGGCGGATGCCGATGGAGGAAAGCGGCCTGCGTTCGACGATGACGACCCACAAGATGACGAGTGCCGCCATCCCCCACCAGATCGCCTCGCGCGCGAACAAAGGGGGTGTAGAACCGCCGAGCCGGAAGGGAAGGAAGGCGATGAGCGGCAGCCCGACCGCAACGACGATGCCGATCAGGGCGAGCGTCTTTGCCCGCCCCGAAAGCCGCGCACCGTTATCGTTCATGATGTTTCTCCCGTCATCCATTCCGGCCCGTCGACTGTCTTGCCTGCGGCGATACGCGCTTGCGTGGCCTGGCGGATAAAATCCCAGACGCGTTTCGAGAACCCGGCTTCGGCATTGCCGGGCCAATTGTCCATATCGTCATACATTTTCGCCGTGCCCTGCCACATTCCGGGCGTCGCAACAGCGCTGAACGGTTTGAGCAGCGCGAACCAGCGATCGACAAAAGCCTGAGCCGCGCTCGATTCCGATGCAAGCGGCAGCGCCGCCTCGATCTCGGTCGACAGCGCCTTCCATTTTTCGCCATATTCGGCCTCATCGAATCCCCCGGGCACGTCGTTCATCCGCGCCTTGAAGGCGGATTGTTCGCCGGGCGTGAAATAGCGATCGACGACGCTCTTCCAGTTTTCGTTTTCCATGATGCTGTCTCCGTTGCGAATCAGCGAGCAAAGCGTCTCGGCATCGAGCGGCTCGCCTCGGTCGATGCGGGACAGGGCGGTTGCGAGATGCTGTTTCGCCTCGCCGAGGCGGCGCGCCTGTCCCTCGATCGCGTGGATCTGCGCGCGCAGCAGATGGGCAAGGTCGATCGGCTTGCCGTCGAACAGGCTCTTGATCTGGGTGAGGCTGAGTCCGGCGCGTTTTAGCGCGAGCAATTTATGGATGCGTTCGAGATCTTCGGCGGCGAAAACCCGACGCCCCGATGCCGTACGCAGCGGCGCAATCAGTCCGCGCGCCTCGTAGAAGCGCAGCGCGCGACTGGTCAGGCCGGTGCGGCGGGCAACGTCGGCAATATCGAGATTCTGCGTCATGAATTGCAGATAGCAGTTGACGCTGCGTCAACTTCAAGAGTTTTTTGCACGCGCAATAAATAATCCGCTAGAGCCGCAGCCTATGACCGACGCCCACGCCCCCCACCCGCGCCAGCTTCAGAAGGCCGAAACGCTGGTCGAGGCGCTGCCCTATCTGCAGCGCTTCGCCGACGCGACATTTGTGGTCAAATATGGCGGCCATGCGATGGGCGATGCCGAGGCGGCGCATAATTTCGCGCAGGATATCGTGCTGCTCAAGGCGGTCGGCATCAATCCGGTGGTGGTGCATGGCGGCGGGCCGCAGATCGGCGCGATGCTGGAGAAGCTGGGCGTCGAGAGCGAGTTCGTCGATGGCCTGCGCGTAACCGATGCCGAAACCGCCAGGATCGCGGAAATGGTTCTGTCGGGAGCCATCAACAAGGAGCTGGTGAGCTGGATCGGACAGGCCGGCGGTCGCGCGGTCGGGATCTCGGGCAAGGATGGCGGCTTCGTCCGCGCGCAAAAGGTCGAGCGCAGCGTCCGCGACCCGGAAAGCAATATCGAGCGCGCCGTCGATCTCGGCTTTGTCGGCGAGCCGGTGGCCATCGACCGCACGGTGATCGATACGATTTCCGACGCCGGGATGGTACCGGTCGTCGCGCCGGTCGGGGTCGATGGAGAAGGCCACACATATAATATCAATGCCGACACGATGGCGGGTGCGGTGGCTGCGGCGCTCGGCGCGAAGCGACTGTTTCTGCTCACCGATGTCGCGGGGGTGCTGTCGAAAGACGGTGCGTTGCTGACCGATCTGACTCCGGACACACTCGGTGTGCTTCGGGCAGATGGCACGATAACGGGCGGGATGATCCCGAAGCTGGAAACCTGCGTAAAGGCTGTCGAGGGCGGCGTCGAAGCGGCGGTGATTCTCGATGGCCGTGTGCCGCACGGACTGTTGCTGGAATTCTTCACCCGCCAGGGCGTCGGCACGATGGTGCGGGCGGTGTAAATCCTCTCCTGTCATTGAACCCGTCCCGCCCAGTCGCTAAGTGCGGCGCGAAACTACGGGAAGCTTTTCGACCATGCCTGATTTACTCAACGCCCTTATTCAAATGGCCAGCATTCTGATCTGGGTGCTGATCTGGGTGATTATCGGGCAGGTCATTATCAGCTGGCTGCTGGCGTTCAATGTCATCAACACCCAGAATGACGGTATCCGGCGTTTCCTTTACTGGCTCGACCGGATAACCGACCCGATCTATCGCCCGATCCGCGCCGTTCTGCCCGATTTCGGCGGTCTCGATTTCTCGCCGATCATTGTGCTGCTAGTGTTGAATCTGCTTTTAAGCGTACTCGCCGGAATTCAGGTTCAGTGAGCGCCGCGATTATCGACGGCAAGGCGTTTGCGGCGAAGCTCGGTGAGCGTGTGGGCGAGCGCGTCCCGGCTTTTGTGGACGCGACGGGGCGCAAGCCCGGGCTGGCCGTGGTGCTAGTCGGCGAAGACCCGGCGAGCCAGGTTTATGTCCGTTCCAAAGGTAGGGCGACCGTGGCAGCGGGGATGGAGAGTTTCGAGCACCACCCGCCCGATACTGTCGATCGGGACAGCCTGATCGCGCTGGTGCATCAGCTTAATGCCGACGAGAATGTCGATGGCATTCTGGTGCAGCTACCTCTTCCGGACCATATCGACGACAAGGCGGTGATCGCGGCCATCGATCCGGCCAAGGATGTCGATGGCTTCCATGTCGTCAATGCGGGCAGGCTCGCGGTCGGCGAGGAGGCGCTGGTGCCGTGCACACCGCTCGGCTGCCTGATGCTGCTCAAGGATACGCTCGGCGACCTGACGGGGCTGGATGCGGTGATTGTCGGGCGTTCCAATATCGTCGGCAAGCCAATGGCGCAGCTGCTGCTCGGCGAAAATTGCACGGTTACGATGGCGCACAGCCGTACCCGCAATCTGGCCGACAAGGTGCGGGCAGCCGATATCGTTGTCGCCGCCGTCGGCCGCGCCGAGATGGTGAAGGGCAGCTGGCTGAAGGACGGCGCGACGGTGATCGATGTCGGCATCAACCGGCTCGCATCGGAAACCGAGGGCACGAAGGGCCGCCTTGTCGGCGATGTCGCGTTCGCCGAGGCAGATCACGTCAAAGCGATCACCCCTGTACCGGGCGGTGTTGGCCCGATGACCATCGCCGTGCTGCTCCGCAACACGCTTGTCGCCGCCCACGCCCGCGCCGGTCTCGCGCCGCCGGAGGGGCTGTGATCGAGCTTTTCATTTCGGCACTGATTACGTTTTTCGTCGTGATCGATCCGCCCGGTTGCGCGCCGATTTTCGCCAGCCTGACGGCCGGCGCGACCGACCGCGAGCGCCGGATGCAGGCGATCCGGGCGGTTGTCATCGCCACCATCATCCTGCTGTTCTTCGCCCTGCTCGGCGAGCAATTGCTGGGCGCGCTGAGCATCAGTCTCGATGCGTTTCGTATTGCAGGCGGCATCATGCTGTTCCTGATCGGTTTCGAGATGGTTTTCGAGAAACGCGACCAGCGTCGCGAGGACCGGGCGCAGAAAGTCATCGATACGCCGGAGATCGAGGACGTTTCGGCCTTTCCGATGGCGATGCCGATGATTGCCGGGCCGGGCACGATTGCCTCGGTGATGCTGCTGGAAGCGCGCAGCGTGGGCATCACCGAATCGCTGGTGGTGATGGCCGCTCTGGGCACGGTACTTCTGGCAACGCTGCTCGCACTGCTCGGTGCGGGGCCGATCATGCGGCTGCTGGGTCAGCGGATCGAGGCGGTCATCACGCGGCTTCTCGGTGTGGTGCTGGCGGCGCTCGCTGCGCAATTCGTCATAGACGGGCTGATCGGCGCATTCTCGATTTCCGTCACATAGGCCGCCGCGCGCTTCCGAGTTTTCGCCATGCCAGATCGGCAAACTCGCACAATAGCGGCCGAGTATCGCGCGGATCGATGATGTCCTCGACACTGAAATGCTCCGCCGTGCGGAAGGGCGAAGTGACGCGCTCCAGCCTGGCCTTGATCTCTTGAAGCCGCGCCGCCGGGTCGTCGGCTGCTTCGATATCGCCTTTATAGGCGGCTTCCAGACCGCCCGCGATGGGAAGCGAACCCCAGTCGCCGCTGGGCCAGGCGAAGCGATACTGGAAGCGGTCGGCGTTCGACATCGCGGATCCCGCGATCCCGTATGCGCGGCGCACAATCACGCTCGCCCAGGGAACGGTGGCCTTATAAACCGCATTCATCGCCTCGACCCCATAGCGGATCGTTCCGGTGCGCTCCGCCTCGACGCCGACCATGAAGCCGGGATTATCGACAAGATGCACGACCGGCAGGTGAAACTGTTCGGCCAGCTCGGCGAAGCGCTTTACCTTCTCCGAAGACTTCGCCTCCCATGATCCGCCGAGGAAGCTCGGATCATTGGCGAGCACAGCGACCGGCCAGCCATCCAGCCGGGCAAAAGCGGTGATCGCCGCCCGGCCCCAGCGTTTGCCCATCTCGAAGATGCTGGTTTTGTCGAACACCGCTTCGATTACGGCGCGCATCGAATAGACCTGTTTGTCTTTGCGCGGAACGACGGAGAGCAGCCTCTCCTCGCGGCGATCCGCCGGGTCGGCGTTGGGTGTCCGCGCGGCGAACTGTTCCACATTGCTCGGCAGATAGGAGAGGAACCGCCTGGCCGCGGCAAAAGCCTCGTCCTCGCTGGCTACTTCTTCGTCGACTACGCCATTGCGCGTATGGATATCGCTGCCGCCCAGTCCCTCCTTGTCGACATCCTCGCCAATTGCCTGCGCTACCACCGGGCCAGCGGCGAATAGCTGAGACAGCCCTTTCACCATCACCGAATAATGGCTGGCAACGGTCCGGGCAGCCCCCATTCCCGCTGTCGGCCCCAGCGCCAGGGCTACCACCGGCACCGTCTCCTGGTTTTTCATGATATCGCTCCAGCCGGGCACGGCCGGGACATAGGTGAAGCCGGTATCTTCGAGCGTCTTGACCGACCCGCCACCGCCCGTGCCGTCGATCATGCGGATCAACGGAATGCCGAGCTCATGCGCCATTTTCTCGCACTGCACGAATTTGCGATGCAAGGCCGCATCCGCCGCGCCGCCACGCACGGTGAAATCGTCGGCACTGGCGACCACGGGCCGCTCCTCGATATTCGCGCGGCCATAGATCAGGTTGGAGGGAGAGGCATGGATGAGTTTGCCATCTTCGGCATATTGCCCGCGGCCCGCGATCTTGCCGATCTCGCGAAAGCTGTCCGCATCGACAAGGCGTTTGATCCGCTCCCGCGCATCCAGCTTGCCGCGACTATGCTGGCGCGCGACCTTTTCGGCACCGCCCATTTCTTCTGCCCAGGCTTCGCGCTGGCGCAGCTCCTCGATTTCCTTTTCCCAGCTCACCGGATCAGGTGCAGACATCTTCGATGGAGAGCCTGTGCGGTTCTCCGGTGCCGAGGTCGGTCATCTCGCGGCAGGTAACGCCCGCGCCCGCCGGGCCGAAACGCGCCGGACATTCGACGATGTCCTCATATATCTCCTGTCCGAAGTCGATCCGCACGGGTGCCCTGCTGATACGGCCTGCCGGATCGATCCAATATTGGCTCCTGCGTTCGTCCGGAACCGCGAGTTCGATCAGGACACGGTCTCCGTCCAGTGCGAGCAGCAGATAATCGACGGGTAGCTTCCATTCGCGTACCGGATTGCCGACGGTATTATATTCGCCTGCTGTCGATGCAAAGAACAGTCCGCCCTCCGGAAATTCGGGAATCGCGGTGACCTGGTGCCGGACCACGCCGCCGCACGGATGCGCATCCGCATCGACAAGCGTGGCAACATCCGGGTGATCTATATTCACCCAAAAAGGCAGGATGTAGGGGCCGTCTTCCACAGCGTTGGCGGCCCGAACCGACGCTTCGACGCTGTTCCGGTTGCCCTGGAGTGTTAGTTCGGCGGCGTCAGGCACCGGGGCATCGGGCGCGGCAGCGGCGCAACCGGCGATAATCGCAAGAGCGGTCAAGGCGGCGACCCTGTCGAATTTACCCAACATGCAACCGCTCTATCAAAAAGAACGGGTTTAAGCCATCCTGCCTACCAGGCGATGGCGCTTCCATCATAAGAAATAAAACGGCCGGTGGTTTCCAGTGAAAGATCGTTGAGTACCTGTCGCAACCCGCTGACGCTGGTCTCGGGATCGATAGTGGCATTTTCTCCGCCCATATCGGTCTGCACCCAGCCGGGATGGAGGATCGCCACGGCGATGCCGTCTTTGCTGTAATCGTTGCCGAGCGCCTTCCACGCGGCATTCAGTCCGGCCCTGGAGGAGCGGTAGATGATCGCATGGGTGCCGTCGCTCTCGCCGATGCTGCCCATGCGGCTGGAAAGGACCGCCATCTTCTTCTGGCCACCCGCCATGATATTGGGTTTGAGCCGTTCGGCGAGCAGGGTCGGTGCGACGGTGTTGATCTCCAGCGTTTCGAGCCAGGTCTCCCGGTCGAGTTCGCGGCTGCCATAGATACCGGCGTTATTGACAAAGATATCGAGGGATCGCGCGCCAAGCGTGCTCATGAATTTCCCGAGACTTTCGGGGTCGGTAACATCGAGTTGCACAGTTTCGCAATGATCGAGCGCGTTCAGTTCATCGGCTTCGCCGGGCTGGCGCGCGGTACCGATCACGTCCCAGCCATCGGCGGCATACTGCTTTGCGAATTCGAGGCCGATGCCGCGATTGGCACCGGTAATCAGAATGGTGGGCATGATAGTTTCTTTCTGCCGGTTTTGGCTGTTACCTGGTCAACCGATGGCGACCGAAGCCGTTCCATGCCGCGCAGGGCTTCGATCGCAAACACGGCTTCGGCGAATGCCCGCCGATTATACAGACCACCCGTCGCGCCGGTGCACGACGCGGCCGCTTCCACCGCATGACCGGGAAGGCAGGCCCGTCACAGCCGCCGCGCGCCGAAAGTATCGCACGCTTCCGGATCGCCGCTATCGAGTCCGCGCCTTAGCCAGCGTTGCCGCTGTGCCGAGGTGCCGTGGGTGAAGCTCTCCGGCACGGTATATCCCTGTGCTTGCCTCTGCAGTGTATCGTCGCCAATCGCGTTCGCGGCAGTCATGCCTTCCTCGATATCGCCCGGTTCTATCCGGTCGCGATTGCGCGCGGCCCATATACCGGCATAGCAATCGGCCTGTAGCTCCATTCGCACCTGCAATTCGTTGCCTTGCGTACTGCCAACACTTTGCTGCTGGCGACGGATATCGGCGGCTCTTCCGGTGATCGTCTGGATATGATGGCCGACCTCATGTGCGATAACATAGGCCTGTGCGAAATCGCCCGCCGCGCCCATCTGTGCTTCCATTTCACGGAAAAAACTCGTGTCGAGATAAATGCCCTGGTTGGACGGACAGTAGAACGGACCCATGGTGGCCGCGGCCGCCCCGCAGCCGGACTGGGTTTGGCCCTTATAGAAATAGAGAGTGGGCGCTGCATATTGCGAACCATCTTGCCGGAACAGCTGCTCCCATGTCTGTTCGGTCGAAGCGAGAACGCGGCACGCAAAGAGTTCCGCCTCGGTGTCGCACGCCTGCTCCGCACCGCCAGCCTGCTGCTCGCGCGCGCTTGTCGATGTGACGCTTGACGTCTGAAAAATTCCGCTCTGCCAAACCATAAAGCCGATAATCGCGAGAATGACGATACTTCCCCAGCCGCGCTTTCGCCCCACCAACATCGGCAAAAGCCCGATGAGGCTCCCGAGTCCACCACCAGCACGAAATCCGCCGCCTCCGCGTCCCCGACCAAGGTCTCGTGTATTTCGGCTCGGATCCAGATCGTCGAGGCGCATGTGATTCTCCCTGATGTTAAAAGGGATAATGCGCGGGTTGGGCCTTGGTTGCAATTACCGCCCCCGATTATCGGTTTGCACCGGAACCACCTGCCTCCATTGTGCATTGCAATATCATGGCCGATGCCGAACCTCTTCCCGCCGATGAAAAATCCGGCGGTGCCCTGCCGCTGCCCGAACAGACTGTGCTTGTATTGCAGGGCGGCGGGGCGCTCGGTGCCTATCAGGCGGGCGTTTTCGCGGCGCTGGCCGAAGCGCGGGTCGAGCCGACCTGGGTCGCGGGCATTTCCATCGGCGCGATCAACGCGGCGATTATCGCGGGCAACCCGATCGGCGAGCGTCGCGCGAAACTGCGCAGCTTCTGGGAGCGACTGACAAGCGCGCTCCCCAGCTTTCCTGTCTGGCCGAACGACATGATGCGCGAGGCTCTGCATGAATGGTCGGCGGGCTATGTTGCGACATTCGGCGTGCCCGGCTTCTTCGATCCGCGCATGATCGCGCCGCAATTCGCCGTGCCGGGCACCGAACAGGCGCTGAGCTTCTATGACACGGCCCCGCTCGAAGAAACGCTTAACGCCCATGTCGATTGGGACATTCTGAACGATCCCACCGTCCGCCTGTCGGTCGGCGCGGTAAATATCGAGACCGGCAATTTCCGCTATTTCGACAGCGAGAAGGAACGCATCGACGCGCGCCACATCATGGCCTCGGGCGCGCTGCCGCCGGGTTTCGCGCCGGTGGCAATCGATGGCAGCCTTTATTGGGACGGCGGACTCGTTTCCAATACACCGCTGCAATATGTTGTCAGCGAACAGACCGGCGACATGCTGGTTTTCCAGGTCGATTTGTTCAGCGCTACCGATACCCAGCCGCAAACCATCGACGATGTTTTCGCGCGCGAGAAGGAAATCCGCTATTCGAGCCGGACGCGGCAGGTGACCGACCAGTTGCTCGCCCATTGCGCCACATCCGAGGCCATCCGCAAGGTACTCGATAAATTGCCGAAAGAAATGTGCGACGATCCCGATGTGAAAGCACTGAGGCCGCTGGCCGAGGAGCCCGCGATCAATATCGTCCATCTGATCTACAAGGCCAACGCCTGGGAGGGAGGTTCGCGCGATTACGAGTTTTCGCGCCGCGCGATGGACGAACACTGGCAGGCGGGCTGTGACGCAGTCGCGGAAACGATGGACAAGGGCGAAATCATCGCCAGCAATATCGTCAATGGCGAGAGCGCCGCCTTCGATTTCAATTCGGCCTGACACAAGGAGACCACCCATGTTCCTCAAAGACAAAACCGCCATCGTCACCGGCTCCACCTCGGGCATCGGTCTCGCCTATGCCAAGGCTTTCGCCGCCGAAGGCGCGAATATCGTTATCAACGGGTTCGGCGATGCCGACGAGATCGAGAAAGAGCGCAAAGGCCTCGAACAGACGTCTGGCGGCAAGGCGATCTATTCCGATGCCGATATGACCAAGCCCGACCAGATCGTCGCGATGGTCGAGCAATGCAAAAGCGAATTTGGCGCTGTCGACATCGCTATCGCCAATGCCGGTATCCAGCATGTCGCCAGGATCGAGGATTTCCCGCCCGAAAAATGGGATGCGATTATCGCGATCAACCTGTCATCGGCCTGGCATCTGATGCGTGCGGTCGTGCCCGGCATGAAGGAGCGCGGCTGGGGCCGGATTATCTGCACCGCGTCGGCCCATTCGCTGGTGGCCAGCCCGAACAAGTCCGCGTATGTGGCGGCGAAATTCGGGATATCGGGACTGGTCAAGACCGTCGCGCTCGAAACCGCGCAGGACGGCGTCACGGTCAATTGCATTAGCCCGGGATATGTCTGGACGCCGCTCGTCGAGGCACAGATTCCCGACACCATGGCATCGCGCGGGCTGACGCGGGACGAGGTCATGAACGATGTTCTGCTCGCCGCCCAGCCGACCAAAGAATTCGTGACGCCCGAACAGGTGGCCAGCTTCGCGCTCTATCTCTGCCGCGACGAAGCCGCGCAGATAACCGGTGCCAACCTCTCGATGGATGGCGGCTGGACTGCGCAGTAGCGTTTGGGCCTGGTGGTCCTGATTTTTGCACAAGTCTGGGCAGACACCGGCTGTCGCAGCAAGGCCAATGAGAATGGCTCAAGCGGCAGGTCGGATCAGCCGCATCCACCGCAAGAAGCCCCGTGGCAAGCCAATGCCCGAGCCGCGAAGGCGAACGCGGCCAAATCGAAAGTCCGGGCCCACGTGGAGCATATCTTTGCCCGGCAGAAAGACCAGATGGGGCTGTGCATCCGCTTTCAAAAAACTATCGCGAAAGCAGCTACCGCCTCCCCGCCGTCTGCCCGGTGAGCCGCCGCGCGAAATGGGTTTCCACGGCGCTGGCGATGCCCTGGCCGATGCTTTGCTGGCCGTCGCGGGAGAATAGCCTGCGGGCATCGTCCTCGTTGGTCAGGAAGCCGGTTTCGAGCAGGATCGAGGGGACGTCCGGGGCCTTGAGGACGGCGAAACCGGCGAAGCGGTGGGCATCGGCGCGGAATTCCAGGCCTTGGCTGCTTTCGCGGCGCAGCAGGCTGGCGAAGCGGGCCGAGATATTCATCGTCTCGCGCTGGGTGAGATCGACAAGGATCGAACGGACGTCGTTGTTCTCGCCGCCCAGATCGACCCCGTTGATGATATCGGCGGCATTTTCCCGGCGCGCGAGACGCGCGGATTCCCGATCAGAGGCGACTTCGGAGAGGGTGTAGATGGTCGCGCCATGGGCATCGCTGTTATCGGCGCTGTCGAGATGCACCGAGATGAACAGTTCCGCCCCCAGGCGGCGGGCAATCTCGTAGCGTTCGTGCAGCACGATAAAGCGGTCGTCCTCGCGGGTCAGGGCGACGCGGACCCGGCCCGAAGCGAGCAGCCGGTCCCTTGCCGCACGCGCTATGGCGAGCGCCGCGTCTTTCTCGTGGCGTCCGCCAAAGGGCGAAATCGCTCCCGGATCGTGCCCACCATGCCCGGCATCGATCACCACCAGCGGACGCCCGCGCGGGCCGCTTACGGACGGCAGTGCGATATCGCGCGTCGCGCGCGGCAGGCGCA
>JBGTHW010000116.1:0-19080 GCA_041746035.1 Parasphingopyxis sp.
CGCGCGGCTGACCGGCAAAATGGGCCGCAATGGCAAGATCGCGGCGCTGCATACGCGCATCGCCGTGCCCAATGCCGATGCGCAGATCGCCGCCCGGACGATGCCAAACGCGCCGTTCACCGGTGATGTCGGCGATGCCAATCGCGGCGCGGTCGACGGCGCGCGGGCGCCATATGATATCCCCAATCTCGCGGTCGAGCATATGCCCGTCGATATCGGTGTCGAATGCGGGCTGTGGCGTTCGATGGCACACAGTTACACGGCGTTTTTCCGCGAATGCTTCATCGACGAACTGGCGAAGCGCGCGAATATCGAGCCGCTGTCCTTCCGCATCGGGATGCTGAACGAGGAAACCCGCCTCGCCCGTTGCCTGACGGTCGCGGCACAGCTCGGCGGCTGGGACGGCGGCGAGCAGGGCGGTGGCATGGGGCTGGCCGCGCACAGCTGCTTCGGCAGCCATGTTGCGATGGTGGTCAGGCTGCATGTCGGGGACCGGCAGCAGCCGATTATCGACAAGGTATCCGCCGCGATCGATTGCGGACGCGTGATCAATCCCGAAATCGTCAGACAGCAGATCGAGGGCGGCATAATATTCGGCATGGCTTCCGCGCTGGGCGGAGAAATCCGCTATGACGCGGGCGAAGCGACGGCCCGCAATTTCAACGATCTCGATCTGCCGATTCTGGCCGATACACCGGAGATTGCCGTCGAAATCATCGCCAGCGAGGAAGCGCCGGGCGGCGTCAGCGAAATCGCCGTACCACCGGTCGCGCCCGCCATCGGCAACGCGCTCTATGCCGCGACCGGCCAGCGCCTGCGCAAGCTGCCCTTCATCGTCGGCGGTGTCGCCTGATGGAAAAGCCGGATTTCCATATCGACCTGCCCGTTTCGAAAATCGGCGTATTGCTGGTCAATCTCGGCACGCCCGATGCGCCGACGGCGAGCGCGGTACGCCGCTATCTCGGAGAATTTCTCTCGGACAGGCGGGTGGTCGAGCTGCCGGGGCTGGTCTGGAAGCCGATATTGAACGGCCTTATTCTCAACACCCGTCCCCGCAAATCCGCACGGGCTTATGCAAAAGTCTGGACCGGGGAGGGTTCGCCGCTGGCGGTTATTACCCAACGGCAGGCCGAAAACCTCCAAACGCGCCTCGGCGAGACCATCCATGTCCGCCATGCGATGCGCTATGGTCGGCCCGGCATCGATTTTTGCCTGAAAAAAATGAAGGAGGCGGGCTGCGAGCGCATTCTGATCGCGCCGCTCTATCCCCAATATAGCGCCGCAACGACGGCGACGGTAGTCGATGCGGCGGCGGCATCGCTCGGCACCATGCGCTGGCAACCGGCGCTGCGCACGCTGCCGCCCTATCATGACGACCCGGCCTATATCGATGCGCTGGCCACCTCGATCCGCGATGGCCTCGCCGCACTCGATTTCGAACCGCAGGCGCTGATCGCCAGTTTTCACGGGATGCCGCGCCGGACGCTGGAACTTGGCGATCCCTATCACTGCCAGTGCCAGAAGACCGCGCGTCTGGTCGGCGAGGCGCTCGGACGCGCGCTCTTCACCACCTTCCAGTCCCGCTTCGGGCGCGCCAAATGGCTCGAACCGGCGACCGACGATCTGCTGCGCGCGCTGCCGGAGAGAGACATCCGCAAAATCGCCATCTTCGCGCCGGGCTTTTCCGCCGATTGCCTGGAAACGCTCGAAGAACTGGCGATTACCGGAAAAGAGCAGTTTCAGGAGGCGGGCGGCGAGGATTTCGCCTATCTGCCCTGCCTCAACGATGGCGAGCCGGGGATGACGATGCTGGAAACACTGGTGCGGCGGGAGCTTGCGGGCTGGGCTTAGCCACCGCCCGTCCCGGTCCGGATTTCCGATTTGTAAGGCACATTAGCAACCGAATAAGGAGTATTTATCCGTTCCAGATCGAAATTTTCGGCAAACTCCATCCCGACGCGGTTGAGGATAGACCAGCGCACGGTGGCCGAAAACATTTGGTCTTCCAGAATTTCAACCAATATCTTATCGCCAGCTTCGAATGGCCCGGCACCCTCGACCATAGCGCCGGTCGTAGAAATGTCGCGCATCATCACGTCCGTAACTTTACCATCATGCTCGATTCTCGATCGCCGCAGAATTTTTTGCCGTGGATCGCGCTTTACCCGGTAACTGAGCGCGTCGGTCTTCGCCGCGCCGCTTGTCCGATGTTTTTCCGCATCCTCGAAGCGCATCGGCCTGCCGAAAAAATATCCCTGAATATGTGAGCAGCCAAGATCGCGAACCAGTTTGACCTGCTCTTCCAGCTCGACGCCCTCGGCGGTCGTTTCCATATTCAGCGTCTCCGCCAGCGTCACGATGGATTTGATGATCGCGGCGTTGCGATTGCCCGCCACGCCCGCTCCGCGAATAAAGGACTGGTCAATCTTGATCTTGTCGAAAGGCGCGGCTTTCAGATAGCCGAGCGCAGAATACCCGGTGCCAAAATCGTCCAGCGCGAGGCGAACGCCGACCCGTTTCAATGTTGCGAACATCGCATGGGTGTCGGCACTTTCATTCAGGAATACGCTTTCGGTTATTTCCAGTTCCAGACGGTCGGGTAAGACTCCGGCATTCGCGAGCGCGCTGGAGACGACATTCGGCAGGCCGGGATTTGCAAACTGGATCGGCGACACATTGACCGCAACCCGTATATGATCGGGCCAGCGCGCGACGTCTTCGCAAGCGGTACGCATGACCCATTCCCCGATCGGTTCGATGAGGCGGATATCCTCGGCGACCGGAATGAACTCCACGGGGGGAATAGCTCCGCGTGTAGGGTGATCCCACCGCACCAGCGCCTCGTAACTTACGATTTCGCCTGTCATGGTGCTCACGACCGGCTGATACGCGACATGCAGCTCGTTTCTGCCAAGCGCGCCACGCAAATCGTCCTCGATACGTTTGCGTGCCTTGGCCCCGGCATGCATATCGGTCTCGTAAAAACGATGGACACCGCGACCGTCGGCCTTGGCGGCATAGAGCGCAAGGTCCGCGTTGCGCGTAAGTTCGTCGGGCGTCTCGCCGTCGTCCGGTCCGATTGCGATACCGACCGAACACCCGATTGTCAGCGAAACACTGTCGATCAGATAGGGCTGCGACAAATCGGCAATGATGCTTTTGGCGATCTTTGCCAGTTCCTTATGATTGATCAGGCCAGGCAATACGACTTCGAATTCGTCGCCGCCCAACCGGCCAACTTTGCCCGCATCGCCGACCGTCTTCGAAAGCCGTTCGGCGACCTGTTTGAGCAACTTGTCGCCGACCGGGTGGCCCATCGTGTCATTAACCGCCTTGAATCGGTCCAGATCGAGAAGAAAAAGCCCGGTGGGTACGGTTTTCAGCTGTTTCTCGTCATCGCCGCCCAAGGCTTCCTTAAGCGCCTGTCGCATCTCCTGGCGGTTGGCGAGACCGGTCAGGCTGTCGAAACGGGCGAGCCGGTTGGCTTCGATCTCGACCCGGCGTTTTTCGGTAAGGTCGGAACCGCTGCCGGTATACCCACGGAACTGGCCGATCTCATCGAGTATCGGACGACCGGAAATCGACACCCAGCGTTCTTCCCCTTCTGCGGCGGCCCGAACCGGAATGTCCCTGAACGCACTGCGCGTCGAAAAGTGGAATCCCAGCGACCGGTCGTCATGCCTCTCGCCGCCATCGAAATCGATCAGCGCGACCATCGGCGAACCGATCAGCTGTTGCGGCGAGCGGTCGATCACCATCGCCAGTTTTTCGGACAGATAGGTGATTTTCCCGGCTCGGTCCGTTTCCCAGAACCAGCCATTTCCATGGGTTTCGAATTCGCTGAGGAGGCGCCATGTGCGGCGATGCTCGCAATCGCGATGCCAGCGGCGAAGGGTTTGGCGATTGTCGGAGCGATAGGCCAATGCTCCGAACAGGATGAAAACGGCGAGAGCGACCAGCATGGTGATCCAAAGCGCCTGATAGTTCGATGCGCCCAACATTCCGACGAGACCGCCTATAATGAAACTCCAGCAGACAACCGGAATTCCCAAAGTGGCTATGAGACAGATCACGGCAGCTGCGATCACCGACGCCACACCGGCAACGGCCATCATGTCATCCGGGATGGATGCCCCTTCTCCGCATAATAAGGCAAACGATACACCGAGCACGGCAGCGCAGGGTGCTGACATATGCGTTTCATTCAAAGGCTGTTTGTTTTCGGCGAAACCGGCCCTCAGCCTCCAATAGGCGAGAACGCTGATTGCCATTATTACTGTCGAGCAGGCACCGGTAAAAATGAGGCGATCCTGAGCGCCCGTCGCTATGCTCAACGAAAGGACGAAAGCGACCGACGCGAAATTGGCCAGAATGCATGCTGGCCAGACTGCCGCGAGACGGCGGAACCAGCCAATCTGTTGCCATATCTGATAGCCGTCTTCCGATGCAGCCAGCCCGAGGCGAACGAGCAGACCTGTCTCCGAAATATCCAGATCGCAACTGCTGTTATTACCTGATATCGCCATCGGCTTGCTGTAGGGCATCAAGGTTAATGAAGGACTTACGCGAGACGGAAGCTCTTTTAGTAAAGAGATAAATACTGGCCACCGAGCCGTTGTGGGCTAGCCTCCAAGGGCTTTCGCCGGAGCAGCCCGAACCTCCACGTGCGGTGAATCCGCCAGCCGCTCCAGATCGAAGCCGCGGGCGAATTCGATGCCGACGCGGTCCCTGTCCGACCATTTGACCTTGGCCGGGAACATCTGGTTTTCGAGGATTTCGATCAGGATATCGCTGTCCGCTTCCGCGCCTTGTAACCCCTCGATCATCGCACCCGTCGCCGAGATATCGCGAATACGGACCTTGTGCGCGTCGCCGCCGATATCGACCATGGCGCTGCGCAGCATCCTGGAGCGTGGGCTGCGGCTCGCTTTGTAGCCGGACGCCGTCGCCTTGCCCTCGCTATCCGCAAGCTGCCTGTGCACTTCCTGGTCGAGCATCGGTTTGCCGTAAATATAGCCCTGGATATGCGAACAGCCCAGATCGCGGACCAGCTCGATTTCGTCCTCGATTTCGACACCTTCGGCGGTCGTTTCCATATACAGCGTCTCGGCCAGCGAGACGATCGCCTTGACCAGCGCCGCGTTGCGGTTGCCCGGCACGGCAGCGCCGCGAATGAAGGACTGGTCGATCTTGATCTTGTCGAACGGCGCGCTCTTCAGATAGCCGAGCGACGAATAGCCGGTGCCGAAATCGTCGAGCGCAAGCCGGACGCCCAGCCCTTTCAGCGCCTTGAACATGCGGTCGGTATCCGCGCCCTCGTCGAGGAACACGCCCTCGGTGATCTCCAGCTCCAGCCGGTCCGGCGCGAGGCCGGAACGGGAGAGCGCACTGGCGACTGTTGCGGGAAGCGAGGGATTGGCGAACTGGATCGGCGAGACATTGACGGCCACGCGCACATTGGCGGGCCACTGGGCTGCGGCATGGCACGCCGTCCGCAGCACCCATTCGCCGATCTGCTCGATCAGTCGAATATCCTCCGCAACCGGGATGAAATCGGTCGGCGAAATCGCGCCGTGGCTCGGATGATTCCAGCGAATCAGCGCCTCGTAACCGACAATATGCGCGTCGGCGGTGCTGACGACCGGCTGATAGGTGAGATGCAGTTCGCCTTTGTCGAGGGCATGGCGCAGATCGTCCTCCAGCCGCTTCCGTTTCTTCGCGCCGGTGTGCATATGGTCTTCGTAAAAGCGGAATACGCCGCGGCCGTCGTCCTTCGCGGCATAGAGCGCTAGATCGCTGTTGCGGACCAGCGCATCGGAGTCGCTGCCATCCTCCGGCGCGGTCACGATACCGATCGAACAGCCGATGGTCAGTGTCACGCCATCGACCTGATAGGGTCGCGAGAGGGCCGCGATTATTTCCCTGGCCCGTTCGCCAAGGACATCGCGATTGGCAAATTCGGGAAAAACGATCTGGAATTCGTCGCCACCCAGACGTCCGACCATGCCCCGATCGCCGACCGAACGGAACAGACGCTGCGCCACCTGTTTGAGCAACTCATCGCCGACAGGATGGCCCATCGTATCGTTGACCGTCTTGAAGCGGTCGAGATCGAGCAGGAAGAGCGACACCGGCTTGTGGTCCTTGCCACGCACGGCGTGGAGGGCATTGTCGAGCGCCAGCCGCATTTGCTGGCGATTGGCGAGGCCGGTGAGTTCGTCATAGCGGGCCAGGCGCGCGGCTTCCTCGTCGGACCGGCGTTTATCGGTCAGGTCCGCGCCAGTCCCGGAAAAGCCGCGAAACTGGCCGATGGAATCGACGATCGGGCGGCCCGAGATGGACCACCAGCGATCGTCGCCCTCGACCGCCGCCCGGACATTGACGTCGCGAAAAGCACTGCGCGCGGAGAGATGATAGCCGAGTGTGCGCTCGCCATCTTGCACGCTGCCCTCTGACTGGATCAGCGCCGCAAACGGCTCGCCGCGCAGGTCGCCGGGTTTCCGCTCGAACAGTCCGGCCAGCTTGTCGGACAGATAGACGAGCTTGCCCGCCCGGTCTGTTTCCCAGAACCAGCCCTGGCCATTCGCCTCGAACTCCGCAATCAGCCGGGTCGCGCGGCGGCTGTCGCTGTCTTCGCGTTGCAGCTTGTCCGCGATCTGGCGGTCGTAGCGGGCGAGGACCAGCGCCACTGCCCACAGGCATGCAAGGGTGGCAATACCGATGATCGCGATCGCCGGATTGGCTAAAACTATCGAACCGGCAAGAATGGCTGCGGCAGCAAAGCCCAGCATGAGGGCGGGCGCGGAAAGCAGGCAGATAACGGTAATCGCAGCCGCCGCCGCAACTGCCACAATCCCGATCGCTTCGAAACCGGCGGCCGGCGCCGTGCCGACAAGCCATCCAAGCCAGGCCACCGATGCGCCCAGCATGGCGGTAGCCGGCAACAGGAACTTTACCTGCCGGTCCGGGCGCATTCTGCGAAAAGCCGAGGCGCTGAAAAGCATGGAAACAGCGATGCTGATGGCCGCAATCATCCCCGCCGGTATGCTGGACATGGCAAGACGATCATAGGCATGGCTCAGCAGGAGCGGTGCCAGCGCCAGTGTCAGCGCGACAAGCTGCGCGTAAAACGCGATTGGCCAGAGTGTTGCGGCGCGGCGCACTTTGGCACCCTGCAATTCGGTATCGAACGCATTGTCGGCCCGCGTCAGCGCAAGGCTCGAGAGCCAGCCGCTCCGCTGTTCCGATATCTCGCCGGTTATGTCGACCTGGTTAGCCATCCATCGCGCGCATTAACGATGAACAGTAACCGCAAGCCTCACCGACATGGTTAACGGGCCATTACGCCCTGCCGACGGTTCAGGATGGCTTTTCCCGCAAGCCGGAACTTGTGCCGCGCTGCTGCGCTTTCTAAACGAGGCACCAAGAAAAAACGGAGAAGGAAGCACAATGGCGAGGACAGCAATAATAACCGGCGGAACGCGCGGCATCGGCGAAGCGATCAGCGTCATGCTGAAAGACCAGGGGGTGAATGTGGTCGCGAATTATGGCGGGAACGACGAAAGAGCAAAGGAGTTTAGCGACCGCACCGGCATTGCTGCCTATAAATGGGACGTCGGCGATCACGAGGCCTGTCAGGAAGGCTGCGCCACAGTCGCGAAAGAAGTCGGGCCGGTCGATATTCTGGTCAACAATGCCGGCATTACCCGCGACGGGACGCTCGCCAAAATGAGTTACGAGGACTGGCATGAAGTAATGCGCGTCAATCTTGGCGGCTGTTTCAACATGGCCAAGGCCTGTTTTCCGGGCATGAAAGAACGCGGCTGGGGGCGGATCGTCAATATCGGTTCGATCAACGGCCAGGGCGGGCAATATGGTCAGGTCAATTACGCCGCCGCCAAATCGGGCATTCACGGCTTCACCAAGGCGCTGGCGCAGGAAGGTGCGAAAACCGGCGTCACCGTCAACGCCCTCGCGCCGGGCTATATCGATACCGATATGGTGGCGGCGGTGCCGGAACCCGTGCTCGAGAAAATCGTCGCGAAAATTCCCGTCGGGCGACTGGGTCAGGCCGAAGAGATCGCGCGCGGCGTTGCCTTTCTGTGTTCCGAGGACGCGGGCTTTGTCACCGGATCGACGATGTCGATCAATGGCGGACAGCACATGTATTGAGCCGGACCGACCTCTATCATCCCCCGGTCAAGCGCAGCATCACGATTGCCGGGCATCCGACATCGATCACGCTCGAGCCGGTTTTCTGGGACGCCCTGGAACTGGCGGCGGAAACGCAGAAGCTGCCACTCAGCGCCATCGTCGCCCGGATCGACGCGGACCGTCTGGAAGCCGGCGATCCGCCCAATTTGGCCAGCGCGATCCGCGTCTGGCTTTTCAGCGTGGCAATCAAATAACGCTACCCCTCGCGCCCGAGCAGCGCGCGCGCCTGCGCGCCGATCTGGGCCAGCATCGCCACCGATGTTGCCGGTGCCAGACGCGCGCGCTTCACGATGTCGGTGAACTGCTCGACGCCGGATCGCTGAAGCCGCAGCCAGTTTTCGACATCCCTGACCGGATCGCGGGTGTTGGTGCGCGCCAGAAAATCGAGCCGGAGCTGTTCGAAATCGCGGCTCAGATTGGCGGCGAGCAGTTTTTCCCACGGGTCTTTCGAGCGGAACCGCAGGGCCGCCGCATTGGCCCAATCGAGTCCCAGCGCCTCGCCGAGCAGGGTATAGGCAGAGGCGATCTCCATTTCCCCGACATCGAGCCGGGCCGCCAGATCGGATGTCGTCACCCCGCCTTTCATCTCGGCAATCCGTACAATCCGGTCGATCAGCGCATCGTCGATATCGATATCGGCGACCTGCTGGCGCATGGCATCGGAGAAGGAGCGCGATTCATCTTTCAGCAATTCATCGAGCGCGGTGTTCAGCCGATCCAGGCCTGGTCCGAGCCGCTCGGCCAGTGCGCTTGGCATCGATGTTTCGTCGCTAACCCGGATCAAATCGGCCAGCGGCATCCTGAGATTGGCCTGCGCCAGGTTAAACAGTCGCAGCCTGTCCATCTCGCCGATATCCGCAGCTTCCAGCCGATCCCACAGCGATTTGAGATCGAACAGCGTTTCGGCCGCGAAATAGGCGGTCGCCACCTGTGCCAGCCCGACGCCCTCTTCCTCGCTCAGTTCCGATGGCATGATGAAGCCCAGCCGGTTGACGATCCGGTTGGCGATCTTGGTCGCTATCAGCTCCTGCCGCAGCCGGTGATTGTCGATGGCATCGGGAAACCGTTTCTGCATTTTTTCGGGAAAGGCATCGTGCAGGACGGCATCGAACATCGGATCGGACGCAAGATCGGATTCCTCCACGGCATCCTGAAGGGCCAGCTTGCTGTGCGCGAGAATGACGGCAAGCTCGGGACGCGTCAGGGCGCGGCCATCCTGCTTGCGGCGGAGCAATTCTTCGGTTGTTTCGAGGCCTTCGACCTCCCGGTCTATGCGGCCCTGGGCTTCGAGAATTTCGATCGCCCGGACCTGGCTCGACAGCCCTTCGCCCTTGTCCAGTTCCGCCAGAGAAATCGCCAGCGTCTGGAGCCTGTTATCCTCCAGCACGATTGCCGCGACTTCTTCCGTCATCGATTTCAGCAGCGCGTTGCGGGCTTCGAATTCCAGCCGGCCCTCGGCCATCTCGCGATTGAGCGGTATCTTGATATTGACCTCATTATCCGAGCAATCGACACCGGCGCTGTTGTCGATGAAATCGGTGTTCAGCCGCCCTCCGCGCGCCGCATATTCGATGCGCCCCGCCTGGGTCAGGGCAAGATTGGCACCCTCCCCTATCGCCAGCGCCCTGACGTCGCGGCCATTGACGCGGAGCTTGTCATTGGCGGGATCGCCAACCTCGATATGCGCCTCGGCGGACGATTTGACATAGGTGCCGATTCCCCCGAACCAGATCAGGTCGATCTCCGCCTTGAGGATCGCGGAGAGGAGTTCGGACGGGCGCATGGTTTCGGCTTCCACGCCGAGCATTGCCCGGACTTCTGCGGTAAGCGGTATTTCCTTGAGGCTGCGCGCGAACACGCCCCCGCCTTTCGATATCAGCTTTTCGTCATAGTCTTCCCAGCTCGATCGCGGCAGATCGAACAGCCGCTTGCGCTCGTCCCAGCCTTTTGCCGGGTCGGGATCGGGATCGAGGAAGATATGGCGGTGGTCGAAGGCAGCGACCAGCTTGAGCGTCTTCGAGAGGAGCATGCCATTGCCAAACACATCGCCCGACATATCGCCGCAACCGGCAACGCGGATTGGCTCGCTCTGCACATCGACGCCCATTTCGAGGAAATGGCGCTGAACCGAAACCCAGGCACCGCGCGCGGTGATGCCCATCGCCTTATGGTCATAGCCATGTCCGCCCCCGCTGGCGAAGGCATCGCCGAGCCAGAATTGGCGTTCGAGCGCGATCGCGTTGGCGGTATCGGAAAAACTCGCCGTGCCCTTGTCGGCGGCAACCACGAAATAGGGATCGTCGTCATCGTGAATAACCACCTGTTGGGGATGCACGACATCGTTCTCGACGATATTGTCGGTGACGGAGAGCAGCGTCCGGATGAAAATGCTATAACTCTCCGTACCTTCGCCGATCCAGGCATCGCGGTCTTCCGCCGGGTTCGGCAACTGCTTGGGATAGAAGCCGCCCTTCGCGCCGGTCGGCACGATCACCGCGTTCTTGACGATCTGCGCCTTCATCAATCCCAGTATCTCTGTGCGGAAATCGTCCCGCCGGTCCGACCATCTCAGCCCGCCGCGCGCGACCGGTCCGCCGCGCAGATGAATACCTTCGACGCGCGGGCTGTACACCCAGATTTCCCGCCACGGCACCGGCGCGGGCAGGTTGGGTATCTGGCTGCTGTCGAGCTTGAAGGCGAGTGCCTCTTCGGCTGCCGGCGAAAAAGCATTGGTCCGCAGGCATCCGGTGACCACCGCGCGGATGGCGCGCAGGATCGTGTCGTCGTCGATGGCGGCGACTTTGGTCAGCCCGCTATCGATCGTCTCATTGGCCGTTTTCGCCGCCATTTCTCGATCCCCTTCGAAATCGGGATCATGCCGGGCCTCGAACAGATCAAAGATCGCGCGGGTTATCGCCGGCTCCTCACGCAGCGTCTCGACGACAGTAATCAATCCATAGGAAAGCCCGGTCTGGCGCAGATAGCGGAACCAGGCGCGCAGCAGCGTTACTTCCCGGGGATCGAGTCCCACGGCGATAATCAGCTGATTGAATTCATCGTCTTCCGCGCGGTTTTCCAGAACCGCAGCGATTGCCCGTTCTTTTATTTTGGCGCGCTCGAGCAACCCTCCCAGATTGGTGACGCCATCTATTTCCAGTAGAAAATCATGGATATAGCCCAGCTTTCCATCATCGAGAGGCGTCGGGATTTCTTCGAGCACGCGAAAGCCGAAATCTTCCAGCACCGGCACGGCATCGGAAAGAGGAATGGATGCACCATGCCGATAAAGCTTCAGCCGAAGGCGCGACTCGGCGTCGCTGTCCAGCCGGTACAGCCGCACACCGCGCTCGTCTTTGTGCAAATCGCGAATGCGCAGCAGGTCTTCCGCCGCTTCTCCAGGACCGTATTCGCTGCGATATCCGTTTGGAAAAACGGACGCATAATTCAGCGCCAGTCGTGCCGCGCGCGCCGGGCCGACACGCTCGGCAAGTTCAGCCTCCACACCCGGCGACCATCCGCGCACCATTTGCTCGACTCTGAGATCCAGCGCTTCCTCATCGGGATCGCTCGCGTCCGGGCCGATATCGAGCGTGACCCGGATAAAGGCGAGATCGCCATCGCCCAGCTCGATCGCCCAGTTCGACACCATCGAACGGGTCGCTTCCTCCAGCATCTCGACGATCTCGGTTCGCCTTGCCGTCGACAGCTCGTCGCGCGGTAGCCAGACAAAAGCGAAAAGATGCCGCCCGAGCGCGCCGGGCATCAGCAATAATTTCGGTCTCGGACGGTCCGCCAGCGACATGGCGGTCAGCGAGGCGCGCTTGAGCGACGACGTGTCGAAACTGATCAGGATATCGTGCGGCAACCGGGAAAGCGCATGTTGCAGCGCCTTTCCCGCATGGCTCTTGGGATCGAAATCGAGTTCGCGTTCGAGCGCGTTCAGCCGCTCGCGCAGCACCGGCACATCGCGCACAGGTGCCTGAAGCGCCGCGCTGGTCCACAGGCCGGCATGCACCGAGAGGGCGACGATCTCGTCTTTTTCCCTGAGCGGAACGATGACGAGATCGAGTGGCACCCGGCGATGGACGGTCGCGATACGATCCGCCTTGGCGAGCAGCGGTTCGCCACCACCTTCCCTGAAATGCGCGAGCGCGGCATCGCGCGTCGTCTCGCTCCAGCAATCGGGGCCGGCCTCGCGAAAAATGCCAAGGCCGACATCGGCCACGCCCTCGACCGGTTCAACATAATGGCCAAGCTGGGTGAAATGATGTTCGGCGAACCAGTGCAGCAGCGCCTTGCCCTCCGGATCGGCGATCAGCTCGGCATCGTCCTTCATCCGCTGGTGCAGCGCCGGCCAGTCGTCCACGGCCACACGAACATCGGCGAGAACGCGGTGGATATCGGCGAGCAGCGCGCGGCGGGTGCGGGCATCGGCGCGTTCGATCTCCATATAGATGTGCGATTCCTGCCGGGCCTTGTCCTGCCCGGCACCATATCCCGTTAAATCGCCCCGATCGTCTCGCGCGACCGCGACGATCGGATGCAGCAACCGCTGCACGGCCAGGCCATGGGCAGTCACCGAGCCGGTGACGGAATCGACGATGAAGGGCATATCGTCGTTGATCACGGCGATCCGCATAAAGCGGCGACCGTCTTCTGCGGTTACCGATTCAAGCCTCGCAGAGGCACTGCCGGGGGGCCGCTTTGCCGCAACCTTGGCCATGAAGCGTGCGGCCTCGGCCAGTTCTTCCGCCGCCAGGTCGTCGGTTTCGCCGGGTAGCGCGCTGCCGGTGAGGGCCTCGGCAACGGCATCGAGTGTTTTCCGGTCGGTCTTCCCGGCTGGCGAGTCGTGCGCAACATCGTTCATGCGCGCGATATATGCGCGCGCTGGCGCGGCTTCTCAAGCCCTGACTATACCGCTTTCGCCTGTCTGGAAAACACCTTGATGGCGCGTTTCTGAAGGGACTCGTCATGCGGCACGGCACCGAGCACGGCAAAGCGGCCATCCGGCATCCGCCGGGCTATCAGCAACGCGAATTCTTCGTCGCCATCGTCCTCGTCGAGGGTCACGAAAGACCGGATCGTGAAGTCGCGCAACGCTGCACCGGCATCTTCTGCCGGAGCAATACTCGAAACCGGGCGGCGGAGCGCGCGCTCGGCTGCCACCACCGCCTTCAGCCCGCCTTCGTATTTCTCCAGATAAGCGGCCAATGCGCCCCGTCCGATATCTTTGTGGCGCGCATAGGTAAGCGCAGAAGCAAACTCCGTCAGCCGCGTCTTGTCATAATCGGCACCGAAGACGAGCTTGACGACCGGCGTCATCGGCGCGCGGTCCTGACGCCTGATGCCCGCGTCCCTGAGTAACTCCTTATAGGTCTCGGGTTCCGCGTCTGCGGTCTGCGCGAAATCATAGGCCCGGCCCAGCGCAGCATAAAGCGCGGCGCGGCTGCGGCTATTGGCGAGCCTGGCAAACTCGGCGCTCTCGCGCGCAACCGACAGAAAATCGGCAAGAGATTCAGGTTCGGGATCGTCGGCGAGATCGATTTCCGTTTCGTCGGCGGCCCTGTTGCCCCGTCCGCCTTCCCCTTCGGTCTGCGCGCCGGACAGGCTCGGCCCGTCCGCCCAGACCGGTGCGGTCGATGCGCCAAGTTTTTCCGGCGTGGCAAGGGCCTGTCCCAGGGCGGCCTGCAGAACCTCCTGCTCGGCGGCGGAGGCGGCGGTTTTCCAGTTAATCACGCCATAGATAAAATCGATCGTGTCGTCGTCCGACGAAAACGGCATCAGGATACCGCGATACATCGTATTGTCGCCGCGATGATTGACAAACTCGGCTTCGAAGCCGACCGGCGCCTGATTGGCGATAATCTGCATATAATGATCGGTCAGGCGCGAAAGAAGCGATCGGCTGGGGACATCTTCGATATCCTCCACGTCCTCTTCCAGGTCGCACTCTTCGCGAAGTTTCGGCCCCAGCCAGGCGATGACCGGATTCTCGATGCCGCCCGTAAAATCAAGCAATACACTGTTTGGCCCAAAATCATCGATCTGTTCGGGATCGAGGTCTTCAATCGACGGATAGGCGCGGTCGCGGAGCAGAGATGCCCAGTAATTATACGCCCGGACATGCATCCGCCTTTCATCGGTACCTATCGAGGGTGGCGGTTCTATCGCCGGGTTTTCCTCAAATTCTTCGTGCTCCGGTGTTCCCGCAGCATCGTCGGTATCAAAAGGCCGGAGGTTGTCCATATCGCAGTGCCCCTAAAGCATTCGTTTCGGCCAGCCTTATGTGCGCAAGATGGTTTAGTTTCGGTAAAGATTGTTCCGGGCGGAGGCTTCACCCGGATGACACATCCCGCTTGTTTTGGCGCATCGTGCTTGGTAAAGCCCGTCGCCTTCCGGACGTGTGCCGCTTTAGCTCAGTTGGTAGAGCACATCATTCGTAATGATGGGGTCAGGTGTTCGAGTCACCTAAGCGGCACCATTTTCGCATAAAAGAGACTTCCGGGGGCGATTTCCGGCAAAAAATTCCGGGCGCGCACGCCCAGTGTGGACGTCGCATACCACTTTTTGGCGGACTTACGCCAGTTCCACCGGCGACACCTCATACCCCTCTTTCCCGAGCGCGGCGATCAGGCCTTCGAGATGCGCGCGGTCGCGGGTTTCGCATTCGATATCGGTGATCAGGCCCTTGGCGGGCAGCGTCGTAAACACGCGCTGGTGATAGACTTCGATGATATTCACCTGTTCCTGCTCGAACACCCGCGCGAGACGATACAGCGCCCCCGGCTGATCCTTCAGCCGTATCCGCAACCGCGCCAGCCTTCCGTTCCGCGCCAGATCGCGCAGCAGCACATTCGCCAGCAGGCGCGTGTCGATATTGCCGCCGCACAGGATCAGCCCGACATTCCTGCCCCTGAACTTTGCCGGATGGGCCAGCATCGCCGCCAGGCCTGCCGCGCCGGCCCCCTCGACCACCGTCTTTTCGATCTGCAACAATAGCGCAACGGCTCGCTCCAGATCGCGCTCCCCGACCAGCAGAATATCGTCGACAATCTCGCGGATGATCGCCAGCGTCAGCGTCCCCGGCTCCTTGACCGCGATACCCTCGGCCAGCGTATCGCCTTCGCACGGCAGCTTCAGCCCCCGCATTTTGGAATAGGTGGACGGGTAAAGCTCGGCCTCGACACCGATTACCTCGATCTTCGGGTTCAGCGCCCTGGCCGCCGTTCCCATCCCGGAAATCAGCCCGCCACCGCCAATCGGCACGCACAATGTATCGATCTCCGGCGCGTCGGCCAGCATCTCGATCGCCGCCGTTCCCTGCCCCGAGGCGATATCGAGATCGTTGAACGGATGAACAAACATCAGCCCGCGTTCGTCCGCAATCTCGTAGGCCTTGGCCTGGGCATCGTCGAACCGCTCGCCCTCCAGCACGATGGTCGCGCCATGATCGCGCGTCTGCTCCACCTTCACCGTCGGCGTATGCTTCGGCATGACGATGGTGACCGGAACCCCGAGGCGCGCGCCATGATAGGCGACGCCCTGCGCATGGTTGCCCGCCGAGGCCGCGATCACGCCGCGCTTGCGCTCGCTTTCGGTCAGCTGAAGCAGCTTGTTTAGCGCACCGCGCTCCTTGAAGGAGGCAGTGAATTGCAGATTCTCGAATTTCAGCCAGACCTGTGCACCGGTCATTTCGGAGAAGGTCCGGCTGTGCAGCGTCGGCGTACGGACAATCGCATCGGCGATGCGTTCGTGCGCGGCGCGGATGGTATCGAGGGTGAGGGGCGAGTCGGTACCGGATCGTGTTGCTGTAGCCATAATGCGTTTGCCCTAGCGCCGTCTGGCATCCCCGGCAAACACCCCCTAAGAAGTGGGCATGGCAAAAATAGCATTTATCGGGCTTGGGGTAATGGGCGGGCCGATGGCGGGGCATCTGGCGATGGCCGGGCATGAGGTGACGGTATTCAACCGCACGGCGGAAAAGGCCGAGGCGTGGGTGGCCGAATATGGCGGACGTACCGCCCCGACACCCGCCGAAGCAGCGGACGGCGTCGATGCCGTCATCGCCTGTGTCGGCGCGGACGGCGATCTTGAGACCGTGACGCTGGGCACCGATGGAGCATTTGCCGCGATGCACGAAGGCACGCTGTTTATCGATCACACGACTGTCTCGGCGAAGCTCGCTCGGCGGCTCGCCGAAGCGGGCGATGCGCAGGGCACACTATGTGTCGATGCACCGGTGTCGGGCGGGCAGGCGGGTGCGGAGAACGGCACACTTGCCATCATGTGCGGTGGTTCGCTGAAAGCAATGACGCTCGCCGAGCCGATCATGCAGACCTATGCGGCGCGGATCGTCCATTGCGGCGAAGCGGGCGCGGGGCAACAGACCAAAATGTGCAACCAGCTGGCGATTGCGGGTGTGTTGCAGGGCCTGTCCGAGGCACTGCATTTCGCGCGGGCTTCCGGTCTCGATCTGGACCGGGTGTTCGCTGCGATTTCGGGCGGCGCGGCGCAGAGCTGGCAGATGGACAATCGCTGGAAGACGATGGCGAAAGGCGAATTCGATTTCGGCTTCGCCGTGGACTGGATGCGCAAGGATCTCGGGCTGGCGCTGGAAGAGGCGCGGGCGAATGGCGCGACAATCGATCTGGCCGCGCTGGTCGATGGCTATTATGCCGAAATACAACAGATGGGCGGCGCTCGTCAGGATACGAGCGCGCTGGTGAGGAGACTGGAAGAGTGACAATTCGATTGCGTTTAATGAATCCGTTCGGGCTGAACGTGTCGGGCCGAAGGCGGCCGGAGGCGCCCCCCCGTTCTTTCCTTTCAACGTCCGAAAAGAAGAACCGCCCTTCGACAAGCTCAGGGCGAGCGGGTTTGTTGTCCGCAATCGCGCTTGCCCTCGCCGCCTTAACCTTCCCCTCTCCGGCCTCCGCCGACGCGCTGCTCGACAATGCCAACGGCTATACGCTGGACGAGGACGGCGATCTCGTTCGCTTTACCGGCCTGCTGTTCGATCCTGAAACCGGACGCATCACCCGTCTGCTCAGCCGCCGCGACGACCGCCCGCGCGAGGTCGATTTCCGGCACGATGCGCAGGGTCGCACCGTCCTGCCCGGCCTGATCGATGCCCATGGCCATGTCATGGGGCTCGGTTACAACGCGATTTCGCTCGATCTTTCGCAGACCGACAGCCTCGAAGAGGCGATGGCGATGCTTGCCGAATACGATCGCAATACCCCCAATCCGCGCTGGATCGTCGGGCGTGGCTGGAACCAGGAACGCTGGGGGCTGGGCCGTTTCCCGACCGCCGCCGATCTCGATGCCATCGTCCCGGATCGCCCGGTCTGGCTGGTGCGCGTCGATGGTCATGCCGGCGTCGCCAACAGCCAGGCGCTGCGCGAGACAGGGGTGACTGCCGAAACGGAGGCCCCGTCCGGTGGCCGTATCGAACGCACCGGCAATGCGCCCAACGGAGTCTTTGTCGATGCCGCGCAGGCGCTGATCGAGAACACCATCCCGCCGCTCCAGCCCCCGGTTCGCGATATTGCGCTGGCCGAGGCTCAGGAATTGCTGCTCGGCTATGGCGTCACCAGCACGCACGATATGGGGACGTCGTCCGAGGACTGGTCGGTGATCCGCCGTGCCGGCGACCACGACCAGCTGCGCGTGCGCATCACCTCTTACGCCAGCAGCCTCGACACCTTGCTCGATATCGCCGGGGACGAGGCCACGCCCTATCTTTATGATGGACGCCTGCGGATGGTGGGGTTGAAAATTTACACCGACGGCGCTCTGGGATCGCGCGGCGCGGTGCTGAACGCGCCCTATGCCGACGACCCCGGCAATCGCGGGCTGGCGCTGATCGACGATGTCGGACTGCGCAATACGCTGAGCCGCCTGGCGCTGGACCGGTTCCAGCCCGCCATCCACGCCATCGGCGACGGCGCGAACCGGCAGGTGCTCGGCGCTATCGAGGAAATTGCCGACCGCTATTCGGACGACCGCCGCTGGCGCATCGAACACGCCCAGATCGTCGACCCTTCGGACCTGCCGCGCTTCGCACGTCACGGCATCATCGCCTCGATGCAACCGGTTCATCAAACCTCCGACCGGACGATGGCCGAAGTGCGGCTGGGGCCGGAACGGCTACAGGGTGCCTATGCCTGGAATTCGATGCTGCACAATGGCGTGCCGCTGGCCTTTGGCAGCGACTATCCGGTCGAAAGCCCCAACCCCTTTCCCGGCCTTGCCGCGGCGATCAGTCGGCAGGACGCCAATGGCGAACCTGCCGGCGGCTGGCAGGCGCATGAGCGGATCATGCTGCAGCAGGCCTTCGCCGCCTTTACCACCGGCGCGGCCCATGCCGCATTCGCCGAGGAAAATGTCGGACGGCTCGGCGAAGGGCTTTATGCCGATTTCATCATCGTGGATCGCGACATCTTCGATTCCACCCCGCAGGAAATCCGCGAGACACAAGTGCTGGAAAGCTGGGTCGGCGGGGAACGAACCTGGGTGCGCAGCGCGCGGCGGAACCGGAATGCGCCACCGATGAATGCCCCTGTCGGCCCGATGATTACCGGCGACGAGGAGGTGACAGAGGGGCGGTAGGAAAACACTATCCCCCTCCCCTTCAGGGGAGGGGTGGGGAAAGAGCGAAGCGCAGCGAGCGTGGATTCGACTTCCCCACCCCTCCGCCGCTCCTCCCCTCCCCTAAAGGGGAGGGGCTTTATGCTTACCCCTCCTCCCCGTATTTCACCGAACAGCCATAGGCCCGCGTCGAACTCGTCCGCACCGCCCGGCCCGCTTCCAGATCGGCGAGCGCCGCGCGGACATAATTTTCGGCGTTCGCCGTCTCGGCCTCGC
>JBGTHW010000117.1:0-3553 GCA_041746035.1 Parasphingopyxis sp.
AAAGCCCGATATGACCTAATAAGGTCGGGAATCGTTGTGTATGCATATATCGCCGCAAAAGCGTCTGCATCATATTCGAGTGTTCGCCAATCAAGTGGGATCATATCATCGGGATCAAAACTTACGGCTCGCTGCTGCCTATAGTCTTTTGAGAATTTGTCATGAAGCCTGAGGTGGCCATGGATTATGTGTGCCGTTTCATGTGTGGCCATCCAAGATACAGCAAACTGAGTGAGAAGAGTCGGTAGCCAAACTGACAAAGGCTTTGTGGTCAGCCCCATTCCTTTTGCCATTGAGGCGGAAGCGGCGATGTTTTGGTATGAGTCAGCACCGAAAATGGCTCCTCTCTCAATCATTGTTCTGAAGTAGCCAAAAACATCACGCACGAAACCGGATCCAAGAGAGACAAGGGCGTCGCCACTTTTGGATAGAACAGCCTGCGGAGTCCCGGAACTTGGAGACCAGTGGACGCGTATCTGGTGCGATTCCCGTACCTCAGAATTTTGTGCCACCAGATAGTCAACTAACATGACTGTGGTATGCTGACACCACTCGATGGCAAACTGCTCGGGATCATCATCAATTAGCTGCTTTTCACGAATCTTCGTGAATCTTTTGGCATCAATAAACATCAGTCAGATCAATCTTAATATCTCAATATGTTGAGTGCCTACTCTACATATCACGCAAACATTTTCCCTATCGAGGCTCAGCTGAAAACTTCCGGCGTCGAGGGATTGCCCGCAAGCTGATACCAGACGGCCACCGGCAACAGCGCGAAAATGGCGGTGCCCGCGGCGGAAATCGCGCCCGTCACCACAGCAAGGATCGACACCCCTGCTGCCCCCATCGGCGTCAGCACGAGACCGAAAATCAGGCTGGCGACAATCGAGATGACCAGGAACACGATGAAGATAATCAGGTAGAACCCGAAAATCGGCAGCGTGTTTCCCTTCGTCAATTCCCAACTGCGACGGAGCAGCGGAATCGGCCAGCGTGCCTCCTCCGTCACCAGCACCGCGCTCACCAGCGAGAAACGGACAAGGAGATAAATAGCGACAACAAAGATGGCGAGAAACACAAGAAAGCCGAGCGCTACGAACACCGCGGCGGCCACTCCGGCGATAAGTCCAAATATCATAAGGACTAGCCCGAGAGCCAGTCCAAGCACAAGCTGCGCGAGAATCAGATAGCCCGCCAGCTTGAAGCCGGTGCCGATGGCCTCCCCGACAGAAGCGCCCTTGCGCGTTGAGACCACCGCGATAATCGCCAGTTGCCCGGCCATCTGGACGATCGTCAGAACGATAAACCAGGGAATGAGCGGGGCGAACGCGGCCTGCATCTGCTCGAAAAGAACCGTTATATCCGGATTATTCTGGTCGATCACCGGCGGCACGATGGCCGGGCCGAAAAACGACAGTACGAGTTGCGGCAGCAGGAAAAATACACCGGCCAGCGCAATGAAAGCCTGCACATGGCGGCCCAGCCACTGGCGGACCTGGTCCCATCCCGCGCTCGGAGAAAACTTTGCTGTGCCGACCATGAACAGATCCATGATGAATTGCGCGCCCGTGTGCAAGCCCTTGATCCACCGCCCGCGCCCACGCATCTGTGGGGATGTGAGCAATATTAGCGATATCGAGTGGCGGGTTTCGCCGAGGCTGACGGACTATCCCGATGCGCTGGCCAAAATGGAGCGGCGAGCCGCCGCGATTCGCGAAGGCGGCGCGCGCGAGCTGATCTGGCTGCTGGAACACCCGCCGCTTTATACCGCCGGGACAAGCGCCGTTGCGGAGGAATTGCTGGTGCCGGAGCGTTTTCCCGTTTTCGAAGCAGGACGCGGCGGACGCTACACCTATCACGGGCCGGGGCAGCGGATCGTCTATGTGTTGCTGGACCTTGCGAAACGCTGCCGCGATGTCCGCCATTTCGTCCATGCCATCGAAGGCTGGGTCATCGAGAGTCTGGCGGACCTCGGCGTCGAATCGCGGCGCGAGGAGGGGCGGATCGGGATATGGACTGGCGCGGGCGAAGCGGAGGCAAAGATCGGAGCCATTGGCATCCGTATCCGCAAATGGGTGAGTTTCCATGGCTTTGCGATCAATGTCGCGCCCGATCTGTCCCACTTTTCCGGCATCGTACCCTGCGGTGTCGCGGAGTATCCCGTTACCAGCCTCGAAAAAATGGGCTGGAATAGCGATATGGACGATATCGACGCCGCAATTCGAAAAAAATTCCCGGTGTTTTTAGAGAGTTTGCAGATTTCTGAAAAAATGTCTTGAGTGTGGCAATTCTGCCGCTATTGTGCACATGTTCCGTTCGTCGTGTTTATGGCACGGAACATCGTAGAAATGGGAGTATATTATGCAAAATCCGACCAAAATCTCGACCGGTGTGCTGTTCGCAGCGGCCGCCCTGTCGCTGGCCGCCTGTGGCGGCGGCGAGGAAACAGCGACGACCGAGGACGATACCGCCGTCACCGATCTCGATGCCGGTGGCGAAGACGATGGCACGATCGACGACACCACCGTCATCGATGGCACCATCGGCGCCGAAGAAGAGATGGGCATGGACAGTGGCATGCCCGCCGACGGCGCAGCGCCTGCCGGCGACGACGCAATGACCGGGGATGACGCCATGGCCGAAGAAGACGGCGATGGCGAAACCGGGGATCAATAGCGCCCCCTCGATTTCCATCCACCAAAGAAGGGGTCGCCAGAGTATCGGCGGCCCCTTTTTTCGGCCATCCGACTCGGCATTGCGACGGGCCGGTATAAAAACGCTTCCCTGTTTTGCTTCATCGGCTAGTAAGGCGCACGAATTTAAGGGATGGACATGCGTATTTTCAGACATCTGGCCATAGCGATGGCCGCCGCTTTTGGCTTTCTCGCCAGCACCGCCGCCCCGGCACAGGTATTTTTCTATCCGCCCGAGCATGAGGGGACGCCGGTTACCGGCGCGGAACCCGGTATCTTCGTTCCGCCGCTCGTCGATGCCCAGCCCGCCGATACCCGCGCGACGCTGATCTGGAATCTGCGCTCGGCCCTCAATGTCGCCGCGCTCAATTGCCAGTTCTGGCCCTATGCGATGTCGGTCGACAATTATAATGGCATTTTGCTTCATCATGCCGACGAGCTGGCGGGGGCCTATGAGAATCTGCAAGCCTATTTCCGCCGGACACGCGGCAATGAGTGGCAGTCCGCAATGGATGAATATACGACCTCGATGTATCAGAGCTATGTGCGGATCGGCGCGCAGCGCAGCTTCTGCCACTCCGCAGCACTCGCCGCCCGCGATGCGCTTTCGCGCCCGAAAGGCCAGCTGCATGTGACGGCGGGAAACCGTCTGCGGCAGTTGCGCAACAGTCTGGTGTTGTATGGCGATGCGATCCTGCCGCAGAACGGACCGGTGTCGCTGCCGCCCCTTCCCCGCCTCGACGATGGCTGCTGGCGCGGCGAGAATTACGACACGCGCCGCTGCTAGCCTTGCCAAAGCCGCCGGGGCCTTGCATCCGGCCCCGATGACCGCCCGCGACCATTATGTGCTCGATGCG
>JBGTHW010000118.1:0-7065 GCA_041746035.1 Parasphingopyxis sp.
CGGCGACGACGAGCTCCGGGGGAACAATGGCGACGACCGGATCGATGGCGAGGCCGGCAACGACGATCTGTTCGGCGGCGCGGGCAACGACACGATTATCGGCGGCGAAGGCCTCGATACGCTGGCCGGGCGGCAGGATGCGGATCGCTTCGTGTTCGACGAGGGCGAGACCGGCACCACGGCGGGGACGGCGGACCGGATCACGGATTTCTCGCAGGCCGAGGGCGACCGGATCGTGCTGTCCGCCATCGACGCGATAGCGGGCGGGGCGGACAATGCGTTCGCCTTTATCGGCAATGCGTCTTTCAGCGGCACGGCAGGCGAACTGCGCTTCGTCCAGACCGCGACCGAGACGCGGATATTCGGCGACACGAATGGCGACGGCAACGCCGACTTCGCCCTGCGGCTCGACGGGGTCATCGATCTGGTGGCAAGCGACTTCGTGATCTAGGGATAAAAGGGGGACCGCTAAAAGGGGGACACGATACCTTTCTCATAACTCCGGTGGCTGCCCGGGCGAACGTCACGATGAAAAAGGTATCGTGTCCCCCTTTTAGCTCCGTTGCGGTGAAATAAGTATTGTGTCCCCCCTTTTAGAGTTCTGGCTATGTGACAGCAACCGTCATCGCGGTGTCACCGAACTTTAACCATACTGCCCGCGTTCCATAATCCTGGCCCGCTATGGCTTCCGGCATCCCGAAGGGACTCGCGCCGGTGCGGTGGTTCGCCCCGGCATTCCAAATAGCCAGCAGGAGCAGTATCATGGTCGCCGGAACGAACTCGACAGTTTTCATCAATGAATTTCATTACGATAACGACGGAACCGACACGGGGGAATTCATCGAGATCGCCAATACCGGCGGCACCGATCTCGCCGGCTGGTCGCTGGTGCTGTATAATGGATCGGCGACCCAGCTGAACGTCTATGACACGATCGCGCTGTCCGGTAGTGCGCAGCTTTCCAGCATTTCCTTCCCTTCGAATGGTATCCAGAACGGGTCGCCCGACGGCTTCGCGCTGGTCGATGCGGCGGACACCGTCGTGCAGTTCCTGTCCTATGAGGGCAGCTTTACCGCAGCAAGCGGCCCGGCAGCGGGGCAGACCAGCACCGATATCGGTGTCGAGGAAACAAGCAGCACGCCTGCCGGCTTTTCGCTCCAGCTTTCGGGCAGTGGCAGCATCTATGGCGATTTCATCTGGGGCGGCCCGGCGGCGGCGACGCTGGATGCGCCCAATACCGGCCAGACGCTGGTTGGCGGCGGCGGCGGCGACCCGGTCGTTTTTATCAACGAGCTGCATTATGACAATGACGGCACCGATGCGGGCGAATTCGTCGAGGTCGCGGGGACGGCGGGGGCCGATCTGACCGGATGGAGCATCGCGCTATATAATGGTTCCTCGACGCAGCTGAATGTCTATGACACGATCGCGCTGTCGGGCACGATCGACGATGAGGGGGCGGGCTTCGGCGCGCTGTCATTCGCGAGCGCCGGTATCCAGAACGGATCGCCCGACGGCCTCGCGCTGGTCGATGCCGACGGGAATGTCGTGCAGTTCCTCTCCTATGAAGGCAGCTTCACCGCCGCGACCGGCCCGGCGGCGGGGCTAACGAGCGAGGATATCGGCACCGAGGAAACGAGCAGTACGCCCGTCGGCTTCTCGCTCCAGCTGACCGGTAGCGGCAGCGCCTATGAAGACTTCGCATGGCAGGCTCCGGCCGACGACAGCCCCGGCGATCTGAATGCCGACCAGAGCTTCGGCGCGGGCGGCGCGGGGACGCTTTCGATCGGCGATGTTTCGCAGGCGGAAGGCGATAGCGGCACCACGACCTTCAGCTTTGCGGTGACGCGAACAGGCGGGTCGACCGGCGCGGCGAGCGTGGATTACAATGTGCTGCTTAACGGCTCGGCGGATGCCGACGATCTTTCCGGCCCGCTGTCCGGCACCGTCTCCTTCGCCGATGGCGAGACCAGCGCGACGATAGAGATCGCGGTCAATGGCGATACCGAGGCGGAACCCACCGAAACCTTCGATGTCGCGCTCACCAATGCGACCGGCGGGGCGAGCATCGGCGATGGCAGCGGCACCGGCACCGGCACGATTGTCGACGATGACGGCTTCTTCACGCCGATCTACGATATCCAGGGCGCGGCGCACACCTCGCCGCTGCTCGGCCAGGCGGTGACGACGCGCGGCATCGTGACCGCGGTCGACAGCAACGGCTTTTTCTTTCAGGACGCGACGGGTGACGGCGATATCGCGACCTCGGACGGGCTGTTCGTGTTCACCAGCTCCGCGCCCGGCGTGGCGGTCGGCGACGAAGTCTCGGTCGATGGCACGGTTTCCGAATTCTTCCCCGGCGGCGCGGGAACCGGCAATCTGAGCACGACGCAGATCACATCGCCAAGCATGGCGGTGCTGAGCAGCGGCAACGCACTCCCTGCCGCCGTGATCCTCGGCGCAGCGGGGCGAACCCCGCCGACCGAGGTGATCGAGGACGATAATTTCACCAGCTTCGACCCGGAAACCGACGGCATCGATTTTTACGAAAGCCTCGAAGGGATGCTGGTGACAATCGACGATCCGCTGGCAGTCGCAGGCACGACGCGCTTCGGCGAAATCTATACGGTCGCCGATAATGGCGCGAACGCGACCAACCTCTCGGAGCGCGGGACGATAAATATCCGCACGGGCGAGGGCGCGCTCGGCACGACCAATGTCGGCGCGGGATCGGACTTCAATCCCGAACGCATCCAGATCGATGCGGATTCGACGATCACGCCGGGCGGCACACCGGACATCGCGACCGGCGCGCAGCTGGAAGATGTGACCGGCGTCGTCGGCTATAATTTCGGCAATTTCGAGGTGATCCCCACCGAAGCGATTACGGTGAGGGCCGAGTCGGTGCTGCTGGAAGAAACCACCAATCTCGCGGGCGATGCGAACCATCTGACGGTGTCGACCTATAATGTCCTCAATCTCGATCCCAATGACAGCGATGGCGATACCGATGTCGCCGATGGCAAATTCACCGATCTCGGCCTCGATATTGTCAATGGCCTGGGTTCGCCGGACATTATCGCGCTGCAGGAGGTGCAGGACAATTCCGGTTCGACCAATGACGGCACGGTGTCGGCGAGCGTGACCCTCCAGATGCTGGCCGATGCGATCGTCGCGGCGGGCGGCCCGGTCTATAGTGTGCTCGACAATCCGTTTATCGGCAACAATAGCAGCGGCGGCCAGCCGGGAGCGAACATCCGCACCGCCTTCCTCTATCGCGCCGACCGGGTCGATCTCGTCGAAGGCTCGGTGCGTTCGATCCAGGAAACCGATCAGCAGACCGATCCTGACAATCCCTTCTTCGGCGCGCGGCTGCCGCTGGTCGCCACCTTCGGTTTCAATGGCGCGGAGGTGACGGTGGTCAACAACCATTTTTCGTCCAAGGGCGGATCCGATCCGCTGTTCGGCGCGAACCAGCCGCCTGCCAATGGCAGCTTCGACGAGAGGCTGGCGCAGGCGCAGGCGGTCGCGGATTTCGTGGGGACCGAACAGGAGAGCGTCGACCGTATCGTCGTGTTCGGCGATCTCAACGAGTTCGAGGACGAGGAGCCGCTCGATCCGCTTTATGACGCGGGGCTGACGAACCTTGTCAACGGGATCGACGAGGTGGAGCGTTACAGCTTCAATTTCGAAGGCAATTCGCAGCAGCTCGATCATATTTTCGTCAGCGAAGCGCTGACCGGGGGGAGCGAGTTCGATATCGTCCATCTCAATACCGAATTCGCCGCCGCCGATGCGGCCTCCGATCACGATCCGCTGCTCGCTAGCCTCTTCATATCGGGTGCAGCGAGGCTGTTCGAGCTTGACGATAATGACAATAATTTCCCGAATACCGGCGACGATAATAGCGGTAACGACACGATCATCGCCTTTGACGGGAATGACACCGTCGATGGCGGCGAGGGCGATGATGTGCTGCTTGGCGGCGACGGCAATGACCGGCTGTTTGGCGGGGTCGGCAACGACACGCTGCAGGGTAGCAGCGGCAATGATACGATGATCGGCAGCACCGGCGATGACACCTATTATGTTAACCTTCCCACCGATGTAGTGATCGAGAATGCTGGCGAAGGCACCGATCTGGTTCAGGCCTATATCGATTACACGCTGGGCGACAATCTCGAGCAGTTGCGGCTGCGCGGCAATGCGCGGTCGGGCACCGGCAACGATCTCGACAACCTGCTGATTGGCACCGGCGGAGACGATGTGCTGACGGGTGGTGCGGCCAGCGACACGCTGACAGGCGGCGGCGGGGCGGATAGCTTCGTCATCGGGGAGGGCGAAACTGGCGATAGCATCGCGACCGCAGACAGCATCACCGATTTCAGCCAGACGGACAACGACAATATCGACCTTTCCGCAATAGATGCCGACGCGAATATCGCTGGCGAGCAGGCCTTCACCTTCGTCGGAACGGATGCGTTTTCCGGCACGGCAGGCGAACTGCGCTACGAACGGGCGGGCGGCGACACGCTGGTATTCGGGGATACCGACGGAGACGGCATCGCCGATTTGGCGATCCGCATCGAAAGCCGCGTCGATCTCGTCGCCAGCGACTTCGTGTTGTAGACGTTAAAAGGGGGACACAATATTATTTTTTACCACGCCGCCAGTCGTCAATGGCAAGGGTGCGGTGAAAATAGTATTGTGTCCCCCTTTTATAACCGCACCCCCTTGCTCTCCGCCGCGCGGGCCGCAGCGAAATAGCCGGCGCCGGTGAGCGTCAAAGTGAGCCAGCCGACCAGGGCGGCGTCCGCCACCATCATGATCCAGACCAGCCATGCGGGGCGGCCTATCGCGCCGATGCCGAGGGCGTAGTGCGCGATCATCAGCGGCAGCATCCCGGAGAGCAGATAGAGCAGCGCGCGCCACCAGTGGCCGTGCATGATGGCGATGGAGCGCAGCGGGCCGATACTGGCATTGCCGAGCGGTCAGGCGACGAGCCAGGCGGCGAGATAGAGGGCGAACAGTGTCCAGACCAGCGCCGCCCCCGCCCCGAACCACTGGCCGAACTGACCGGCCAGACCCAGCACGTCGCCGAGCGGCGGGCCGAACAGGGCGTAGGCGGCCTGCGCGGTTTGCAGTGCGAAGATAACGAGCCACAGCGCGAAGCCGCGCGTGGCGAAGTGGCGGGCTTCGCTGGCGCTCTCGCCGAAGCCGAGATAGCGGATGAACCAGTAGCCCGAAAAGAGCAGCGCAACGATTTTGGCCATGCCGAAACTCATGCGCGTGTTGCCTTCGGCCACCTGTTCGGCGCGTTCGAAACTGTCATAGAGGCCGATATGAATCTCCGCGACATGCTGGAGCATCTCGACCGCGACCGGGATCAGGAAGAGGATCGGGCAGGCGAGCGAGAAACGCCAGGCGGTGCGGTAGATGGATGCGATGTCGGCGAGCATCGGCGTGGTCCTTTCGTTGCATCGGCGTGGTCCTTTCGTTGGTAAAAGGGGGACACAATACTTATTTCGCCATTCGGCCAGCTTGTTCGACTGACGACGCAATGAAATAAGTATTGTGTCCCCCTTTTACGATTCCTCCCGGCCGAGCAAATCGCCTGGCTGGCAGTTAAGTTCGCGGCAGATCGCGTCGAGGGTCGAAAAACGGATCGCTTTGGCCTTGCCGGTTTTCAGGACGGAAAGGTTGGCGATGGTGATATCGACCCGCTCGGCGAGTTCGGTGAGGGTCATGCGGTTATCATGGAGCAGATCGTCGAGCCTGACGGAGATGGGCATCAGACCGTTCCCGCCAGATCGTCGCGCATCTCCGCGCCCTGTTCGAAAATGCGGGCGAGGATGAAGAGGAGGAGCACGGCGAACCAGCCGGTAAAGGAGAAGGACCAGTCCGGATACTGATCCATCATGCTGTCGAGCCAGTAGGATACAGCGCCGAAACCGAGATCGAGCAGATTGATCGCCAGCAGCCCCCAGGCGATGGCGCGGAGGAAGACCGCGTTGGTCGTGGTAAAGGCGTTGCCTTTGCGCACGGTGGCGATGATGCTCTTCAGGCGGGTGAAAATAATATGGGTCGGGATGGCCATGCCGATGGCGATCAGCAGGACGAGGCGAAACGCTGTCCGGTAATTCGCCTCCTGCCCCGGCGCGATGCCGTCGTCGACGATCATCGTATCGGCCGGAATGGCGAGCATCACTGCGAAGATGACAAGAATGGCGATGGCTGCGACGATATTCAGGACGATCACCGCATTGACGATAAAGCCGGTGATCGAAAGCAGGCGGGGGTTTTGCGTGGTCATCAATGGACTCCGAAGTCGGTGTATATCGATTATCGATAAGGATATATCGAAAAACGTCAAGAGATTTATTGTTTATCGGTAAAAATGGGGATGTAGCAAAAAGGGGGAGATAAGGGGGACACAATACCTTTTTCATTGCGAGGTTGCCTGCGAGGGCCGCCGGTATAGTGAAAAAGGTATTGTGTCCCCAATTCCGATGCCTTACAGTTCGCCCATGCCCAGAATGTCCCGTCTCGTCCTTCCCGGCGTCGCGCATCATGTGACGCAGCGGGGGAATCGCGGGCTGCCGGTGTTTTTCTCCGACGCGGACCGCGCCGCCTATTGCGCGCTGGTCGCGAAATTCTGCGACGAGGCGGCGGTGCGCTGTCTGGCCTGGTGCCTGATGGACAATCACATCCATCTTATTCTGGTGCCGTCCGGTGCCGACGGCCTGCGCGCGGCGCTCGGCGAGGCGCACCGGCGCTATACGCTGCGGATCAACCGGCGCGAGGGCTGGCAGGGCTATCTGTTCCAGGGCCGGTTCGCGAGCTATCCGATGGACGATGCGCATCTGATGGCGGCGATGCGCTATGTCGAGAATAATCCGGTCGCGGCGGGGATGGTGAAAAAAGCCGAGGACTGGCGCTGGTCGAGCGCGCGCTCGCATATCGCGGGCAAGCGTGCGAAGGACGACCCGCTGACCGATGTCGCGGCGCTCGGCAAGCATGTTCGCAACTGGCGGGCGATGCTGGCGCGCGGCCTCGAGGCGGCGG
>JBGTHW010000119.1:0-7428 GCA_041746035.1 Parasphingopyxis sp.
GGCGGCGCTGTTTGTCGCGCGTGCCGGCGAGGCGGACGAACTCGACCGGCTCGAACGCACCACCCTTGCCCAGTCGCCCGCGGCGCGGCGGATCGAAGGCGATGCCCTGCGCGAGATCGTGCCGGTGCTGAAAACGGGCACCGGGGGATTTGTCTCCGGCCTGCTCGATCCCGATGCCTGGAAGCTCGATGCCGATGCCATGCTGCAGGCAAACATCCGGGCATTGCGCAGGCATGGCGGGACACTGGCGACCGGCGCGCGGGTCGAGGCGATAACACGCGATGGCGGGCGCTGGACGGTTGGGACAGCCGGCGAATCCTATTCCGCCGCCCGCATCGTCGATGCGGCGGGCGCATGGGCCGATGAAATAGCCAGGCTCGCCGGTGTTGCGCCGCTCGGCATGACCCCGCTTCGCCGCACGATCGTCGCCTTCGATGCGCCCGGCGGGATGGATGTATCGGGCTGGCCCTTCACCAAAACGGTTGCGGGCGACGGCTTTTACATGCTGCCCGAAGGCAGCGGTCGCCTGCTCGCCTCGCCGATGGACGAAACCCCGTCCGCACCCTGCGACGCCAGCCCCGAAGATATCGATGTCGCCACCGCCGCATGGCGCGTCGAACAGGCGACCGATATCGCGATCCCGCATATCGCGCATAAATGGTCCGGGCTGCGGACATTCACGCCGGATTGCTGCCCGGTCGCCGGATACGCGCCCGACGCGCCGGGCTTCTTCTGGCTCGCCGGACAGGGCGGTTTCGGGTTGCAGACCTCGCCCGCCATGGCGCTGGCGGCTGAGGCGCTGGTTTTGGGGCACGACTGGCCGGAAGACCTGGCGGCGGCGGACATCGCGGCGGAAGAATTATCGCCGGAGCGAACGTCGCTCCACTAAACCAGGGTGACTTTAAGTCGATCCAAAATTGTCATTGCGAGCGCAGCGAAGCAATCCAGTGTGGCGCGCATAACTCTGGACTGCTTCGCTGCGCTCGCAATGACGATTCAAGTGTAATTCATCCTGCTCTAATTCTACCGCAACAGCACCAGTTCCTCCGCCATCGTCGGATGGAGCGCCACGACCGTGTCGAAATCGGCCTTTTTCAGCCCCGCCTTCACCGCGACCGCCGCCGCCTGCAAAATCTCCGGTGCGTCCGGGCCGATCATGTGCAGGCCGACGATGCGATCGGTATCGGCATCGCACACCATCTTGTAGAGCGCGCGTTCGTTGCGTTCGGCCAGCACGTTTTTCATGGCGCGGAAATCGGAAGTATAGACCTTCACATCGCCGAGCCTGGTCCTGGCTTCGCTCTCCGTCATCCCGACACCCGCCATCGGCGGATGGCTGAACACCGCGGACGGCACGCAATCATAATCGACCTTCGTCGGATTATCGTTGAACAGCGTTTCGGCAAAGGCATTGCCCTCGCGGATCGCGATGGGCGTGAGCTGGATACGATCGGTGACATCGCCAACGGCATAGATAGTGTCGCCGCTGGTCTTGCTATACTCATCGACGCAGATCGCACCTTTCTCGTCCAGTTCGACACCGGCATTGTCCAGCCCCAGATTCGATGTATTCGGTACACGCCCGGTTGCGACCAGCACCAGATCGACCTCCATCGGCTCGTGATTGCTCATCGAAACGCTCAGCATGCCGTCCCCCGCCTTTTCCAGCTTTTCGATTTCGGTACGGAAGCGGAAATCGATGCCCTTGCGCATCGATATTTCCAATAGCCGGTCGCGGATCGACTGGTCATAGGCGCGCAGGATCTCTTCGGAGCGGTTGATCAGCGTCACCTTGGCTCCCAGCTTGTTGAAAATCCCGGCAAACTCGTTGGCGATATAGCCCCCGCCCGCAATCAGCACCCGTTTCGGCAGGGTTTCGAGATGAAACACCTCGTTGGAGGTCGCGGCATGTTCCGCGCCCTCGAAATCGGGGATATGCGGCCAGGCACCGGTGGCGATCAGGATGGTTTTCGCGGTCTTGGTCCCGCCGCTGGCCAGCGCGATGTCGTGCGCGCCTTCGATCGTCGCGCGCTCGTGGAAAATCTCGACATCGTGGCTTTCCAGCGTGTCGGTATAGGCCCCGTTGATGCGATCGACCTCGGCCAGCACATTGTCGCGCAGCACCGGCCACTCGAAATCGCAGCCGCCCTCGATCTTCCAGCCGAACTTTTGCGCATCCTTGATATCCTCGGCGAAATGCGCGCCATAGACCAGCAGCTTTTTCGGCACGCAGCCCCGGATCACGCAGGTGCCGCCGATCCTGTGCTCCTCGGCAATTGCCACTTTCGCGCCGAACGCTGCCGATACCCGCGCCGCCCGCACCCCGCCCGAGCCCGCGCCGATAACGAAGAGGTCGTAATCATAGTCTGCCATCGGCTATCCCTGTGTGTTTCCGGTTCGGCTGCGATGTGGCGTGCGGCGACGTTACAAGCAAGGCGGAGTATGGGGATAAACATGATCGAACCGGCCAAACATCGTTATCTCTGTCCCGGTAGGGCAGTCGCCTGAAAGCATTGGTCATTGCGAGCGCAGCGAAGCAATCCAGAGTCAAGCGCGCCACTCTGGATTGCTTCGCTGCGCTCGCAATGACGGCGACCGGATGCGTCTCACAGCGCCCGCTCGATCAGCGCCCGCGTCGAAACATCCAGCTCGACCCCCTCCTGGTCCTCCGCAATCCCGCGTGCGATCTCCTTGCCCAGTTCCACCCCATACTGGTCGAACGGATTGATGCCGAGCAGCGTCGCATTGACGAAGGTCCGGTGCTCGTAAAAGGCCAGCAGCGCGCCGAGGCTGGCCGGATCGAGGCGCTCCAGCAGCACCGTGCTGCTCGGCCTGTCGCCCGGAAAAGCGCGCTGCGGATCGTCATGATCGCGCCCCGTCATCAGCGCCGCGCCCTGCGAGAAACAATTGATCAGCAGCGTTTCACGATGCGCCGGGTCCAGCGCATCCCCCGCCTCCGCCACCGCGACAAATTCTGTCGGCACGATATGCGTCCCCTGATGCAGCAGCTGGAACACCGCATGCTGCGCATCGCTGCCGACCCCGCCCCAGACGACCGGCGCGGACGCGCGGCCCAGCGGCGTCCCGTCCGACTGCGCCCGCTTGCCGTTCGATTCCGTTTCCAGCTGCGCAAGATGGGAAGGCAGCAGCCGCAACCGCTCGTCATAGGCGAACACCGCCCGCGTCGCGCAGTGCCGCGCCTGCGTGTAATACAGATCGGCAAAAGCGGCGAGTATCGGCGCATTCTCCCGGAAACCGGCCAGCCGGAAATGCCGGTCCATCGCCGCCGCGCCCTCCAGCAGTTCTTCGAACGCCTGCCAGCCCAGCGCCAGCGCCGCCGGAAAGCCGATGGAGGACCACAGCGAATAGCGTCCGCCCACGGTTTCGGGAAACGGCAATATCCGCGTCTCGTCGATGCCGAACTCCAGCGCCCTGTCCGGCTCGGCGGTCAGCGCCACCATCCGGCCATAAGGATCGGCGACCCCGCCGTCCGACAGCCAGCGCAGCACGCTTTGTGCATTCAGCATCGTCTCGCCGGTGGTAAAGCTCTTGGACGCTATCGCGACGAGGGTATGCGCCGGGTCGAACAATTCGAACGGCCCTTCCAGCGCCATGCCATCGACATTGGAGACCACCGCGACATCATAGGCCGCATCCCGGCGCCCCAGCGCATCGATCAGCAGCTCCGGCCCCAGCGCCGATCCGCCAATGCCGAGATGCAGTACATGCCGTATCTCGCCCAGCGCCCCGGCCTCTATCGCATCCACCAGCGCCCGCATCCTGCCATGCAACTGCTGCGCCAGCGCCACGCTTTCCGGCGCGCCCTGCCCACGCTGCGCGGTATGTTCGGCGGCCCGCCCCTCGCTGATATTGACGATACCCCCGGCAAACAGCGCATTGCGCTGTCCGGCAAGATCGCGTGCTCCGGCCAGCGCCACAAACGCGTCGAGCAGACCGGCATCGAGATGCGTCTTCGACCAGTCGAAATACACCCCGGCCACGTCCAGCGTCAGCCGCTCCAGCCGCTCCGGATCGGCGGCGAAGAGTTCGGCCAGCGTCGGCTGCTGCGCCTTTTCGATGGCGGTCCAGGGATCGATCATGACGGCGGCTGTCCTGCTGAGAGATTCGGAAAAGGCAGGATTAGCGGGCGATGGCTGCGATGGAAACTGGTGGCGGGGAGCAAAGCTAAGCGTCGCCTTCAGGTATATTGGTCGTATAGCATGTCATTCATTCAGCCTACAAACCTATTTATACATACATTAGCCGAACATCTCGCGGCAGCTACCAACCACCCATTTGCGCACTGCTCGATGCGTGGCTGAATGCCTATTTGTCCTGTGGAACAGCATCCATAAATGTCGAGACGGCAGTTTGGGACAGGTTGTCGCAATGAGACCGGTATTTTTGGCAATAGCTTCGGAGGCCAGAGCAATTCCGTTACCGGCTGCGGCTGCCTGCATCAGTGCCCGCGTACTGCTCGTCCTAAATACAATTGACTGACTCAAACCATGCTCGCGAATCCATTCATTTTCTGGAATTCGGCCATATGCGTCATCCAGCCAGAGCAGGCGTTCTTCCCTGAAATCGAGAGCATCCGGATCGCGCCCGTCGAGATAAGCGCGAGAGCAGAACAAGCCCAACCGAATGGACGGCAGGCGCACGGCAATAATGGCTTCGTTTTTCGGATCGGCAAGCCGGATTGCTATATCGGCATCGCCCGTGTTCAAGTTCGCGGTTTCTGTGGAGACCGAAAACTCGACTCGCAGGCCCGGAGTATCGACGAACAGATGATGGATCCGCGGCGCAAGTATTTCGGCAATTATCGGCTCGGTAGCGGAAATCTTGACGGGCGCAGCGCCCTCAACCAATCGTCGGGCGTGCGCCTCCTGTTCGAGCCGAACAAACTGCTCCGCGCCCGCTTCTGCAAATTTCAGGACCGCCATGCCGTCTTTCGTCAAGCTCGCACCGTGCGGCCCGCGATGGAAGAGCCGCAGCTTCAAACCAGCCTCTAGCCCATCGATCCGACGACTTATCGCCGCGATAGACAGGCCCAGGTCACGGCTCGCCCCGCTAATCGTTCCGCTTTTGGCGACCGCAATAAAACTTCTGAGCGCGTCCCAACTTATTTCAGCCATAGCATCATCTCTGCAAAATGGTTTTGCGCGAACGTGTATAGCACGAAGAGGGTGGCGCTGCCATCATTATCATCATTGGAGAGCAGCAATGATTATGCGAAAGCCCGTTTTTACAAAATATCATTTTGGTTTCTGGGCCGCGATCCTGATTGGTGCATTTCAGTTAGTCAATGCTGTTCGCGCCGTTGCCGATCCCGTCGACTTTGCTGGCTACATGGGCCAGCCACTGGGTGACAGCAGCGATACTGGCTTTGTGTTGATCTATGCCCTGCGCACCGGTTTTATCGGTGCTGTCGTGCTGTATCTCTGTTTGCGCAGGAATCTCGAGGCATTGTCCTGGCTCGCCCTAATGGCGGTCTTCCTTCCTCTCGGCGATGCATTATTGGCGTTTCAGGCCGGCGCGGAATTACAAACTACCATCCGGCACCTTGTGATAGGAGCGTATCTTCTGGCTACGTTTTTCCTGTTGAGACGGGATACTTCCCATCATATGAACTCTATGGCGTGACGGACATGCAGCAGCTGACCTTCGTGTCGCCCGGTCAATTCGAATGGCGCGCCGTTCCGGCCCCCACCCTTCAGGGCGATGGCGAAGCACTCGTCCGGCCGATTGCGGTAACGCGCTGCGATCTCGATTATTATATCGCCACCGGCGTTTTCCCAATGGAGGGACCTTTCGCCTTCGGCCACGAAATTGCGGGCGAGGTAATGGCAATCGGAGATCATGTCACAATAGCTAAGCCCGGCGAACGCGTGATCGTGCCGTTTCAGATCAATTGCGGCAACTGCGCCATGTGCGCGCGCGGCTGGACCAACGCCTGTACCCAAGTGCCAGCCTATTCCGCTTATGGCCTGGCCCCAAGCTCCGGCACGGAGTGGGGCGGCGGACTGAGCGATCTGGTGAGGGTGCCTTTTGCCGACGCGATGCTGGTCCCATTGCCCAACGGCCTATCCTGGCCGTCTGCAGCAGCTCTGTCGGATAATGCGACCGATGGCTACCGCACTGTCGCCCAACCCCTGAAGCGCCATCCCGGTGCGGACGTAATGGTTGTTGGCGGACTTGCGCAGAGCGTAGGCCTGTATGCTGTCCAGTCGGCGGTGGCGCTGGGCGCAAAGCGGGTCGTTTACCACGATTTCGACGCCGCACGGCTTGGTGCTGCCCGAGAACTCGGCGCAGAAGTTCACGAGACGGTCTACGGACCCGACATGATCGTGGACCGGAAATTCCCGGTCGTTATCGAGGCCGCCGGCATTCCGGATGCCCTGATCTTCGCGCTGCGCTCCACTGCTCCCTGCGGCATCTGTACTGGCGTATCGGCTGGCACCGGATCCTCGGCATCGATACCGCTGCGGTCGATGTATATGCAGGGTATTACCTACGAAGTCGGTCGCGTCCATGCCCGGGGCGACCTGGAAGCTGCGATGAGTTGTCTGCAATGCAGCGCCCACACACCCAACAAGATTGTCGATAAATCCGTCCGGTTTCAGGATGCTGGTGAGGCCATGGCCGAGGCCAGCAGGAAAATGGTTTTTCTGGCCGAAGAGACCTAGTGGTCAGAATCTGACGGATGAGACCCGCCAGATCGATGACGACGCCGCGATTTTCGGCGTTTGCGGCGGACTCCTCCGTTTGGTTTTGACCACTAGTTCTATGTCCGCGCTTTGGAACATCTGTTCGGGATCCGTTATGCCGCTTCCCACCGCCGACGATCAACGCTCGACAAAGCACCCACCCTCTTCACCCCTCCGCCAGCGCTATCCCGATCGTCGCCCGCAATCCCCCACCCTCGCGGTTCGCCAAACTCAGCTCCCCACCGTGATCGCGGATGATAGCCCGCGCCAAAGCTAAGCCGAGGCCCGTCCCGCCTCTGTCGCGGTTACGCGAAGTGTCGAGGCGCGCGAACGACTCGAAAACGTGCGCCAGCGCGTTCTCCGGAATACCCGGTCCTTCGTCCTCTATCTCGATCAGCGCCCGATCGCCCTCCCGGCGCACCCGCACCGCCGCGCCGCCGCCATAGCGCACGGCATTGTCGATCAGGTTGCGGACCGCGCGTTTCAGCAGATTGTTCCGCCCGCGCACCACCAGCCGCGCGCCGTCCTCCAGCGTCACATCCGCGCCGACATCGCGGAAATCCTCGATCGCGCTATCGACCAGCGCGGTCAGATCGAGCCGCCCCGCCGCCTCGCTCGGCCGCCCCAGCCGGGCCAGCGACAGGATATCTTCCAGCGTTGCATTCATGTCCGCGATAGTCTCGATCATCCGCTCGCGCTCGGTGTCGTCCTCGACATTTTC
>JBGTHW010000120.1:0-24882 GCA_041746035.1 Parasphingopyxis sp.
CCCGAAGACGACGGTCCGCCCGAAGACGACGGTCCGCCCGAAGACGATGGTCCGCCCGAAGACGACGGCCCGCCCGAGGACGATGGCCCGCCCGAAGACGATGGTCCGCCCGAAGACGATGGTCCGCCCGAAGACGACGGTCCGCCCGAAGACGATGGTCCGCCCGAAGACGATGATCCCGGCGATGACGACGGCGATGACGACGGTGACGGCGATGACGACGGCGACGATGACGACGGCCCGCCCGAAGACGATGGCCCGCCCGAGGACGACGGTCCGCCCGAGGATGACGGCCCGCCCGAAGACGATGGTCCGCCCGAAGACGACGGCCCGCCCGAAGACGACGGTCCGCCCGAAGACGATGATCCCGGCGATGACGGCGACGGCGATGATGACGGCGACGGCGATGACGACGGTGACGGCGATGACGATGGCGATGACGACGACCGGGCACCGGCCAGCCTTTCCGGTGAGACGGACGCTATGGGCGATGAAAGCGGTGGTCTGGATCGCTTCGACGGCCGGGACGGGCGAGGACTCGACCTGATGCCGGGCGACGAACCACGGGATCGCGGGTTCCGCGACGTTCCTCGCGGTCCCGATCGAATCGAATAGGGCAGGTCCGGCAGTTCGAATGACCAGTCTGAAGGGTTTTTGGAAGATCGCCATGAGCTATCGTGCCGTGGTGCTCGCCGCCACGCTTGCCGGCGGTATGCTCAGCCTCGCTGTCGGTTTCGACGAGATGTTCGAGCACGGGATGCGGAGCAGTCGCGATGCATTGCGCGGCCACGATGCGAGCGGCGAAATCGTCATTGTCGAAATCGACGCCAGAAGCCTTGCCGAGATCGATCGCTGGCCTTGGCCGCGAGAAATACATGGCGAACTCGTCGATCGTCTCGGAGCCGCAAAGGTCGAGATGATTGCCTTCGACGTCGATTTATCGAGTCAGTCGAACGCTGCCGCTGACGCAGCATTCGCCCGGTCGCTTGCCGACTCGGAAAGTCTCGTGATTCTGCCCGCCTTCCGGCAGTATGCGAGCTCCAATTCCGAACATTATATCGACAGCGAACCAATCGAGGAATTGCGACGGTCGGCATTTCTTGCCTCGGTAAATGTTCAGCCCGACGAAAACGGCGTGGTCCGCCGCTCGCTGCTCGGCGTTTATACGGGCGGGGTTCCCCGTCCCTCGCTGGCGGCCATGCTTTCCGGCACCCACGGCACCGCGGCGACCGACTTTCCGATCGACTTTGCAATCGAACCGGATTCGATTCCGCGACTGAGCTATGCCGATATTCTCGCCGGTCGCGTCCCGCTCGAAACGCTCCGCGGTAGAAAGATCGTTATCGGCGCGACCGCGATCGAGATGGGCGACCGCTACGTCGTTCCCCGTCATGGCGTCATCCCCGGTGTTGTGATGCAGACTCTGGCGGCAGAAACGCTCGCCAGCGGTGTGCCGACCGAATATGGACCCTGGCCGGCCTTGCTGGTCGCTTTGGCGGGCATTGTCGTCATGCTGTTTCCGGGAAAGACCGGGTGGCGTGCGACGGCAGGAGGCGGTGCGGCGATACTGGTGCTGTTGCTGCCCTTGATTGCCGAGAGCCGTTTGCAGACGACCTTCCAGATCGTGCCGGCGCTGGCGATGCTGGCAAGCGCGGGCGTCGCCGGATTGACAATTCTGGCGCTGCGCAAATACCGCCGCGCCGCATTGATCGACAGCGCCAGCGGGCTGCCAAACAGACTTGCGCTCCAGAAAGAGGCAAGGGGCACCGGCAGCGTCCGGGTGATCGCCACGCGGATCGAAGGCTTCGCGAACATCGCTGCCCAGCTGGACACAACGGATATCCGCGAGTTCTTCGTTGAGATTGATCGCCGGATGCGGGCGTTCGACGGCGAAACCCCGATATACCGTATCGATGAAGCGGTGCTTGCCTGGCGCGCCGACTCAATGGCAGAGGACGAAATCGCCGACCATCTCGACGGACTGCGGACCATGTTTCGCATGCCTGTTTGTCTGCCCGGTCAAACCATCGATATCGGCCTCAATTTCGGCGTCGCCGAAGGTTCGGGGCGGGAGGCAGCCGAACTTGTCAGCGGTGCGGCCCTTGCGGCCCAGCGAGCAGCCAAGGCCGGACATGTCTGGGAACGGCACCTTCCCGGCGAGCAGGCGGAGGAGAAATGGCATCTCTCGCTGCTCGCGGAACTCGATGAAGCGATGGAAACCGGCGCACTTTTCGTCGCGTATCAGCCAAAACTGGACATCGAAAGCCGCGAGATCGTCAGCGCCGAAGCACTGGTGCGCTGGCAGCATCCCACCCGAGGGCTGGTACCGCCCGACCACTTTATCCCGCTCGTGGAAAAACGCGGCCGGATCGGCGATCTGACACTGTTCGTTATCGACCGGGCGCTCGAGGCTATGCACGCATGGTCATCTTCGGGGCTGCGAATCGGCGTCGCCGTGAATGTTTCGGCAACCTTGCTGGACAGCCAAACCTTCCTCGACGCACTGGCGCGCCGCATCCGCACCTTGCAGCTCGATCCGGAGCTGCTCACGATCGAGATCACCGAAACAGCGGCATTCGAGAACCCCGGCCTGGCCATCGAGGGGATGACTGCGCTGCGAGCCCTTGGGGTGCGCCTCTCCGTCGACGATTATGGCACCGGTCAATCGACGCTCAGCTATCTGAAGCGCTTGCCAGTCCAGGAGATCAAGATCGACAAGAGCTTCGTGCAGACGATCCCCGACAATCCGAGCGACATGATTCTCGTCCGCTCGACGATCGATCTCGCGCACGAGCTCGGGCTTACGGTGGTCGCAGAGGGGATCGAGGACGAAGCCTGCCTCGCCCAGCTCGCCAAGTTCGGGTGCGATTATGGCCAGGGCTATTTGATCGGAAGGCCGATGGCGCCCGACGATCTGATAGCCCGACTCCGGCGCGCGCCGTCGCTCGCCGCCTGAGATCGAAATTGGCCGCTTGCTTCGGTGATCTTGACGGTTCGTTAACCAAGCCCGGTTAATCACGCCTTATGGACGTCCGTCTTTCGCAAGGATCGCATGAGTTTGCCGGAAGAGCGCGACCGGTCATCGCTTCTCCGCCTGCTTTATACTGGCCGGGGAATCTCGATGCGAAGACAGTCACGGCGGCGGTTGGCGCGCTCAGCACCTACCCATATTATCTCGTACTGCGCGGGCTGCCCCCGGACAAAGCCCGCGAGACGACCGAAAGCTTGCTGCGAACGATATCGGGCACACAGCGCTTGTCCTTCACCCGGGTCCGGATCGATCGGGACAGGGCCCGGCAGCAGGACGGCGTGACCCGGTACAGCCGGACGCATCTGCCGCTCCCCCTTCACACCGATTCGGCCTATTCGGGCCGACCCCATTCGCTGGCCGCCTTCCTGATGGTGCGCCCCGATTCCGAAGGCGGCGGCCGATCGATTGTCGTCCCGGCGGAGGACGTCCTGGCCGCGCTCGATGGCGAAACGAAGGCCGCCTTGCGCGCGCCGGTTTTCGCGTTCGGCAGCAAAGATCGAAACATCCTCTGGGGCCGTCCGGGGCAGGAATCGATGCGTTATTACCGTGCGCAAATCGATACCGCGTTGCGGTTGCGGGAGACGGAGATGTGCGACCAGCGCCATCTTCTGGACATGATAGACCGGCGTCTGGCAAAGCTGGAAAAGAATTCCGCTTTCGCGCTGCAGGAAGGCGATCTGCTGTTGCTCAACAATCATAAAGTGCTGCACGGGCGGACCGGTTTCGATCCGGACTCCGACCGCTTGATGCTCCGTTTCCGCGCACACGCGACCTGCATTGAATGACGGCGCACACGGCAATCGGGAGAGATGTGCCGCTGCTACGGACCGCACGCAAATTGCTGCATGCGGGGAGCTTCGAGCATGCCGAGACGCTTTATCGCCAGAGCCTGGAGCTCGATCCGGACGACCATCGCGTGCTGCTTGCGCTTTCGGCGCTGGCTTTTCGCAGGGGCGATCGCAAACAGGCGCGCCTGCTCGTCAAGCGGGCGATCGGCCTGAAACCCGCGCCGGCCAGCCGCGTCCGTCCCGGCAAGCCCCGCATATACCGCACCTGCTGCATCGACGGTGCGGACTATCGCATCGCCCGCGATGGGCACGGCGGCTTCAGGACGCTGTTCAAGGGCGGACATTATTCGATCGCGAACCTGCTCGACACGCAGCGTATGGATGTGTCGGCGATCTATCTTGGCGAAGGGCGAAGCAGAGACCTGGAGCAAGCACCGCCACCCGACCTGCTTGTCAACGCCATCGCCTGCCCCGACCGCTGTCGGGCGTCGCTGGAAGTGCTGACGCGCCATGTCAGTGAATGGCCGGACACACCTGTGATAAACCATCCCGCGCGGGTGCTAGCGACCGGCCGGGACAGAAATTACCAGCGGTTGAACGCTCTCGATGGCGTTCGCTTCCCGAAAACCTTGCGGATGCGGGTCGACAGCAATTCGAACCGTCTGGCCGAGCACATCCTCGCTCAGGGCTTTTGCTGGCCGTTAATTGTCCGGGCCGCGGGACGGCAAACCGGGCACGAGATGCACCTGTGCCGGGACAAGTCCGACCTCGAGACAGCGTTACGCCGCATGAAACCTGGCACCGACATCTATGCGATCGAATTTGCCGATTGCCGCGGCGAAGACGGTATCTATCGAAAGGCGCGCGCCTTCTTCATCGATGGCAAAATCTATCCGGTCGCCTGGCTGGCGAGCGACGAATGGCAGATCCATTCCGGCGACCGCTATCGAACCATGGCACAAAGCCCGGCGTTGCAAAAGCAGGAACAGGACTATCTGGCCGATCCGGCGTCGGTGGTTGGCAGCGCGGCGTGGCAGGCGCTGGAGCGCGTCGGCGATGAGCTGAAGCTCGATTTCGCGGGAGCGGATTTCACGGTTACGCCCGGCGGCCAGCTATTCGTATTCGAAGCCAATGCGGCGATGCGCCACAATTTCGATCATGCGAGCGCCTTTCCCTACACCCGCCCGTATCTCGAGCGCGTGTCGACGGCCTTCGACACGATGGTCCGCTCGCGCACACGGATCGCCGGGATAGGCGTGGACACGGCGGTATAAGGCGAATCCGCATCTATTCCCCAATGGCGCGCCCGGAAGGATTCGAACCTCCGACCCCCTGATTCGTAGTCAGGTACTCTATCCAGCTGAGCTACGGGCGCGCAGGGAAGAGGCGATGTAGTGGGGTTCGCGGACGGGTGCAACCCCGTTGCCAGCTTTGGCCGCACCGCCTAGACCGGCGCGATGGAGATGCGTTTCGCGATAGTGCTGTTGCCCTGCGCGCTGGCGGCGTGCGGCATTCCGGAAGGCGAAGCGCCATCGCTCGCCGCGCGACCGATAGAAGCTATTGCCGACGCGCCGATGCGCGCCATCGCTCCGGTGCCTGCCGCGAGCGATGGCGCATTGGCGTCCCGCATTTCGGACCTCGTATCGCGTGCCGAACAGGGGCAGAGCGCCTTTGCCGCCACCCTTCCCCGCACGCGCAGCGCGGTATCCGCAGCGGGCGGTGCCGGGAGCGAAAGCTGGATCGAGGCCCAGACCGCATTGTCGGCGCTCGACAGCGCGCGCAGCCCGACGACATCGGCGCTCGGCGAACTGGATGCCATATTCGCCGGTCAGGCAGTTGCCGGCGAGCCTGCCGAAACCGACCGCCTGCTGGACGCCCGAATGCGGGTTACGGCGCTCGATGCCGAACAGGCCGAACAGTATCAGGCGCTGCTTTCCGCACTCAGGAGCCGTTGACCGCCGCCCTGTGAGCTTTGGCGTTTTCGATATAGTGCGCGACGCCCAGATTGTTCATCGCCTGCTGTTCGGGCGTCAGATCGCGCATCTTTTTCGCGGGCCTCCCGCCCCACATTTCGCCCGCCGCTATGACCTTGCCCGGAGTTAACATCCCTCCCGCCGCGATCATGCCGCCCGACTCGATCTCGCAACCATCCATGACGATTGCGCCCAGCCCGACGAAGCTGCGATCGTGCAGCTTGACGCCATGCACCATCGCCATATGGCCGATCAGGACGTCCTCGCCGATAATCGTCGGCCAGCCCGGGCGCACCTCGTCATAATCGGCGTCGCAATGGACGACCGTGCCATCCTGGATATTGGTCCGCGCGCCGATCTCGATATAATTCACATCCGCCCGCAGCACACAATTATACCAGATGCTGGCCCCTTCCGCGATTCTGACATCGCCGATCAGGCGGCAACCGGGGGCGACAAAGGCGGTGTCATGGATCTGCGGGCGCTTGCCGTTGAATTCTATCAGGCTGACATCTTTCATTTTTCGAATTCCTTGCGTTTAGTCGCCCATTCTTCGCGGGTGATGCGATAGACGATACCGTGGCCAAGGTCAGGCCCCCATTCGTCGTCCCAATAATCGAGATCCTTGCGGCGTTTCATACCAAGCCGCTCCATCAGGCTCCAGGAGCCGGTGTTGCCATCGACTGTAAAGGCGGAGACAAAATCCTCATCGAAAGTGTCGAAGGCGTAACTCATAGAGGCGGTCGCTGCTTCCCGTGCATATCCCCTGCCCCAGGCATCTTCCCGCAATCTCCAGCCAATTTCCAGCGTTCCGGGATGGGGCTCGGCCTTGCCGGATTCAACGCGCTTGAGTCCGCAAAAGCCGAGAAGTTCGCCATCACTCTTGCGCTCCATCGCCCAGAATGTGTGCCCATCCTCCGCCTGCCAGCGGATAAGCTTGTCGATCATCTCGTCGGTTTTCTCGCGTGTTTGCACACCGAGCAGCCAGCGCATGACGTTTGGCCGCGAATTGAGATGCGCGAACATCGGCGCGCGATCGGCGTCGCGCCAATTGCGGAGAATAAGGCGGGGTGTTTCGATGATGAATTTCATGCAGGCGTGATGGCAGATCGATGCGAGTATTTGAAGGGCGCTAGCCGCCAACAAAACCACCGTCATCCTGAACTCGTTTCAGGATCCATTCTTAGTCTCGCGACTCCTCTGCCACTAAAAAACAACGTGACGGTTTCATCGGACAGTCAGGTGCTCATCCAAACAGTGGATGCTGAAACAAGTTCAGCATGACGATTGAACTTATCCGTTCAGCAGCCGCGCCGCGTGCAATGCATGGTAACTCAGCACCCCGCTTGCCCCGGCGCGTTTGAAGGCAAGCAGCGTCTCCAGCACCAGCGCATCACGGTCCCCTGCCCCGGCAGCTGCGGCCGCCTCAATCATCGTATATTCGCCGGACACCTGATAGGCGAAGACCGGGACATCGAAACGGTCCTTCACACGGCGGACGATATCGAGATAAGCCAGCCCGGGCTTCACCATCACGCTGTCCGCACCTTCGGCGATATCCATGGCGACTTCGCGCAGCGCCTCCTCGGCATTGGCCGGGTCCATCTGGTAGGTCTTCTTGTCGCCTTTTAGCAGCCCGCCCGAGCCGACCGCATCGCGGAACGGGCCGTAAAAGGCGCTGGCATATTTGGCGGCATAGGCCATGATCTGGACGTTGCGGTAGCCATCGTCCTCCAGCGCCTCGCGGATCAGGCCGACGCGGCCATCCATCATGTCCGACGGCGCGATGATGTCCGCGCCCGCCCGCGCCTGGTTGAGCGCCTGTTCGACGAGAATAGTGACGGTGTCGTCATTGACGATCTCGCCATCGCTATTCAGGAGGCCGTCCTGGCCGTGGCTGGTATAGGGATCGAGCGCGACATCGGTGAGAATGCCGATATCGAAGCCGCAGGCGTCCTTGATCTCGCCGATCGCACGGCACATCAGATTGTCGGGATTGAGCGCCTCGTCGCCCTTGTCGGTGCGCAGATCGGGCGGGGTGTTGGGGAATAGTGCGATGCAGGGGATGCCCGCGTCGATCGCCTCCCTGGCGCGCGCTACGATCTGCTCCACCGGCCAGCGGGAGACGCCGGGCATGGTGGCGACGGGTTGCGCTTCATCGCCATCGGTGACGAACAGCGGCCAGATGAGATCAGACGGGTCGAGGCGATTTTCCTGCACCATCGCGCGCGACCACGAGGTGGCGCGGGTGCGGCGGAGGCGGGTGGCGGGATAGCGGGCGGTGTTCATGCAGCGGGGTTTAGCGGTCGTGACGGCTTCGCGCTACAATTCCTTCTCCCCTCGCGGGAGAAGGTGGCCCGAAGGGCCGGATGAGGGGCCGGGCGCGTCTGCGACCGAAAAAACTCTTCCTCTATCCTATGCTCCGTATCACGCTTGCTGCGCTTCGCTCTGTAACCCCTCACCAACTGCGACTAATTCGCTGCGCTCGTAAGTCTCCGTATCCTCTCCCTCAAGGGGAGAGGAAAGCTATCCCAAACGCTCCAGCGCCGCCTTGAGCCGCTCGGCCTCGGCGGCCTTCTCCGCATGATCCGCCCTGGCCTTCGCCACCGCCTCGGGCTTGGCCTTTTCGACGAATTGCGGATTGGTGAGGCGCTTGTCGAGCGAGGCCATTTCTTTTTTGGCAGCTTCGAGGGATTTGGACAAACGTGCTTTTTCCTCGCCGAGGTCGATCACCCCTTCGAACGGGAACGCATAGGTCGCCTCATCGATAACGATTTGCGCGGCGCTGCCTTCGGGAGCGGGTTCAGTCGTGATACTTTCGATCCGGCCGACCCGATTGAGCGCGGGCTTCTGATTTTCAATACGCGCGAGCGTTGCATTCGACGCATCAGACACATGCGCCGTCAGTTTCGCACCCGGCGGGATATTGAGTTCCGAACGCGCCGTACGCGTTTCGCCGATGAGCCGGATAAGCCACTGGATCTCTGCTTTCGCCTCCGCATCGACCCCGACACCCGGCTCCGGCCATTTTGCGACGATGATATCATGATCGCTGCGGTCACCCATCGCGTGCCACAGCTCCTCAGTGATGAAGGGCATGAAAGGGTGGAGCATGACCAGTATCTGATCGAGTGCCCAGCCTGCTACTTTACGCGTTTCCTCCCGTTCGCCCTGAGCTTGTCGAAGGGCTGTACTGTCTTCTTCCCCGTTCGCAAAAGATGAGGACGGGGCTTCGACAGGCTCAGCCCGAACGGAGTTGGGTGCGTCTGCGCCCTCCCCCTCATGCAAAACAGGCTTGATCAACTCCAGATACCAGTCGCAGAATTTATCCCAGACAAAGTGATAAATCGCATCCGCCGCACCATCGAAGCGGAGGTCGTCCAGCGCCTTGTCGAGTTTCGCCAGAGTCTCGACGACCTCGGAAATGATCCAGCGATTGACAGGCAGCGTCGCCTCGGGCGCGGCGACCGTCTCGCTCGCACCGATGCCGTTGGACTGGCAAAATCGCGCGGCGTTCCAGAGCTTTGTCGCGAAATTGCGATAGCCTTCGACGCGTTTCTCGTCCATCTTGATATCGCGGCCCTGGCTTTCCATCGCGGCCATGAAAAAGCGCAGCGCATCGGCGCCATACTGGTCGATCAGCCCCAGCGGATCGACCGTATTGCCCTTGGATTTGGACATCTTCTGGCCATCCGCCGCGCGGACAAGACCGTGGAGATAGAGTTTGCGGAACGGCACCTCATCCATGAAATGGATGCCCTGCATCATCATGCGGGCGTCCCAGAAAAACAGGATATCGAAGCCGGAGATCAGGACGTCGTTGGGGTAATGACGGGCGAGATCGGACTTCCTCTCCCCTTCAGGGGAGAGGGCTGGGGAGAGGGGGAGTCCGCTTTTACTGGAATCGGAGTTCGAGGATACAGACCCCCCCTCTCCTTCCGCCGCTGCGCGGCTCGCTCCTCTCCCCTGAAGGGGAGAGGGTTGGTCTTCCGGCCATCCCAATGTTGCAAATGGCCAGAGGCCGGAGGAGAACCACGTGTCGAGGACGTCGGGGTCGCGCTCAAGCTCGATCACAGGTTTTGCGCCGTCACCCACATCCGTGGAACCATCATTATCTCTTAGACAGATTTTCCATCTTTCCCCGTAGTAGTTCTCCGCTTGTTCTTTAATGATCTGCTCAGTAGATCCGACGAAAACGTGTGGGGGCAGTGTCGTTTCAGTCAAAAATTCTGATGGATGCTCGTACGAAACATGTCTCTCCAGTGTTTCGAGCGATGGCCCATACCAAGCCGGTATCCGGTGTCCCCACCAAAGCTGGCGGCTCACGCACCAAGGCTGGATATTCTCCATCCAGTTGAAGAAGGTCTTCTCCCAGCTTTTGGGCACGATCTCGATGGCCCCCGAGCGCACCGCCTCCATCGCGGGCTTTGCCAGCGTTTCGGCATCGACATACCATTGATCGGTCAGCCACGGCTCGATGACGACATTCGAGCGGTCGCCATAAGGCGTGACGATCACGCGGTCCTCGGTCTGCTCTAGCAAGCCCGCCGCGTCGATCATTTCCACGACGCGCTTGCGCGCATCGAAGCGATCCATGCCGAGCAGTTCGTCCGGGATCAGCCCGTCCGATACCTGCACGAGTTTCGCATCGGCATCGAGCATGTTGAGCATATCGGCGGGCTTGAAGCCCGCGCGTTTGCCGACTTCGAAATCGTTGAAATCATGGCCGGGCGTGATTTTCACGGCGCCGCTGCCGAGTTCCGGATCGGCGTGCTCGTCTGTGATAATCGGCACAAGCCGCCCGGTAATCGGCAGCTTCACCTTCTTGCCGACCATAGCCGTATAGCGTTCGTCGTCCGGATGCACGGCGACGGCCATATCGGCGAGCATCGTTTCGGGGCGCGTTGTGGCGACCGAAATCGCCCCGCTGCCATCCTCCAGCGGATAGCGGAAATGCCAGAAATGGCCGTTCGTTTCGGTATTTTCGACCTCGAGATCGGAGATTGCGGTCTTGAGGCCGGGATCCCAGTTCACGAGGCGCTTGTCGCGATAGATCAGGCCTTCGTTGTAGAGATCGACAAACACCTTGATGACGGCCTCGCTAAAGCCCGGGTCCATCGTGAACCGCTCGTTGCTCCAGTCCATCGAACAGCCGAGCCGCCGCAATTGCCCGGTAATCTCGCCGCCGCTTTCCTCTTTCCATTCCCAGACTTTGGAGACGAAATCCTCGCGGCTGTAATCCGTGCGCTTCTGTTGCTTTTCATTCAGCTGCCGCTCGACAACCATCTGCGTCGCGATTCCCGCATGATCGGTGCCGACTACCCACAGCGCGTCCTTGCCCAGCATCCGCTGATGACGCACCAATATGTCTTGCAACGTATTATCGAGCGCATGGCCGATATGCAGCTTGCCGGTGACATTGGGCGGCGGGTTGACGATGGTCCAGGGTTCGGCATCAGGCCGTTCCGGGCGGAACAGGCCCCGCTCCTCCCAATGGCCATACCAGCGCGCCTCGATAGCCGCCGGATCGAAATGTTTGGGGAGTTCGCTCATGGGAAAAGCGGTTAGCAAGGCGCGTCACGCTGCGCCACAGGCTTTAGCGGCTAACTCCCATCCAGCGCCGCGCGGATGCGTTCGCCGAGTTCTTCCATGCGATAGGGCTTTAGGATGACATCGAACCGGTCGAACTGATCGCTGGGGATCGCCTTGTCGGCGTAACCGGTGACTAGAACCGCTTTCAGGCCGGTCTCTTTTTTCACCCGCGTCGCCAGATCGGCCCCGTTCATCGAGCCGGGCATGACGATATCGGTCAGCAAGAGATCGATATTTTTATTATGCTCGACAATATGCAACGCCCGCGCCGCATCCGGCGCGCGCAACACTGTATAACCGAGAATTTCGAGCATGTCGGCAGCGACATCGCCAACATCCTGCTGGTCCTCCACGAGCAAAATGGTTTCGCCGCCGCGGCTGTTCCGGCTGTTTTCACTGTCCGTCATAAATTCTCTCTGTCTTCACATAGATCAATCGTCGACGGACGAATTCGTTCCGTCATCGATCCCCCGATCGACTGCCCGAAGGCCGGTGCAAGATTCTAGAGTAACGCGAAGCATCTGCTGTCGAGCAGCACGCCCTCGCTCTATCGCGGCAAAAGGATTAGCTCTCCGTGCCGACGATTCGGGCGATTTCCCGCTGCACCATCGCATCGACTATCCCGGGAAGGTTGGTGTCGAGCCAGTCCTTCAGCATCGGCCGCAGCATTTCGCGAACCATGTCTTCCAGCGCTTGCGACCCGGCGGCTTCGTCCTGTGTTGCCGCGCGCGACGAAATCGCCGCAAGAGCGCCAAGCGCGGTGCGGCTGGCCTCCGCCGCATCGTCCGAAACAATCGGCATTTCGTCTTTCGCAACGCAATCGTCGCTCACCGTCCCGGTCCCGACCGCCATCGTTTCTTCGGCTTCTGACTCGAACGGGTCGGTCAGTTCGAGAATTTCTTCGTTCGCGGCAGCCTGCTCGGCCGCCGTCTTCTGAACAGGCCGCGACCGGATACGACGTTCGGCAAGCGCGGAACTGCCGTCCTGCGCGATGATTTTCTTGATAGAAGCCAGTATCTCTTCCATCGACGGCTCATGGTTAACGTCGCCCATCCGATGCCCATGCCCTAGTCTGGCGCATTTGTCACGACAGGGCGTTCCCGATTATCGACAGTGCGTGTCGATTGAGTCACAGGTAAGGGGTCATCGTCCCAGTCCCACCAGATATTGCGCACCCGTTCGTAATTATCGATCGGGTCGTAAAGCGCCCCGCCATCGAGGCCGAGATCCTCGGCTTCCGCCCGACCCATGGCGGCCAGCAGGTTGAAGCCTGCTACATAGGCATTGCGCCGCGCGGTGACGAGGTTGACCTGGCTGTTCAGAAGTTCCTGCTCGGCATTAAGAACGTCCAATACTTGCCTCAAGCCCACCGAATTTTCCGCGCGCACGCCTTCCAGGGCCAAGGCGTTGGCATCGACCGCAACCTGCGAGGATTCGATCACCTCCAGCGCCGCGCGATACCTTGAGAAAGCGGAGCGCACATCGGCGATAACGCGGCGTTCGGTCTGCACGATCAGTTCCTGCGCCTGTCCGTAGCGCGCGGTGGCCTGACGAACGCGGGCCGAGGGGCCGCCGCCCTGATAAATCGGGATCGTCGCCTGAAGGCCGACCGAAGCCGTCGTATCCTGTTGCCTGAAAGTGCCCCCGGTTACGCCGCCCCCCAGCGTCCCGAAGAAATTATTATAATTGCCGCTGGCGACAGCCGACAGGCGCGGAAGGCGCGACGCTTCGACGACATCGATGTCGCGGCGCGCGGCCTCGGCATTGCGCTGGGCCGAGATCAGGGTCGGATTGTCGATCACCGCTATGTCTTCCGCCGAATCGGGCGAATCGGGCAGATTGGGCAAGGGCGGCGGTGGCTCCAGATCGTCCGGCCAGTCGCCGATCAGCCGCAGATAATTTTCCTCGGCGGCGGTCAGTTCGGCCTCTGCGGTATCCAGATTGCCGCGCGCCAGCGCAAGCCGCGCTTCGGCCTGGGCGACATCGGTGCGGGTCAGATCGCCGATCTCGAAACGGTCGGACGTCGCCTGGAAATTGGTGTCGAGCACACGCACCTGATTGGCGTTGAGCTCGACGATATTGCGGTTGCTGATGACATCGAGATAGGCGGCGACGACCTGGGTAAACAGATTGGCCTCGGCGGTCCTGAGATCGGCGCGCCCCGCCTCGACCCGCCGCTCGGCAGCCAATATCCCGTTTTGCACCGCGCCGCCCTGATAGATCGGCATTTCGAGCGACAGGCTGGCCGAACCGATGCGGGTGGGCGAGGTAAAGCTGTTGCCCGAGGTCCGCAGATTCTCGGTAAGTCCGGCGGAAATCGCTGCATTGGGGCGGCTGCCCGACAGCGCGATGGGCACATTTTCGTCGATCGCGCGCTGATTCGCGCGCGCGCCGGTGAGCGTCGGGTTGGTCCGGTAGGCTTCGACCAGCGCCTCGCGCAGCGATTCGGCCAGCACCGGTCCGGGCGCAACCAGCGCTACTGCGGCAAGGCCGGTCGAAAGACGCTTCATCAGGGGGTATTTCCTTCGGGTCACTAGAAAACAAATATCTTCCGTTTTTGGAAACCCGGCAATAAAGTCGAATCGGTATCGCCGAATGCGACGGTTCCGAATGCCTCGCCGTGCTTTCGGCCTGTAACCAGCCGCGCGATGCCATCGTCCATCAAGGCCGCAGCCAGTCGCCCGCCATCGGCAAGCTGCCCTACAATCGTCTCGGGAAGATGCGCGACCGCGCCGTCGATCAGAATGGCATCATAGGGTCGATGCGCGCTCCAGCCCTCGGTCAACGGTCCCTCGACAAGCCCGATATTGTCGATGCCGGCGAGTGCGTCGCGGGCATGACCCAGCAAAGCCCTGTCGCTTTCCAGCGCAACTACGCTGGCGACGATCCTGCTGCAAACCGCCGCACTATAGCCCGTCGCCGCGCCGACGATCAGTAAACGGTCGTCCGCGCGCAGCGAAAGTCTTGTGAGGAGCAGCCCGGTCGCCATCGGCAGGTTGAGCGTCCGCCCGTTGGCGACCGGCACCATCGTTTCGGCATAAGCCAGCATCTGGCGGCTCTCGGGCACGAATTTTTCACGCGGAACGCTGGCCATCGCCTTCAAGATACGTGAATCGTCGACCGCATTCGGCCGCAGCTGGCTCTCCACCATCGCCTCGCGCATTGCCTCGAAATCGTGATTCATTATCTTTTCGATCCTGGAATTCAATCATGCTGTCTTACATGGGCAATACAGCAACGTCAACGCCACCTTACTATCGGCAATCGGACGCGCCGCCAAGCAGTGCCGCACGGGTTTCGACGAAAGGGCCGTTACTGTTGACAGAAAGCCTCGCTTTGCCCATTGCGCCGCCTTCCTTTACCACGGGGCCCGATGGCGGAGTGGTGACGCAGCGGATTGCAAATCCGTGTACGCCGGTTCGATTCCGGCTCGGGCCTCCATCCTTGCGGCATTCGAACGACAGACCGATATGGCCGATATGAATGTAGCGATTCTCACTACCGGCGGCACGATCGACAAAATTCACGATGCCGTCGCCGAGGACTTGTCTTTCCCGGTGGACGGCGCTTCGCAGATGGACGATATCCTGCGCACCAGCCGGTGCCATTTCCCGCGTATCGAACAGATTGTGCAGAAAGACAGCCTGAATTTCACCGGTGCCGACCGCGAAAATATCCTGACAAGCGTCCGGAAATGCGCGGAGCGCCACATTGTCATTACCCACGGCACCGGAACGATGGACCGGACCGCCGCTTTTCTTGACGGCAAAACCGGCGACAAGACTGTCGTGCTGACTGGCGCGATTCGCCCCTATTCGCTCGGAAAGTCGGATTCCGAATTCAATATCGGTGGCGCAATCGTGGCAGCGCAGATTCTGGATGCGGGCGTCTATGCCGTGATGAATGGCCGGGTTTTCAGCGCGCGGAATATCGTCAAACACATCGCCAACGGGCGTTTCGATCTCGGTTAGCGCCGCGCGGCGTTGCTCCTTGGAGGCTTATGGCCTAACCGCGCGTCTCTTCCCCGTTTTATTTCAGGAACACGGTGGCTCACGGCTGTCGCATGATCAACTTTACCAACCTTAAAGTGCGGCTTGGCGGCACGGTAATTCTCGATGGCGCGAGTGCCGCGCTGCCACCGGGAGCCAAGATCGGCCTGATCGGGCGCAACGGGGCGGGTAAATCGACGCTGATGCGGGCGATTATCGGCGAACTGGAAGTCGACGATGGCGCGATCGAGATGCCAAGCGACACCACTGTCGGATATATGGCGTAGGAGGCACCGGAGGGCGATACGACGCCGCTCGAAACCGTGCTGGCCGCGCATAACGAGCGCGAAAGCCTGCTGGCCGAAGCGGAGACGGCGACCGATATGCAGCGGATCGCCGATATCCATGAACGGCTGAACGCGATGGACGCGCATGCGGCCCCGGCAAGGGCGGCGCGCATTCTCGACGGGCTGGGCTTCGACGAGGCCATGCAGAATCAGCCGCTGCACAGTTTTTCGGGTGGCTGGCGGATGCGGGTGGGGCTGGCGGCGTTGCTGTTCACCGATCCCGATCTGCTGCTCCTCGACGAACCCTCCAATCATCTCGATCTCGAAGCGACATTGTGGCTGGAAAGCTTTCTCGCCGCCTATCGCGGGACGATGCTGGTCATCAGCCATGAGCGCGACCTGCTCAATAATGTCGCCGATCATATCCTGCATCTGACGCAGGGCCAGACGAAGCTCTATCCGGGCGGTTACGATGCGTTCGAGAAGCAGCGCGCCGAACAGGCCGCCCATTCCGCCGCCGCGCGCGAAAAACAGCTGGCCGAGCAACAGAAGCTGAAAGCCTTTGTCGATCGCTGGCGCGCCAAGGCGCATGCCGCGAAACAGGCGCAGAGCCGGTTGAAAGCGCTCAACCGCATGACCCCGGTGGCGGCGGCGGTCGAAGACCCTTCCCTCACCTTCGGCTTCCCCAATCCCGGCGAGACGAAACCGCCGATGATCGTTCTGGACGAGGCGGCGGTGGGCTATGAGGAGGGCAATCCCGTGCTTTCGCACCTGTCGCTGCGCATCGATCCGGAAGACCGGATCGCCTTTCTCGGCCGCAACGGCAATGGCAAGACGACGCTGGCGCGGCTGCTCGCCGGACAGCTTGAGCCGATGAGCGGGGAGATCGCGATCCACGGCAAAACGCGCGTCGGCTATTTCACACAATATCAGGTTGAGGAGCTGGACGGCGGCGATACACCGCTCGATCACATGACCCGCGCGATGCCCGAAGCGAAACCGGGTGCGGTGCGCGCGCAGCTCGGGCGGTTCGGCTTTTCGGGCGACAAGGCGATGATGCAGGTGGCAAAGCTCTCCGGCGGCGAGCGCGCGCGGCTGGCGCTGGCGCTGATCACCCGCGATGCGCCGCATTTGCTTATCCTCGACGAACCTACGAACCATTTGGATGTCGATGCGCGCGAGGCGCTGGTGCAGGCGCTGAACGATTATAGCGGCGCGGTCGTGATCGTCAGCCATGACCGGCATATGCTGGAACTGACCGCCGACCGGCTGCTGCTGATCGATGAAGGTCGCGCGACCGAGTTCGAAGGCTCCATCGACGATTATACCGATCTGGTGCTGAGAAAAACGGGCGACGATAGCGACGCCGAAACGAAATCCGGCGCGCGCAAAAGCAGCAAACAGGCGCGCAAGGACGCCGCCGAAACCCGCAAGCGCCATCAGGGTTTGCGCGACAAGATCATGTCGGCGGAGAAACAGATCGTCAGGCTTGAAAACGAACGCACCGCGATAGACCGCGCAATGTTCGCCCCCGCCGAAGCGGAAGGCAAGCTGGCGCACATGACAATGACCGAACTGATGAAGAAACGCGCGGATATCGAGACCGAAATCGCCACACAGGAAGAACTCTGGACCAGAGCCAGCGAAAAGCTGGAATCGCTGCTGGAGAGCGCGGACATCTGACGACAGCCGTGAATTTTCGAGCATCCAGCCCTATATGCCGGACATGACCAATATCGATCATCCCGTCCGAGTTGCAGCCTTTTACTGCTTTACGGCGATGCAGGATTGCGTAGCAGAGCGGGGAGAATTGCTGCCGCTCTGCTCCGATGCCGGGATCAGGGGTACGGTTATCCTTGCGCCGGAAGGTATCAACGGCACTCTCGCCGGTTCCGATGAAGCTATAGAAAGCCTGTTGGGTCATATCCGCGCCCTGCCCGGCTGCGGGGATATCGCGGTCAAGGAATTGCGAGCAGAAACCATGCCGTTCCATCGCCTCAAAATCCGCATCAAGCGCGAGATCGTTACGATGGGCGAACCGGGTATCGATCCCGCCCATAATGCAGGCGAGTATGTTTCAGCCGAAGACTGGAACGCGCTGATCGCCGATCCGGATACGATCCTGATCGATACGCGTAACGATTACGAAGTAACCGCCGGGACGTTCGACGGGGCGATCGACCCGGCGACACCGAGTTTCAGCGATTTTCCGGCATGGTTCCGGGATAATCGCGGCACGCTTTTAGGCGGCGATGGCCGGAAGAAAGTCGCGATGTTCTGTACCGGCGGTATTCGCTGCGAGAAGGCGACGGCGCTCCTTAAACGCGAAGGTGTGGATGAGGTGTATCACCTCGAAGGCGGTATCTTGAAATATCTTGAAACCGTCGCTCCCGAAGACAGCCGCTGGCAAGGCGAGTGCTTCGTTTTCGACGAGCGGGTGACGGTTACACACGGTCTCGAAACCGGCAGTTATGTTCTGTGCCGCGCCTGTCGGATGCCGTTGAACGCCGAACTGCAAGCGTCTCCACTTTACGAAAAGGGCGTTAGCTGCCCGCTCTGCCACGACAGCCGTGGCGAAGCCCAGCGCGCAGGGTATGCTGAAAGACAACGCCAGATGGAACTCGCGAATAAGCGCGGCGAAAATCATATCGGGCGAGTGATGGCCAAGCGTGCCTGACCTCCCGATTCTCTACAGCTTCCGCCGCTGCCCCTACGCGGTGCGCGCCCGGATGGCGCTGCGGGTTAGCGAAACGCAATGCGAGCTGCGCGAGGTGCTGCTCGCCGACAAGCCGGAGGCGATGATCGAGGCCTCGCCAAAAGCGACGGTGCCTGTGCTGGAATTACCCGATGGCGAGGTCATCGACGAGAGCATTGCCGTGATGGATTGGGCACTCGCCCGGAACGATCCGGAAAACTGGCGCGATAATCAGGATGACGATGCGGACGCGCTCATCGAACAGAATGACGGCCCGTTCAAATACCACCTCGATCGCTACAAATATCACACCCGCTATGACTGCGATCCCGTCGATCATCGCACGACGGCGCGGGAAACCTTGCAAGAGCTTGAGGCGCGGCTGGCAAAACACGCCTTTCTCTGCGGCGAGAAACGCTCGCGCGCGGATGTCGCGATTTTTCCGTTCATCCGCCAGTTCGCGGCCACCGACAAGGACTGGTTCGCGGCGCAGGATTTGCCGCATTTGCAGGCCTGGCTCGATGCGCATCTGCAATGGAAGCTCTTCAAATCGATCATGCCGAAGCGCGACCCGTGGAAGCCTGGCGATCCGGTGACAGTTTTTCTGTCAGATTGAATGAGCGGGAGCAGCTACCACCGATTCGTCGTTGCGAGCGCAGCGGGCCGAAGGCGACCGATGGTCAGCCAATCCAGCGGCGCGACACTGGATTGCTTCGCTGCGCTCGCAATGACATCAATCCTGAGCAAGCAGCGCCAGCACCGCGAAACTCGCCAGCCAGTGTTCGCCCATATAGTCGCCCTCGACATGGGGGAGGCTCGCAGCGAGATGGCGGTCGGCGGAGGCTTCGGCTTGCGCGGCGAGCATCTCGTCGAGTGTATCGGCGATGCTTTTCCAGCACCAGGCTCGGCTGAGATTGAAGCCGTCGAGATGCGCGATCTTGCCGTCGCTGCGATCCGTCGGGACGGCGGGCGTGAACAGGCTGACGGGTTCGGAGATATCGAGGCGCGGCAGGAAGGCGGCGAACCATTCCCGAAAATCCGGTTCCGCCAGCACGGTCTTCATGCACAACGTCTCGATCATCGCCGAAGACAGAAACTCGTCGCCGCCCGGCTCCCATGCCTGGCAATCGCGATCCATCCCGTAATAGAAACCCGCGCGGTCGACGATGAGACCCAGCAGGTCGGTATCATGCACCGCCGCCCAGCCATGCGCGAGGACCAGCGCAAAGGCGGTGTTGTAATGGGTGCCGGTGCGGATCGGATAGCTTTGTTTGGGTAAAAAAACCTTGAAACGCTCGGCGAATTCGCGCGCCAATGGCTCAAGGTTCGCGCCCCAGTCGCGATCCTCGTGCCGCGCCGCTTCCCCGTGCAACGCCAGCAGCCACGCCCAGCCATAGGGCCGCTCGAATCCGCCCGAATATGCGCGTTCCAGATAGGCGAGTTCCCCGGCAATTTTCTCTTCGGTCAGCATCCGGCTGACGAGTTCGTCGATGTCCGCAGCAAACGGCTCGCCCGGAAACAGCCGCCGCAGCGTCAGCAGCATCCAGTAGCTATGGACGCAGCTATGCCAGTCGAAACTGCCGTAAAATACCGGATGGAGCGCCCTCGGTTCCCGCGCATCCTCCGGCCCGTTCATCACATGATCGAGCTTGTGGGGATAGTGCTGCGTCACATGGCCGAGCGCGATGCGGGCGAATTTCGCGGCGAGCGAGGGGGTCAATTTCGATTCCATGGTCCACTTATATCGTCATTGCGAGCGAAGCGAAGCAATCCAGATTTTAGCGCCCGAACTGGATTGGTTGACCTTCGGCCGCCTGCGGCCCGTCGCTGCGCCTCTCGCAATGACAGAGTCTACCGGAACGCAAGAAAATAGATCAGCGCGATGTTGCAGGCCAGCAACGGGATGGCCGTGCCGATCTGCATCTTGATGACGCCGTTCTGGTCCTTGAGATCGAGCAGCGCCGCAGGCACGATATTGAAATTCGCCGCCATCGGCGTCATCAGCGTCCCGCAGAAACCAGCCAGCATCCCTATGGCTCCGATGATCGCCGGATTGCCGCCGAAACCGACGACCAGCACCGGAATCCCGATCGCCGCCGCCATCACCGGGAAGGCGGCGAAGGCATTGCCCATGATCATCGTGAACAGCACCATGCCGAGCGCATAGATCAGCACCGCGACGAAGATATTGCCCTCGGGAATAATCGTGCCCGCAATTTGACCGATTACCTCGCCGACTCCGGCCAGCGCGAACACCGCGCCGAGCGCGGCGAGCATCTGGGGGAGCACAGCGGCCCATCCGATGGAGTCCATCAGGCGGCGCCCTTCTTCGACGGGCGCGAGGACCGGCGGCTTGAGCCAGATCATGCAGACGGCCAGCGCGAGCATCACTCCGATGCCAAGCAGGATCAGTGTCACCCAGCGTTCCTCGAACAGGCCGGACCCGCCAAGCGGGGTGTAATTATAGAGTATGGTCCCGGCAAAAGCGGTGACAGGAATGATAAGCGCGGGGAGGAACAGTTTGTTGCCGAACCTGTCCGACAGCCCGAACCGCTCAGCGACGGTCGTGGTCGGCGGATCGCCGCGTCCGAGCAAGCCGAACCCTGCAATGCCGACAAGCAACAGCACGAGGATGCCATTGGCGAAATCGCTGAGATCGCCGCCGAAAAAGAAACTGACGGCCAGCAGTCCCCAGAAGGCGGCATTGCCGAACCGCTTGCCATTGGTGCTATCGAGCGCGCTCAGGATCGAAAACAGTGCGAAGGCCGCGCCCGCCAGCACATAAAGCCATTGCAGCGTAATCATCGGCGCGCACCCCTGGTCAGCCTGCGATCGAACATCAGCAGGCGCGAGCCATGGATGATAAAGGCGCAGATCGCGGTCGGGATCGCCCAGACGGAAAGCTGGAGCGGTGTCAGTTCGTAACCGTAACTGTCGAACACGCCCTGGATGAGGAGGATCGAGGCGATGGCGACGAAAATGTCCTCACCGAAAAACAGCCCGACATTGTCGGTCGCCGCCGACATGCCAAGCACCTTTTCGCGCTGCGCATCGCCCAGTTTACCATGGCTCTTCTCCGCCGCCGCTTCCGCCATCGGCGCGACTAGCGGGCGGACGGTTTGCGGATGGCCCGCAACCGATGTGAGACCCAGCGCCGCCGTAATCTGGCGGAACAGGAGGTAGATCAGCAACAGCCGCCCCATCGTCGCGCCCTTGATTCCTTCGATCAGCGCGCGGGCGCGTTGCTGGAGGCCATAACGTTCGAGCAGGCCGATGACGGGGAGCACAATCCATACCACGCTGATATAACGGTTATCATTGAAGGCCTTGCCGAAAGCGGAAGTGACTTCGACAAGATCGAGCCCGGCGAGCAGGCCGGTGACAAAGGCTGCGAGGGTGACGACAAGCAGAGGGTTCAGCTTGAGAGCGAAGCCGGCGACCACGACAAGGATGCCGGAGAGGACGAGATAGTCAGACATTGCCCAACTCCGTCATTGCGAGCGTAGCGAAGCAATCCAGAGCGGCAAGCGATAGTGCCCGCCGCGCTGGGTTGCCGCGTCGCCTTCGGCTCCTCGCAATGACGAACCTACCCCGAGAAACAATTTTGTTAGCAAGATACAATTTCCTGTCCGCATCATTCCCGCTCCCCAAATCCGCCGCCGCCGGGTGTTTCGACCACGAACACGTCGCCCGGTTCCATCCGCGCCGAGGCCGTCGCTGGCAAGTCCTCGCGGCGACCATCGGTGCGCAAGACATAATTCGCACCCGCCTGCGCGTCGCTGCCTCCCGCCAGACCCGAAGGCGCTATCCTGCGGCGGTTAGCCAGCATATTCGCCTGCATCGGCTTCAGAAAGCGCAAGCGCCGGATCGTGCCGTCGCCACCATGATACACCCCCTCCCCGCCCGAGCCTTGGCGGATCGCAAACTCTTCGAGCAGCACCGGCAGGCGCGTTTCCAAGACTTCCGGGTCGGTCAGGCGGCTGTTTGTCATATGGGTCTGCACAGCGCTGGCGCCGTGATGATCGATGCCCGCACCGGAACCGCCCGCGATAGTTTCGTAATATTGATGCTCGTCATTGCCGAACGTGAAGTTGTTCATCGTTCCCTGGCTCGGCGCAAGTCTCCCGGTTGCGGCGAACAGCGCGTCGGTCACCACCTGGCTGGTCTCGACATTGCCCGCGACCACTGCCGCCGGATATTCGGGATTGAGCATCGAGCCTTCCGGCACGGTCAGTTCGATGGGCCGCAGACACCCGTCATTCATCGGGATCGTATCGTCGATCAGCGTGCGCACGACATAGAGCGTCGCGGCGCGGGTGATCGAATAAGGTGCGTTAAAATTGTCACCCTGCTGCGCGCTCGTGCCGGTAAAATCGATACGGGCGGAGCGGGTTTCGCGGTTCACTGAAATCTTCACCGAGACCTGCGCACCATTGTCCATGCGATAGGTGAAGCTGCCGTCATCGAGATTGGAGATCAGCCGCCGCACGGCCTCTTCTGCGTTATCGAGGACATGGTTCATGTAAGCGCTGACAACATCCGCACCATATTCCTCCGTGATGCGGACAAGCTCCTCCGCGCCGCGTGTGCAGGCGGCGAGCTGCGCCTTCAGATCGGAGATATTGCGGTCGGGATTTCGCGCCGGATGTTCGCCCGCACCAAGAAGGTTGCGCATTTCCGCTTCGAGAAACTCGCCCTCATCGACCATCAGGACGTTATCGATCAGCACGCCCTCTTCGTTAATCGAGCGACTGTTCGACGGCATCGAACCCGGCGCAATCCCGCCGACATCGGCATGATGACCGCGCGCCGCGACGAAGGCGAACGGCTCGTCGTCGCCCTCATGAAACACCGGAACGATCACGGTAATGTCGGGCAGGTGCGTCCCGCCGCGATAGGGTGCATTAAGGACATAGGCATCGCCGCGCCTTATCCCGCGCCCGTCCGCCGGCTCTCCTGCTTTATTGGCACCACGCGCCTCGATAATCGTGCGGATGCTGTCGCCCATCGAACCGAGATGCACCGGGATATGCGGCGCATTGGCGATCAGCGCGCCGCTCGCCTCGAACAGCGCGCAGGAGAAATCGAGGCGTTCCTTGATATTGACCGAACTCGCCGTGTTCTGGAGGGCGACGCCCATCTCCTCGGCAATCGCCATGAAGAGATTGTTGAAAATTTCGAGCATCACCGGATCCGCCTCGGTGCCGATAGCGTGTTTGGTTTCGCGCGGCGTCGCGCGGGTGAGGATGAGGTTGGCACGGTCGTCCGGTTTCGCCTGCCAGCCGGGCTCGACAAAGGTCGTCGCGGTATGTTCGACGATAAGGGCAGGGCCGGTAATAATATCTGACTTGGTGAGCGTGTCACGATTGATCGCCTCGCTCTTGTGCGAAGGGACTCTTCCCGCGCCCGTCGCTCTTTCGGGTGCACCGATAATTTCCGCCTTGCCGATCGCCTGCGCAATAAGAGTTTCGACGACTACCTCCGTCTCTGGCGCGTTATAACCGAAGCGGGACCTGTGCTCTGCCTCGAAATCGGCGCGCATCGCATCCGCGCTATTCAGATCGATCTCAATGGCACTGTCGCTCCCTTCATAGCGCAGTGCCACTCGCCGCCCGACCTCGATACGCTGTTTCGGCACGCCCTGATCGCGCAGGGACCGGTCGGCCCTTTTCGCCAAGGCATCCATCACCGCATTAAAATCCTCGCCCAGCGGCTTTCCAAACGTCTCCTGCTCCAGCGCCGTCCTATCGGCCAGGCCCATGCCATAAGCCGACAGCACCCCCGCCAGAGGATGCACCTGCACGCGCCCTATCCCCAGCGCATCGGCGACAAGGCAAGCATGCTGCCCCCCTGCCCCGCCAAAACACTGCAAGGTGTAGCGCGATACGTCGTAACCGCGCGCGATCGATATCTTCTTGATCGCATTGGCCATATTATCGATGGCGATGCGGATGAAACCCTCCGCTATCTCGCGCGATGTCTGGCGTTTGCCCGTTGCGGCTTCGATCTCGTCCGCAAGAGCGGCCAGCTTCCGCGCCACAATTTCTGTATCGATCGGCCGATCGCCATCCGGCCCGAACATATGCGGAAAATGCTCCGGTGAAATCTTGCCGAGCGCAACATTGCAATCGGTAACCGTCAGCGGCCCGCCGCGCCGGTAACAGGCCGGCCCCGGCACGGCACCCGCGCTGTCCGGCCCCACCCTGAAACGGCTGCCATCGAAATGGCAGATCGACCCCCCGCCCGCCGCCACCGTATGAATTTGCAGCATCGGTGCGCGAATGCGGACATCGGCGACAATGCTCTCATTGGTCCGCTCATAAGTTCCCGCGAAATGGGATACATCGGTCGACGTGCCGCCCATATCGAAGCCGATAATCCGCTCAAATCCTGCCTCTTCCGCCGTCTTTACCATGCCCACGATCCCGCCCGCCGGGCCGGACAGAATCGCGTCCTTGCCCCGAAACTGCTGCGCATCGACGAGGCCTCCGCTGGACTGCATGAAAAGCAGGTGCGTCGTTTCATCG
>JBGTHW010000121.1:0-4209 GCA_041746035.1 Parasphingopyxis sp.
CGTGGCGATCAAGCAGACACTCTATCGCGCCGGCAAGCAGTCCGCCGTTATCCGCGCGCTGATCGATGCCGCCGAAGCGGGCAAATCGGTGACGGCGGTTGTCGAACTCAAGGCGCGCTTCGACGAGGAACAGAATCTGCTCTGGGCCAATGCTCTGGAGAGGGCAGGCGTGCAGGTTGTCTATGGCTTCATCGAATGGAAAACCCATGCCAAGGTTACCGTGGTCGTGCGCAAGGAAGATGCCGGATACCGGACCTACTGCCATTTTGGGACGGGCAACTACCATCCGGTCACAGCGAAGATTTACACGGATATGAGCTTCTTCACCGCCGATCCGCGCGCCGGACGCGATGCAACGCAGCTGTTCAACTATATTACCGGCTATGTGCAGCCCGAAAATCTCGAGCTGATTACCATGTCGCCGCGCGATATGCGGGACGAACTGATGAAACTTGTCGATGCGGAAATCGCCAATGTCCGGGCCGGAAAGGATGGCGCGGTCTGGGCGAAAATGAACTCGCTGGTCGATTCGCCGATGATCGAGAAGCTCTATGAAGCAAGCGGGGCGGGGGTGCAGATCGACCTTATCGTGCGCGGCATTTGCTGTTTGAAGCCCGGCATCGAAGGCATGTCGGAAAATATCCGGGTGCGCTCCGTCATCGGACGTTTTCTCGAACACAGCCGTATCTTCTGCTTCGGCAATGGCGCGGACCTGCCCAACAAAAGGGCACATGTCCTGATCAGCTCGGCGGATTGGATGCCGCGCAATTTCGACCGCCGCGTTGAATATATGATGCCGATCCAGAACCCGACAGTCCACGCCCAGATCCTCGATCAGGTGATGGTCGCAAACCTGATCGACAACGAGCAGAGCTGGGAGCTTAAACCGGACGGACGCTATAGCCGGATCGAGACAAAGGGCAGGGCGTTTAACCTGCACCGCTATTTCATGACCAATCCGTCGCTTTCCGGCCGGGGCGCGGCGCTTCGCGAACAAGGCTCGGTGCCGCGCAAACTGCATGTGAAACGGCGTGGATAAGGCGGTTTCGCTTCGCCCAATTCGCGCCTAAAATCGCTTTATGACGGTCATTGCTTTCCCTCGATCCGATGCGATCGGCGAAATGGAGACGGAGGATCGTACTGCGGTCCTCGATATCGGTTCCAATTCCGTCCGCCTCGTGGTGTTCGAGGGGCAGGGACGGATACCCGGCTTTCTGTTCAATGAAAAAGTTCTTGTCGGCCTCGGACGCGACACGGGCGAGGATGGCGAGCTCAGCGACGAAGCCGTCGAGCGGGCCCTGGATACGCTGCGCCGGTTCCGGATGCTCGCCGACGAGATGAACGTAACCGATCTGCGGACGGTGGCGACGGCGGCGGTCCGCGATGCCATCAATGGCCCGGATTTTATTGCGAAGCTGGAGAAAATCGGCTTGCCGGTGCGGCTGCTTTCCGGCGAGGACGAGGCCGAGCTTGCGGCGCTTGGTGTGCTTTCCGCCATTCCCAACGCGGAGGGGCTGGTCGGCGATCTGGGGGGCGGCAGCCTTGAACTCGCGCGGATCGCGAAGGGTGAAGTCAAGGAATGCGTGTCCTTCCCGCTCGGCGTGTTGCGCGTCGCCGAACTGCGCGAAAAAAAGAAAAAGGGCGCGCTCAAACGGGCCGTGGCCAAGGCCTTGAAAACCGCCCCCTGGGTGCAGGAATGCGCCGGACAACCCTTTTATCTGGTCGGCGGATCGTGGCGGGCGCTGGCCCGTGTCGATATGCACCGAACGAAGTTCGCACTGCCGATCGTCCATCATTATACCATGCACCCCGACCGGCCCGCCAAGCTCGTCCGCCTGCTCGCGCGAATCGACAAGACGAAACTCGTCGATGTGCCCTCGCTCGCCTCGCAGCGTATTCCCAATCTGCCCGACGGCGCGGCGATGCTCTCGCAGTTGGTCAAGCAGATCGGTCTCGGCGAGTTGGTCGTCTCCGCCTACGGTTTGCGCGAAGGGTTACTCTATGAACGTCTCGATGCCGAAACCCGGACGCTCGACCCGCTGATCGCGGCGACCCGCGAGGAGGGCGAACGGCAGGGCCGCTTTCCGGAACATGGCGACCTGCTAAATCGCTGGATCGCGCCGCTGTTCGAGGAAGAATCGGCCACCGACAAGCGCATCCGCCTTGCCGCCTGCCTGCTCGCCGATACCGGCTGGCGCGCGCACCCGGAATTTCGCGCCGAACGCGGGCTGGAGATGGCGCTGCATGGCAACTGGGTCGGCATCGAATCGAACGGTCGTGGCAAGATGGCGCAGGCGCTGTTCACCAATTTTGGCGGTGGCCTCGGTGTCGTCGAAGAGCTGGTCAGCCTGTGCAGCACGCGCGAACTGGAACAGGCGGCGCGCTGGGGCCTGGCGATGCGGCTCGGGCAGCGATTGAGCGGCGGTGTCGCGGGACCGCTGGAATTGAGCCGCGTCGGAGCGAAAGGCGAAAAGCTCCTTCTGTGCGTCGATAAAACGGACGCTGAACTTTACGGGGAATCCGTTGCCAAACGCCATCGCCAGCTCGCCGATGCGTTCGGGAAAGAACCGGAGATGGTGCTGCAGTGAGTCCTTCTCCCCTTCAGGGGAGAGGGTGGCCGAGCGCAGCGAGGTCGGAAAAGGGGGCTGTCCTTCCCGCCGCGTTTCTTCCCGCCGCGTAATGAATTTACGGAAAAAGACTCCCCCTCTCCTAACCTCTCCCCTGAAGCGAGAGGGATTTCAGCCGCAGCGTATCGCCGTGACCATGTTGCTTTGATCATATTCGACATTCAGCCGTGTCGGCCGGTAATCCATCGTCACGGCGCTGTCCGGCGGTATCCAGCGAAATTCGGTCGCACCCGAGAGACGCACTGCTTCCGCACCGAGCGTCTGGGTCGCGGGTTGCCCTACCAGAGCCTGCGCGGGCACAGCGTCGCACGGGCCTCCTCCCGCGACAGGCGGCGTATCCGCTTCGCTCATTGTCCCGGCACACGCCGTCGCGCCGAACAGCGCCATCATCGCCACCGCTCTAATTATCGCCATTCTCCCGCGCATGGGTCATTTTCAGCTTGCCGTTCTTTACCGCAAAAGCCAGCCGCCCTTCAACCAGATCGAGCGCATCATGGCCGAACTCCTCATATCGCCAGCCATCGAGAATGCGCAGGCCTTGCCGCTCTCCGGACGCAAGCATTTCAAGTTCGTCGGTCCTGGCGATCAGGCGCGAGGCGACGCCAATCTCACGCGAGCGGATTTTCAGCAACAGCTTCAGCAAATCGCCGACCAGAGCGCCCTGCTTGCTCGCCCCCGGTTTACGCGGGTTGCGCATGGGCATTTCATCCTCCGGCAGCGACTCGGCACGGCACAACACATCGACCAGCCGCCGACCGATATCGTTGGATGTCCAGCTCGCCGGTACACCCCGCGATTTCGCCAGCGCCTGCTGGCCGTTCGGCGGATGCGCGGCGAGATCGGCGAGCGTCTCGTCGCGCAGCAATCGTCCACGGGGCAGATTCTTGTCCTGCGCCTCGCGCTCGCGCCATGCAGCCAGCGCCTTCAATCGGCCCAGCACATCGGGCCTGCGACCCTGTATCTTGACCCGCTTCCAGCTTTCTTCGGGGACATTCTCGTAATTGGCCGGATCGGCGAGCCGCTCCATCTCGTCGTTTATCCAGACCCCGCGCCCAGTGTCCCGCAGCCGCTCCAGCAGCTTCGGAAACAGTTCGGCGAGATGCGTGACATCGCCGATAGCATAATCGAGCTGACGCTTGTCGAGCGGGCGACGGCTCCAGTCGGTAAAACGCGCGCCCTTGTCGACCGCCCGGTTCAGTGTCGTCTGCACCAGACTCTGATAGCCGATCTGCTCGCCCATCCCCAGCGCCATCGCCGCGATCTGTGTGTCAAAAATCGGATGCGGTGTGCGGCCGGTGAGGTTGTAGACGATCTCGACATCCTGCCCGCCGGCGTGGAAAACCTTCAATATGTCCTCATTATCGGTCAGCAGATCGAGCAGCGGTGTCAGATCGATGCCGTCGGCCATCGGATCGATAGCCGCCGCCTCCTCGCTATTGCCAACCTGGATCAGGCACAGCTCCGGCCAGTAGGTGCTTTCCCGCATGAATTCGGTATCGACGGCGACGAAATCTTGCTTCGCCATCCGCGCGCACAGATCGGCGAGGGGTTTCGATTCGTCGATCAGCGGATGGATTTTCAT
>JBGTHW010000122.1:0-19686 GCA_041746035.1 Parasphingopyxis sp.
AAAAAAATCATAGAGCAGGATGAAATATGATTGAATCGTCATTGCGAGGAGCCGAAGGCGACGCGGCAATCCAGAGCGGCAGGCGGTGGCATGTGCGGCTCTGGATTGCTTTGCTGCGCTCGCAATGGCGGTGTTCAATAAACCTGACATCATCAAACTTTCAGCATTCAGGGGATAAATTTCATGGCAAGGCGCAAATTCGTTGCGGGGAACTGGAAAATGAACGGCTCGCTCGATTCGCTGGGCGAGCTTGAGGGGGTTGAGCGTGCCGCGAAGGCGCATGGCGATGTCGATGTCGCGATTTGTGTTCCCGCTACGCTGATCGCACCTGCCATTCAGCGCGCGCCGGACCTGACGATTGGTGCGCAGGATTGCCATGCCGAGGATCGCGGTGCGCATACCGGCTGTATCGCCGCGCCGATGCTGGTGGAGGCGGGCGCGAAATGCGTGATCGTCGGTCATAGCGAGCGGCGCGCGCATCAGGGCGAAACCGATAAAGATGTGCGCGGCAAGGCGGAAGCGGCGCATCGCCACGGGCTGGCCGCGATCGTATGCGTCGGCGAAACCGAAGCGCAGCGCGATGCGGGCGAGGCGGAGGCGGTGGTAACGGCGCAGATCGAAGGCTCGGTCCCGCCGGATGCGACGGCGGACTGGCTAGTGGTGGCCTATGAGCCGGTCTGGGCCATAGGAACGGGCAAAGTGGCGACGCCCGCCGATGTCGCCGCCATGCACGAGGCCATCCGCGCGAAACTCGGCGAGATCATCGGCGGCGAGGCGGATGGGGTGCGCATTCTCTATGGCGGCTCGATGAATGGCGATAACGCGGCGGAACTGCTGGCGATAGACAATGTCGATGGCGGCCTTGTCGGCGGGGCGAGCCTCAGTGCGGACAAATTTGTGCCGATTATCGAGGCGGCGGCTGCGGGGTAGGGGGCGCTTATAGAATGTCTGCTTTCGCCCCAGTATTGTTCATTCCCGACGACTAATCCGTTTCCCGAAGCCTGCCATTCGATCCGACGGAGCAGTCAGCTAACAGGCTTCTTGAAGCGTTCTTTCTGAATTCTTCGCTGTACGATTTTCTGTTGAAACTTGTCTAGAATGAGCTTATTTCAATGTGGCGAGCCGGGCCCCTCTGGCGGATAATGTTTCAAAGCGCATTGCCCGTGATGTCGGATCGCTCCCCAGAAGGGGGGCTGATCGTCTGGTGGTAGCAATTCTCACATCAGAACCACCGCTCCCCTTCGGATAGACATTGAAGGAGGTTTTTATGGAAAGAATTATTAAACCGCGCGGTAGATCCTCTGCCACAGGCGTTCAATATGACGCCGGATTGCGCCAGCATCTGACCGGCGTGTTTGCCTATATGGGCGGCGGGCTCATTTTATCGGCACTGGTAGCCTTTGCTGTGGCAAATGTTGCTCCTCTTGCTGCTGCCATCTTCGGCACGCCGCTCAAATGGGTGGCGATCTTTGCTCCTCTGGCGCTTGTCATGTTCGCTTCGTTCCGGTTCGAACGGCTCTCCATGAGTGCTCTTCAAGGCCTGTTCTGGGGCTTCGCGATGCTAATGGGCGTGTCCGTGGCCAGCGCGCTGCTGGTCTTCACCAGCGCAAGTATAGTTCAGGCATTCCTCAGCGCTGCGGTCGTCTTTCTGGCAATGGCGCTCTGGGGCTACACGACCAAGCGCGACCTGTCCGGTTGGGGCAGTTTCCTGATGATCGGCCTGATCGGTGTAATCGGCGCATCAATCGTGAACCTGTTCCTGGCATCCGGTACTTTGTCCCTGATCGTATCAATTATTGGCGTGATCGTGTTCACCGGTCTGACTGCGTGGGACATGCAGCGCCTGAAAGCCGGGTATTTCGCCTTTAGCGGGACGAACGCGGTCGCCGGGCAAGCCACCTTGGGCAAGCTGCAAGTAATGGGGGCACTCTCCCTCTACCTCAACTTCATCAACCTGTTTCAGATGCTGCTGAGCCTGTTCGGCCAGCGGCAGGAAGGATAGATCATGCGTAATCAAGAAACCGTCTCGACCATGTTATGCCCCGTATGCCGCACCGGCCTGTCGATGTCTGATCGCAGCGAGTGGAGATCGACTTTTGCCCGTCCTGCCGCGGGGTCTGGCTCGACAGAGGGGAACTGGACAAGATTATCGAACGAACCGCGGCACCGCCTGTTCGTGAAACCGAGAGAGGGGCAAGCCGGGATCGGGGCAGTGGTCCCGGCGGGCTGATGGGAATGGCAGCGTCCATGCTTCAGGGCGATGATGACCGGTACAATCGCGGTCGCGATAACCGATATGATGACCGTTATGACAAGCGGCGTCCTCGGAAGAAGAAGTCGCTATTGTCCGAATTTTTCGACTGATCTTTACGGTGGCCGGTCCTCGTCACAAGAGGATCGGCCACTCTTCCTCCAATTCAATCGCCTTCGCGCCGCGCACCTTAAAGTCCATCTATGACCATACTATTCCTGATGCTCGACCTATCCATTGTCGCTGCAGCGTTTCTCTCTGGCATGTTCTGGTGGCGAGCAAGCCGGAAGCGGATGCCCCGAATCTGCCGCGACGAGATGCTCGACCACGCTGATTTCAACCGGCTTGTTGTCGCTTACAACCGAACCCAGATTTTGAATGCCCGCGCCGCTATTGCGACGGCTATTGCGGGTATATTGGCGGTACTGCGCTTGTCCGGAAACATGATTGTCGATCTAGTAGTATGACCATTCTTCTTATAATTTTCGGCCTGGTACTGCTTGCCGTAGGCGGCGATGTCCTTGTGCGCGGGGCGGTAGGCATCTCAACACGGCTCGGTGTCTCGCCCTTGCTAGCAGGTCTGACCATTGTCGGGTTCGGCACCTCGACGCCTGAACTCGTTACCAGCCTGTTTGCCGCTTTCGACGGCGCGCCCGGTATTGCGGTGGGCAATATCGTCGGCTCCAACATCGCCAATATTCTGCTTATTCTGGGCGTGTCGGCACTGATCCTGCCACTGGCGATTGACCCGGCGGCATTCCGGCGCGACGGGCTGGCGCTGGCAGCGGCGACCTTGGCTTGCTTGGCATCAGTGCTGCTCGGCGTCCTTAGCCGTCCGGTCGGCTTCGCGCTGCTAGCACTGCTTATCGGATATATTGTCTGGGCATATCGCAGCGAACGGCGCCACCCTGACGCAGAAGCGGCGATGCACGAACACGTCGCCGCTGACGTGACTTCTCCCGGAATGAGCCTGAGCGCCGCTCTGGGCCTGGCTGCCGCCGGGATTATCGGTACGATTATCGGCGCACGCCTGCTGGTCGATGGTGCTATCGAAATCGCGCGCGATTTCGGAGTAACCGAAACCGTGATTGGCCTGACCGTCGTCGCGGTCGGCACATCGCTGCCCGAGCTCGTCTCGTGTGTTATTGCGGCGTTGCGGCGTCATCCGGATGTTGTGCTCGGCAATATTATTGGTTCGAACATCTACAACGTTCTCGGCATTCTCGGGGTTACAGCGATTGTGCATCCGATCTCGATCCCGCCGGAAATCGCGGCGTTCGACATTTGGGTTCTGCTGGGCACGACAGCGCTGCTGGGACTGTTCCTGCGGACTGGATGGACCCTCAAACACTGGGAGGCCAGCGTATTCCTTGTGCTTTATGCCGGGTACGTCGGATATCTGACCGTTTAAGCTCGGTCGATCGACCAGCGGCGGCAAGTAAGATTAACGAATAGTGGCTTTGGGGTTGTCTGAAATTTGTTTGAGCATCTGAAACGACGGCGCGTAGCTTCCATGCTCGACGAACTGTTTGAATGTCCGCTTCGGCTACCAGCTTTCGAAAAGCTGCCACTCCACAAATCACCCAAAGTCAGAAATTCGAGCCAAGGCACTTGTCGCAACAACGCCTGCTTGAAGCATCGCGTCGATGGTTCTATCTAGCTTCCCAATCCAAATCATCAGAGATACCGAAAAATGTTCACCTTCCTCCTCGTCGTCCAGGCCGTTATTGGCGCACTGCTGGTAACGCTGATCCTGATGCAGCGCTCCGAAGGTGGCGGGCTCGGGGTGGGCGGATCGTCTTCCGGGCTGATGACGGCGCGCGGGCAGGCGGATTTTCTGACGCGCGCGACGGCGTTTTCGGCTGTGGCTTTTGTCGGCCTTTCGATCGCGCTTGCCGGTATCGCGACCCAGAGGACGCAGACAACGACTATCGACACCAGCCTTTCGCGCACACCGGCGGCGGTTGCCCCGGCGGAAGAAGCGCCTACGACCGATTCGGTCGATAACGACATTCTCGGCACTATCACCAGCGACCCGGTGGAAAGCCCAGGCGACGCACCCGCCGAAGAAGGGCAATAACCGTTTCGGTCGACAATTAAATCCCCGCTTTGGGGATTCGCTGTCTTGCCACTCCGGCCCTGCCGCGCCTAAGCCTTACCTCCCATGGCGCGGTTCATTTTTATTACCGGCGGCGTGGTCTCCTCGCTTGGCAAGGGTCTGATGGCGGCAAGCCTTGCCGCGCTGCTCCAGGCGCGCGGGTACAAGGTCCGCATCCGCAAGTTCGATCCCTATCTGAATGTCGATCCGGGGACGATGTCTCCGTATCAGCATGGCGAAGTATATGTCACCAACGATGGCGCGGAGACCGATCTCGATCTCGGCCATTATGAACGCTTCACCGGCGTATCCGCCCATCAGTCCGACAATGTGACGGCGGGCAGGGTCTATCAGGATATTATTACCAGAGAGCGCCGCGGCGATTATCTCGGGGCGACGGTGCAGGTCATCCCGCATGTCACCGATGCGATCAAGGATTTCGCCCAGGCCGATCTCGGCGATCTCGATTTCGTGCTGTGCGAGATCGGCGGCACGGTTGGCGATATCGAAAGCCTGCCCTTCATGGAGGCGATCCGGCAGCTGCGGAACGAGCTGGGGCGCGGCCAGTCGGTTTCGATTCATACGACGCTGGTGCCCTATATCGCGGCGGCCGGCGAGCTGAAGACCAAGCCGACACAGCACAGCGTGCGCGAACTGACCTCGCTCGGCATCCAGCCCGATGTGCTGGTCTGCCGCTGCGAGCATCCCTTGCCCGACGCGGAGCGCGCGAAGATCGCGCAGTTCTGCAACGTCCCCAAAAGCGCGGTGATCCCCGCTCTCGATGCGGCGAGCATTTACGAGGTGCCGCTGACCTATCACGCGGCAGGACTGGACGACGAGGTTCTGCGCGCGTTCGGTATCGATAATGCCCGCGAACCCGACCTGACCCGCTGGGAAGATATCAATGATCGCCTCCGGAATCCGGAAGGCGAGGTGACGGTCGGCGTGATCGGTAAATATGTCGGGCTGCAGGATGCCTACAAGTCGCTCAACGAAGCGCTGGTCCATGGCGGGATCGCCAACAGGGTGAAGGTCAATATCCGCTGGATCGATGCCGAGCTTTTCGAGGAGCAGGATAGCGATATTGCCGCGAAGCTCGAACCGCTGCACGCGATCCTCGTCCCTGGAGCCTTTGGCGAGCGCGGAGCGGAGGGCAAAATCGCCTCCGTCCGCTTTGCCAGGGAGAAAAACGTACCGTTTTTCGGCATCTGCTACGGCATGCAGATGGCCTGTATCGAGGAGGCGCGCGCCGCCGGAATCACGGACGCCTCTTCGACCGAATTCGGGCCAACCGGGGAGCCGGTGATCGGGCTGATCACCGAATGGATGTCCGAAGAGGGCATCCAGCAGCGCGAGGCGGGCGGCGATCTCGGCGGCACGATGCGGCTCGGCGCTTATGACGCGAAGCTGGACGGCAACAGCCATATCGCCTCGATCTATGGCGGAACCGAAATCAGCGAACGCCATCGCCATCGCTACGAGGTAAACACGCATTATATGGACGCGCTGCAGGAAGGTGGCCTGGTATTTTCCGGGATGTCGCCCGACGACCGACTTCCCGAAATCGTCGAACGGCCCGATCATGACTGGTTTGTAGGCGTCCAGTTTCACCCGGAATTGAAATCCCGTCCGTTCGATCCGCATCCATTATTTGCCAGTTTCATCGAAGCGGCGGTAAAACAGTCGCGGCTCGTCTGACGACTCGCTTTTGCCGCCGGTCGTCGCGAAAAGCCTGGAGGCACACATGGCTATTGAAAAGATGAAAGCGGACGATCTGCTCAGGATTATCCCGAAGGCGTCGCTACTTGCGGCATGCGAACCGGCGGAACTCGACGACCTGCTCGAGCGCGCGAGGATCGAATTCGCGCCGAAAAAACAGGTGCTGATGAATCAGGGCGACCCCGGCGATTCGGTGATTATTCTCGTTACCGGCACGGCGCGCGTCGATATGGTTGCCTCGAACGGCCGCCAGATCGTCCTCGATTATCTCGGGCCGGGGACTGTGCTCGGAGAAATCGCGGTGCTCGACGAAGGGGACCGGACGGCGACGGTAACGATGATCGACGATGGCAGCCTCATGCATCTGTCGCGCCGCGACTGCCTCGATTTTATCGAGCGCAATCCGCCGGTGGCGATCAGAATGCTGCGCGAGATGGCGCGGCGTCTGCGCCAGATGAACGATACGCTCGAGAGCGACCGCGCCTATTCCGCAGGGCCGCGGCTCGCCCGCTATCTCCAGCGGCTGACCGATGCCGAGGCGGAAAACCAGCAGCTGAAAATCGATATCAGCCAGTCCGAGCTCGGCAATTTCGTCGGTATCAGCCGCGAGAACATCAACCGCCAGCTTTCCGCCTGGGCCGATTCGGGCCTGATCGAACTCGATCATGGCAAGATACGCATTGCCGACTCCGAAGCCCTCTGGGATATCGCATCGATGGGCGAATAAGCCTGAACGCAAAGGATTCGCCGCATGACGACAAGCACCGACTTTCTGGTCGATAAAAACGATCTGGCAATGACCGAAACGGTCAGGACGGAACTTGCCGCGCTGGCGGAGGGGCAGGTCTTGCTCGGCATCGAAAAATTCGCGCTGACCGCGAATAACGTGACCTATGCCGTGTTCGGCGAGCAGATGGCCTACTGGAATTTCTTTCCGGCGAAAGAGGGCTGGGGCAGGGTTCCTGTTTGGGGTTTCGCGAAGATCATCGGGTCCCGCCATCCCGAAATTGCCGAAGGGGAACGGCTTTATGGCTATTTGCCGATCTCGACGCACCTGATCGTCGAACCCGGCAAGGTCAGTGACGAAACTTTCACGGATATGGCTGCGCATCGCCAGCCGATGAGTTCGATTTACAATAGCTATGCGCGGCTTTCCGCCGATCCGTTGCATGATGAAGGCCTGGAGGACTATCGGGCCCTGTTCCAGCCGCTGTTCACGACATCCTTTCTGATCGAAACCTTCATGCGGAAGGAAAATTTCTTCGGTGCACAATCCCTTCTGATAACAAGCGCCTCCTCGAAAACCGGCATGGCGCTCGCCGAATGCGCGAAGGCCGACAGCCCCGGTATCGAGCGGATCGGACTGACCAGTGCGGGCAATATCGACTATGTCGAGAGCCTGGGTCTGTATGACAGGGCGATTCCCTACGATGCGATCGGCAGTCTCGATGCCGATGTCCCATCTGTCGTCGTCGATTTCGCGGGCAATGGGGCGGCCCTCTCCGAAATCCACAATCGTTTCGCCGATAATCTGAAATATAGCTGTCTAGTCGGTGCAACTCATTGGGATGCGCGGGGACTCGCCGACGATATCGCCGGACCCGGGCCGATCCTGTTCTTCGCGCCCGATCACGGCATGGCGATGGCGAAAGAGCTCGGGCCCGATGGCTATATGCAGGCGGTCGGGAGCGCATGGACGCGCTTTATCGGCGACGCGCAAAACCGGATCGATGTGGTCCGCAAGGACGGCGCATCCGCTGTCGAACAAACCTGGCGGGCATTGCTGTCGGGAGAGGCCAGCGCACGGGTCGGGTTTGTGCTGGGCCTGTAGGGTCACCGCAGGAGCGTCACGGTACGGTCATCCCGATGAAACCCGGGCGTCATGCCATTGGCCTACGTGGGAAAACGGAGAACCGCTATGTCCCTTCAGCAGACCGTCGATTTCATCCATGTTGTCCCCGAGAACCAGGGTCGCGCTGTCGACCGCGCTGTTCACCGGCATCGCCAGCTTTCCCGGCAGGGAATGCTGGAACGCGCGTTTACCTTCGCTTTTCGCGGGCTGGTTTACGCGCAAATATGGGAAGATCCTGTCGTCGATATGGAGGCTCTCGATCTCAAGGCCGATTCGCGCCTGATCGTGATCGCATCGGGTGGCTGCAATGTGCTGAGCTATCTGGCCGCCAACCCTGCCCGTATTGTCGCCGTCGATCTCAATCCGGCGCATATCGCATTGAACCGTCTGAAGATTGCTGCCGCTGGACACCTGCCGAATTATTCGGAATTCCGGCGTTTTTTCGCCGATGCTGACGACAAGGCAAATATCGGTGCCTATCGCGATTATGTGCGCCTTCATCTCGACGAAACAACGCGGCGATATTGGGAACGGCGCAATATTCTGGGTCGGCAGCGTATCGACGGGTTCGCAACCCATTTCCACCGGCGCGGATTGCTGGGGCGGTTTATTACAGCAGCGCACATTGTCGCGAAACTCTATGGTGTCGATCCGCGCGAGATGCTGGAGGCGGAAACCCGGGCTGAGCAGCGGGCGCTCTTCGAAGAACGGCTTTCGCCGCTCTTTGACCGAAAATTCGTACGCTGGCTTACCGATCAGCCAGCTTCGCTTTTCGGGCTCGGCATTCCGCCTGCACAATATAAGGCACTCGCAGGCAACGGTTCGGACGGCATGGCGAGCGTGCTACGCTGTCGCCTTGAAAAACTGGCCTGCGACTTCGACTATTCGGATAATTATTTCGCCTGGCAGGCTTTCGGGCGCGGTTACGGCAAACGGGCCAGCGCGCCACTCCCGCCCTATTTGCAGGAAGCGAATTACGCGGACGTTATTGCGCGTCTCGACCGTGTCGATATTCGCCATGCCAATTTCGGTGAGTATCTGGCGGCGCAACCGGACAGCAGCATGGATCGGTACGTCCTGCTCGATGCGCAGGACTGGATGACCGACGACCAGCTCGATGCGCTGTGGCAAGAGATTACTCGCACCGCGAAACCCGGATCGCGGGTGCTGTTCCGCACCGCCGCCGAACCGAGCCTTTTGCCGGGGCGTCTATCGGAGGACTTGCTCGCGCGGTGGGAATATCGCGAAAGCGAGTCGTTGGATTATACGATGCGCGACCGTTCCTCGATCTACGGCGGTGTGCATCTGTATGTTCGCGCGGACTGAAACCGCGCCCGGTGCGGCGGGTCGGATGGATTCCATCTATCGCCGCCAGCGCTATATATACGATCTGACGCGCAAATATTATCTGCTTGGTCGCGACCGGCTGATCCGGCAGCTCGATTCGCCGGATGGTGGAACGGTTATCGATATCGGCTGCGGCACGGGCCGCAATCTCATTCTCGCTGCGCACCGATATCCCGATGCGCGCTTTTTCGGTGTCGATATTTCGGCGGAGATGCTTGTAACGGCTGAAAAAAATGTTGCGCGGGCCGGTCTAAACGAGCGCATCGTCTTTGCGCGTGGCGATGCCAGCGCGTTCGACCCGGGGGCGCTGTTCGGCGAAGAACGTTTTGATCGGATTTTCCTGTCTTATACGCTTTCGATGATTCCGCCCTGGCAACAGGTGCTCGCGTATGTTCCGGACATGCTCACCGAGGACGGCGCAATTCATATTGTCGATTTCGGGCAACAGGAAAAATTGCCGGGGCTGTTCCGCCGGGCGTTTTTTTCCTGGCTCGCGAAATTCCATGTCGAGCCGCGCGGCGATCTGGAGCAGGTGTTGGAAGGGGTGGCGCGGCAGTCGGGTCTGTCGCTGGAGTTCGCTCGTCTCTATCGCGGCTATGCCTGGGGCGCAACGCTACGCAGACCATAAGCCCAAAAGGAAAGTGCCCGGATCATAAAGACCCGGGCACCTGCGTGACGAACAAACGTCAGCCCCCTTATAAAGGCTCTGGTATCGCGCTCGTCATGCCCCAATGATGACATGCTGCGGAGCGAGCCTCCCTGAACCACGGCCTCGACCGTGCTTCGATGGAGAGACGATAGACGACGGCGGCGCGGTTTGTCATGGGGTTATGGGTATTTGGGTCACATTATGTTGGAGATTGTTGCAGGTGCGCAACAGCGACAATGCTTGCCGGGAGGCTGTGCGCTGCGTAGAGACGGCGCACCTCAAGGCTTTCTGACCGGACCGTAACTGCCCATGCGTCTCTCCCGCTATTTCCTGCCTGTTACCAGGGAAACCCCCGCCGACGCCGAAATCATCAGCCACAAGCTGATGCTGCGCGCGGGCCTCGTGCGCCAGACATCGGCGGGCATTTATGCTTGGCTGCCGCTTGGCCATCGCGTCCTGAAAAAGATTGAGCAGATCGTGCGCGAGGAACAGGACCGGGTTGGCGCGGTCGAGATGCTGATGCCGACGATCCAGTCGGCGGATTACTGGCGCGAGAGCGGGCGCTATGACGCTTACGGCCCCGAAATGCTGCGGATCGAGGACCGGCAGGGGCGCGATCTGCTCTATGGCCCGACCAACGAGGACATGATTACCGCATTGTTCCGCGACGGCGCGAAAAGCTACCGCGACCTGCCGCGCATGCTCTACCATATTCAGTGGAAATTCCGCGACGAAATGCGTCCGCGTTTCGGCGTGATGCGCGGGCGCGAATTCCTGATGAAGGACGCCTATAGTTTCGATCTCGACGAAGCGAGCGGGCGGATCAGCTATAACAAGCAGTTTGTCGCCTATCTTCGCACCTTCGCGCGAATGGGGCTGCGCGCCATTCCGATGCAGGCCGATACCGGGCCGATCGGCGGCGATCTTAGCCATGAATTCATCATCCTCGCCCCGTCCGGCGAGAGCGAGGTGTTTTTCCATCAAAGCTGGGAAGAGGCGCGATCCGCCGGGGATTATACTGTCGATATCGAGGACACGGCCGCGCTCCAGGCTTTCGTCGACAGCATGACGGCGGATTATGCGGCGACCGACGAGAAGCGGGACGAGGCACGGGAAGCGGAACTCGGCGATACGCTGAGGCAGTCGCGCGGTGTCGAGGTCGGCCATATTTTCTTCTTCGGCGACAAATATTCGAAGGCCATGAACCTGAAGGTTTCGGGTGCCGATGGCGGCATGGTGACGCCGTTGATGGGCAGTTACGGTGTCGGGGTCTCCCGCCTTGTCGGCGCGATTATCGAGGCGAGCCATGACGAGAATGGCATCGTCTGGCCCGAGCCGGTCGCGCCCTACAAGGTCGGTCTCATCAATATGCGCGCCGATGACGAGGCATGCATTGCAACCTCCGACGATCTTTATGCGAAGCTGGAGGCGGCGGGTGTCGAGGTGCTGTATGACGATCGCGACGAACGCGGTGGCGCGAAATTCGCGACGATGGACGTGATCGGCTTGCCCTGGCAGCTGATCGTCGGCCCGCGCGGTATCGAGAAAGGCGTGGTGGAACTGAAAAATCGTGCGACGGGCGAGCATGAGGAACTGAGCGCCGGGACGGCGTTGGGGAAACTGGCGTGATGACGAAAGCCGTCATTGCGAGCGCAGCGAAGCAATCCAGAGCCGCAATCGCCGTCACTTGCCGCTCTGGATTGCTTCGTCGCTTCGCTCCTCGCAATGACGGACTGATTGGATTTCGATATGCTGCTTAGCCGCCACGAACGGATGATCGCGAAACGCTACCTTCTTCCCGGCAAGGGCGAACGGTTTATCTTTGTTGTGGCCTCGATCAGTCTGGTCGCCGTCATGCTCGGCGTGATGGCGCTGGTTGTCGTGATGAGCGTGATGAACGGTTTCCGTGCCGAGCTTTTCGAAAAAACCGTGGGCTTGAATGGCCATGCGGTCATCCAGGGATATTCGGGACGGCTTCCGGACTGGCAGGATATCGTCCGGGAGGCGCGGGAGACACCCGGCGTTGTATCGGCCACACCGATGATCGAACAGCCGCTGATGGCGAGTTACGATGGTCGCGTCGAAGGTATTCTGGCGCGCGGAATGCGTGTCGAGGATATTCGCGCAAACGAGACGATTAACAGCAATATCATTGCCGGAGACATGCGCAACCTGACCCCCGGCAGCAACAATGTCGCGATCGGATCGAGACTGGCGACCGCGCTGGGATCGGTGGTCGGCGGACAAATCAGCCTGATTTCGCCGCAGGGCCGCTCGACGCCTTTCGGAACAGTGCCGCGTATCGTATCCTACAATGTCGCGGCGATTTTCGAGGTCGGCGTCTATGATTTCGACAAGGCTTTCGTGCTGATGCCGATGGAGGATGCCCAGACTTTGTTATTGCTCGACGACGCGGTCGGGATGGTCGAGATCGACACGAACGACCCCGATAATGTGCGCGAGATTCTGGCACCGCTCGCGGCACAGGTTGCCGATCGCGGCGTCCTGTCGGACTGGCAGCAGATGAACAGTCAGCTGTTTGAGTCGCTGGAGATCGAGCGCGTCGTCATGTTCTGGATACTCTCGCTGATTATCCTGGTTGCGGTTTTCAACATTCTGTCGTCCCTGATCATGCTGGTGCGCGCAAAAAAGCGCGATATCGCGATTTTGCGCACGATGGGTGCCACGCGGCGCAGCATGATGAAGATATTCCTGACCATCGGCATGACAACAAGCGGACTGGGGACGCTGGCGGGTCTGGGCCTCGGTTTCCTCCTTCTTCACTTTCGCCAGAATGTCGTGAATTTCATTCAGACCGTTACCGGCCAGAATCTCTGGGATCCGTCGATCCGGTTTATCACCGAGTTACCTGCACGGACCGATCCGTTCGAAGTGCTTGGCATTGTCGTTCTGGCGCTAGGTTCGGCCTTTGTCTTCACGCTCTATCCGGCGTTCAAGGCGGCAAGCACCGATCCCGTGCAGGTGCTGCGTTATGAATAATACATCCGTCATTGCGAGCGAAGCGGGCCGCAGGCAACCAAAGGTCAACCAATCCAGAGCAGCAGGCACCGGTGTTTGTGGCTCTGGATTGCCGCGTCGGTTCGCTCCTCGCAATGACGGACATGGGGTTGGCGATGAGTAACTTGGTCCTCGAGGTCCGGGGTCTCTCGCGCAGTTTCGAGCAGGGCGGGGTCAAGATCGACGTGTTGCGCGGTATCGACATGGAAATCGGGCATGGCGAGATCGTGGCGTTGCTCGGGCCGTCCGGTTCCGGCAAATCGACAATGTTGCAGGCGATCGGCTTGCTCGAAGGCGGCTTCGGCGGCTCGATTACCATCGATGGCGAAGAGGCGGCCAAGATGGAAAACGAGGCGCGCACGACGACGCGGCGCGATCATCTGGGTTTTGTCTATCAGTTTCATCATCTGCTGCCCGATTTTTCGGCGCAGGAGAATGTTGTGATCCCGCAGCTGATTCGCGGCAAGGATTATCCCGAAGCCGAGGAGCGCGCCGCATCGCTGCTCTCGCGGCTCGGTCTCGAACATCGTCTGACGCACAGGCCCTCGCAATTATCGGGTGGCGAGCAGCAGCGGGTGGCCGTTGGCCGCGCGCTGGCCAACGAGCCTTCGCTGGTGCTGGCCGACGAACCCACCGGCAATCTCGACGAAGCCACCGCCGATGTGGTGCTCGCCGAATTGCTGACGCTGGTTCGCGAGGAGGGCAGCGCGGCGCTAATCGCCACGCACAATGAGCGGCTCGCCAGAAAAACGGATCGCATGCTTCGCCTGCATGAAGGAAAACTCGAATGACCAATGTTGCGGATTTCAAAGTCGCCAAAGCCGATGGCAATCAACTCGATCTGTCCGACTATAAAGGCGAGGTGCTGCTGATCGTCAATACCGCCTCGAAATGCGGATTCACGCCGCAATATGAAGGGTTACAGGCGCTTTATGAGGAATATAAGAATCGGGGCTTCGAAATCCTTGCTTTCCCCTGCAACCAGTTCGGGCATCAGGAACCAGGCGATGCCGAGGAAATCGCGAATTTCTGTACGCTGACCTACGATGTCAGCTTTCCCGTGCTCGGCAAGATCGATGTCAACGGCTCGAATGCCGATCCGCTGTTCCAGCATCTGAAGAAACAGCAGGGCGGGCTGCTCGGTAGCGCGATCAAATGGAATTTCACGAAATTCCTCGTGGACCGTGAGGGCAATGTCGTATCGCGGCACGGCTCGACGACCAAGCCCGAACATCTGAAACGGGATATCGAAAAGCTGCTTTAACCCTTACGTCACTGCGAGCGCAGCGAACCAATCCAGAGCCAAGGGCGTCATCGCTTGCCGCTCTGGATTGGTTGACCTGCGGTCGCCTGCGGCCCACTGCGCTCGCAATGACGAAACAGGTCTAGCTCAACTGCCCACATTCACGGCCTGTTCCCCTTGCCGAATCGCTTGCCCGCACCATAGTCGGGCCATGTCGCACGCGCCTTTCGTACCCTTGCGGATATTCTCGGCTTACACGATGCTGGAAGGCGCGATCCAGCCTGCGGCGGTGGCAGAACGTGCGCGCGAGCTGGGGTTTCCGGCGGCGGCGGTGCTGGACCGCAACGGACTCTATGGGGCGATGCCGTTTTGCGATGCGGCGAAGAAGAACGGCATCCAGCCGATTATCGGCGCGATGCTGGCTGTGGCGAGACCTGGCCGGCCCGAGGCGGAAGAGTTGATTATCGACTGGTTACCGATGCTTGCGCAGAATGCGCAGGGCTATGAAAATCTTTGCGCGCTGGTGTCCGAGGCGCATCTCGATCGCCCGCTGGAAGACCCGCCGCATGTCACATTCGATGCACTGGAAGGCCGCACCGATGGCCTGATTGTGCTGACCGGCGGGAGCGAGGGCGCGCTGGCACGGCTGTTCGAGGGCGAGCAGGTGGATGCGGCGAAAGATTATGCCGACCGACTTGGTGCGCTGTTCGAGGGCCGTCTTTATGTCGAACTCAGTCGTCGCGGGGATCCGGTCGAGGAGGCTGCCGAGGCCGCGCTGCTCGATCTCTCCTATGCGCGCGACTGGCCGCTCGTGGCCACCAACCCGGGCTTTTTCGACCGCGCGGATTTCCATGCCGCGCACGATGCGATGCTGTGTATCGCCGATTCCAGCTATGTCGAAAGCAACGATCGGCGGCATAGTCCCGAAGGGGGCTGGGTCGTGCCGCATGAGGCGATGGCAGACCGTTTCGACGATTTGCCCGAGGCGTTCGTTAACACGCTGGTGATTGCCCAACGCTGCGCTTTTGCAGCACCGAAACGCGATCCGATCCTGCCGAAAATTGCCGGCGATGCCGATGCGCTGTTGCGGCAGGATTCGCGTGCGGGTCTCGAAAAGCGGTTGCAGGTTATTCATGGCGACGATGGCGTCACCGATGCCGTCCGCAAGCCCTATTTCGAGCGTCTCGAATATGAGCTCGATATCATTATCGGCATGGGCTTTCCCGGCTATTTCCTGATCGTTGCCGATTTCATCAAATGGGCGAAGGAACAGAATATCCCGGTCGGGCCGGGGCGCGGGTCCGGTGCGGGTTCGGTTGTCGCGTGGTCGCTGACGATTACCGATCTCGATCCGCTGGAGCTTGGTCTGCTCTTCGAACGCTTTCTCAATCCCGAACGCGTGTCGATGCCCGATTTCGACATCGATTTCTGCGAAACGCGGCGCGGCGAAGTCATCCGCTATGTGCAGGGCAAATACGGGCGCGATCAGGTTGCGCAGATCATCACCTTCGGAACGATGAAATCGCGCGCCGTGCTGCGCGATGTCGGGCGCGTGTTGCAGATGCCCTATGGCCAGGTGGACCGGCTGACCAAGATGGTGCCCAACCACCCGACCGATCCCTGGTCGCTGAAACGCACGCTCAACGGCGTTGCAGAGTTCGAGAACGAATACAGGACCGACGGCGATGTCAAACGCCTCGTCGATCTGGCAATGAAGCTGGAGGGTCTGCCGCGCCATAGCTCGACCCATGCCGCGGGTGTCGTGATTGGCGACAGGCGGCTCGACAAGCTCGTCCCGCTCTATCGCGATCCGCGCTCCGATATTCCGGTGACCCAATTCGATATGAAGAACGTCGAAAAAGCCGGGCTGGTGAAGTTCGATTTTCTTGGGCTGAAAACGCTTTCGGTGCTGCAACGCGCCAGGGAACTGCTGGCCCAGCGCAATATCGAGGTCGATCTCGACCGGCTGCGCTGGAACGATGAGGAAGTCTATGCGTTGCTCCAGCGCGCCGATACGGTCGGCGTGTTCCAGCTGGAATCGGAAGGGATGCGGCGGACGCTGGCGGCGGTGAAGCCGACGTGTTTCGAGGATATCATCGCGCTCGTCTCGCTCTATCGCCCCGGCCCGATGGATAATATCCCGATGTTCGGCGCGCGCAAGAATGGCATGGAGGAAATCGAATATCCGCATCCGCAGCTCGAACCGATCCTGAAGGAAACCTATGGCATCTTCGTTTATCAGGAACAGGTGATGGAGGCGGCGCGGGTGCTGGCGGGCTATTCGCTCGGCGATGCCGATCTGCTGCGCCGCGCGATGGGCAAGAAAATCCGGGCCGAGATGGATGCCCAACGCGAGGTTTTCGTCAAAGGTTGTGTCGAACGCGATACGCATGCTGCCAAGGCCAACGAGCTGTTCGATTTAATCGCCAAGTTCGCGGGCTATGGCTTCAACAAATCGCACGCCGCCGCCTATGCGCTGATCGCCTACCAGACGGCCTGGCTGAAGACGCATTATCCGCACGAATTCTACGCCGCCTCGATGTGTTACGATCGCGGCAATACCGACAAGCTCGCGATCTTTACCGAGGATATGCGGCGGACAGGTATCGCCTGCCTGCCCCCCGACGTGAATGCCAGCGAAGACAATTTCATTGTCGAGGAGCAGGGCGAGGAGTATGCGGTTCGATACGCGCTGGCGGCGCTGAAAGGAGTTGGCGCGAAGGCGATGGAGGCGCTCGCGCAGGAACGTCAGGAAAACGGCGCATTTTCCGATCTCGACGATTTCGCCGCCCGCGTCGACCCGCACCTTCTCAATCGCCGCCAGATCGAAAGCCTGGCGTCGGCGGGGGCGTTCGATGGTATGGAAGCGAACCGCGCCGCCGTGCATGAGGCCACTGAAACCATTCTCGCCGTCGCGTCCAGCGCCGCCGATTCGCGCGAAAGCGGGCAGGGCGGGCTGTTTGCGGGCGGCGAGACCGATATCGCCCATATCCGGCTGAATGCGAACGCCAGCTGGGCGCTGGCCGATCGCATGGCGCAGGAAAAGGACGCCTTCGGTTTCTATTTCTCCGCGCATCCGGTGGACAGCCACCGCCATCTCGTCCGGGCCTTCGATGCGCAGACTTTTGCCGAACTCTGCGAGCTGAAAGCGCCCACAGGGGGCGGGCGGGTCAGCGCGGTCATGGCCGGACTGATCGAGAAGGTGAACAAGCGCACGTCGCGGCGCGGCAAGCCGTTCGTCACCGCCGTGACGTCCGATCCTTCGGGCCAGTTCGTCGCGACGGCGTTCGACGAAGGCGCGTGTCTGGAGCTTGAAGACGCGGCGAAGGCGGGCGGCTGCGGCTTGCTGAATGTCGAGCTCGACTGGCAGCCCGACGAGGAGACCCCCCGCGTCACCATCCGTCGTTTCCAGCCCTTCGAAAGCATGGTTAGTCGCGACCGGATGACGCTGGATATAGCGCTCGGCGATACGGCTTCAGTGACTGCGCTGGCCGGTTTGATCGCCGATGCGCGCGGCGGACGCGGGACGGTGCTGCTGCGATCCGCCCTGCCATGCGGCGGCGAGGCCAGACTGGTGCTGGGCCGCGATTTCGCGCTGGATTACGAACTGGCAGAGACGATCCGGACGCTCCCCGGCGTCACCGGCAGTGCGCTGGACGCCGATCAGGCACCGGCGCTCGCCCTCGTTTCCTAGGGGCTATTCCTAATCCCGGTCCCAGGCTTTCTCGCCATGCTGCGAGAGGTCCAGCCCGTCATGCTCCTGTTCCTCGGTCGCGCGCATCGGCAGGACGAGACCGACGATCCAGGCCAGCGCCGCTGTCGCAAAGGCGGACCAGAGCGCAACGGCACCGATGGCGATCGCCTGGCTGACGAGCTGGCTCGCCATGCCCGTGCCCTCGATATAGCCGGTGCCGCCGAGCGCCGGGTTCATCAGCACCGCGAGCAGCAGCGCGCCCATCATGCCGCCGACACCGTGAACGGCGAAGACATCGAGCGAATCGTCGATGGCTAAGGTTCGTTTGATAAGGCCGACTGCGCCGAAACAGATCGCGCCCGCCAGCAGGCCGAGCAGCATCGCGCCGCCGGTGCCAACGACATTCGCGGCGGGGGTGATCGTCGCGAGCCCTGCGATAACGCCGGTCGCGATGCCGATACCGGTTACCTTGCCGAAGCGGATTTTCTCGATGATCGCCCACGTGAGCGCCGCCGTGCTGGCCGCCAGATGGGTGTTGAGGATAGCCGCGCCCGCGCCGAAATCGGCGACCAGCCCGGAGCCACCATTGAAACCGAACCAGCCAACCCACAGCATCGCTGCGCCTGCCATCGTCAGCGCCGCGCCATGCGGGGGGATGAGTTTGGAGGGGAACCCCTTGCGACGGCCCAGGAGCAGCGCGACGACCAGCGCCGAGACGCCCGCCGTCGTATGCACGACGATCCCGCCCGCGAAATCCAGCGCGCCGAGTCTTGCAAGCCAGCCGCCGCCCCACAGCCAGTGCGCGACCGGAATATAAACGAACAGCAGCCATAGCGACGTGAAACCCATCACCCAGCCGAACCGCGCGCGCTCCACCCATGCGCCAACCATCAGGGCAGGGGTGATGATCGCGAAGGTCATCTGGAACAGCGCGAAGGAAGATTCCGGGATCGTCGAGCCGGGGAAAACCTCGCCCAGCCCCGACAGCATCGACAGCTCGAACCCGCCGATCCAGGCCGATCCCTCGCTGAAAACAAGGCTGTAGCCGATCGCCACCCAGATCAGCGAGGCCGCGCAGCATATGCCGAAGCACTGGATCATGACCGAAAGAAAATTCTTCTCGCGGACCAGCCCGCCATAGAAAAGCGCAAGACCCGGCAGCGTCATCAGCAGCACCAGCGCGCTCGCCGTCAGAATCCAGGCGGCGTCGCCCGAATTCATGATGACCGGTTGCACCACGGATGCTTCCGCTGAAGTGGCGAGTAACCCCGCAGCAAACAAACCTGCGATCGCTTTGATCGTGTTCTGCACCATACTTACTCCCCGTTCACCCTGAGCCTGTCGAAGGGTTGTTCTTTAATCTCCGCACCTAAAAGAAAGGACAGGGCTTCGACAAGCTCAGCCCGAACGGATTTGTCAAAGCCCTGTTACGCCCAGCCTTCCAGCACCTGGTCCGGCGGGCGGTGGCCGTCCGCCCAGATGCGGATATTGGCGATCACCCTGTCGCCCATCGCCTCGCGGCCTTCGAATGTCGCCGATCCCAGATGCGGGAGCAGCACGACATTGTCGAGCGCCAGCAGGCGTTTGCCGATATGTGGCTCGTTCTCATAAACATCGAGACCCGCCCCGGCGATTGCGCCACTCTCCAGCGCATCGGTCAGCGCCGCCTCGTCGATAATCTCGCCCCGTGCCGCATTGATTACGTAAACCTCGCTGCCGAGCAACGCGAGCCTGTCGGCTTCGATCAGATGGTGGGTCTCGCGCGTATAGGGGCAGTTGATCGACAGGATATCGATATCGGCGAGCATATCGTCG
>JBGTHW010000123.1:0-20714 GCA_041746035.1 Parasphingopyxis sp.
AACACTGATTTTACCTGTCCATATGATGGTCGACCGGCGGCGTACGCTGCATCGGGCCGCGCTCGACACATTCCCGAAATGGCCGGTTATCCCCAATGCAAGTGTTGTCGAGCAGGTCGCGGCCCGGCTGCAACCGGTCGGCGAGTTCGCGCCGCGTTCCCCGGCCGCACAGGCGTTTGCCACTCTGTGGCGCGCAATCGAAAAGAAAATTGCAAAGGGTGTCTGACGGAACAGGGCAAATGACGATCCGTACAGGATCGGTTATGAAAGGCGGATGACCGCTCTCGATCCGAACCTGCTGCTCCGCGCCTATGCCATCGGCGTGTTTCCGATGGCGGATAGCCGCACTGCCGCCGATGTCTATTGGGTCGAGCCGAAAAGCCGTGCGATCCTGCCGCTGGATGGCTTTCACGCATCGCGTTCGCTCGGCAAGCTGATTCGCTCCGACAAATTCCGGGTGACCCGCGACGCGGCCTTTGCGAAGGTCGTTTCGGCTTGCGCGGCACCCCGGGCCGACCGGCCCGATACCTGGATCAATCCCGATATCGAACGCGCCTATGGCGAACTTCACCGGCGCGGTCACGCCCATTCCATCGAATGCTGGCAGGGAGAAATGCTCGTCGGCGGTCTCTATGGGGTCAGGCTGGGTGCCGCATTTTTCGGCGAAAGCATGTTCAGCCGGGTGCCCAACGCCTCGAAACTGGCGCTCGCCCACCTCGTTGCGCGAATGCGCTGCGGCGGCTTCCGGTTACTCGATTGCCAGTTCATGACCGACCATCTCCGGTCGCTCGGTGCAGTCGAGATTTCGAGAGACGCTTATGCGTCGATGCTTGATTCGGCGCTTTCGTCGCTCGGTGGAGATGCACCCTCCGTTTCCCCCTCCGGATCGGGTGCCCGTGCCACGGGGGGTGCCGATCTCGGTGCGCTCGAAGGGCTGTTCTCCGGTGAAGCCGGTTCGGACGGCGCACTGCCGGGATATGTCATTTCGCAGTCCCTGGACCATATATCGTAAACACTGTGCTCGACGACATTGAGCGACGGTCGTTCTTTGTAAAGCCATCCCGAAAAAACGCGATTCCAGCCCGCTTCTTCATTTCTGCCGTCCGGTTGCCGCACGAATAGCTGGACAAAGGCCCCGGTCAGCCGCTGCGGTTCCCATGGCGCGGTCCGCTCGCACGCCCGCAGGCGGATCACGACGTTGCCGACGCGCGTCGATTCTCCCGGGCGCAGCCGCAGCTCACGGGACAGGCCGTTGCGCTTGTTGAGCAGCCCCAGCACGGCGACTCTTTCCGCCATCGGAGTCACGCCTTCAAGCGACGTACTCAGCGGGCCAGCCGCTTCGATATCCTCGATAACCAGGGTTTCCGTGCCGCCAGATTCTTCGGCCCCCGGATCGTTCAGCGCCAGTTCCTGCGTCGGGGCATCCGTTTCGGAAGCGTCCTCGCCTCCGCTTCCGCATGCGGCGAGTACCGCCATCGACGCAAAAACCAGGAAATGTTTCACGGCGTTTCCGCTTCGTCGAAGTCTTCGGTCATCGTATCGAATCCGTCGCCACCGCCGCCCGATCCCCCCGAATCGTTAATCATCGATCCGACGAGGCCCATCATGTCCACCGCACCTTGCGTGTCGAGAATGACGTCCCCCGCCTGAAACTCCTCGGACGAGCCGCCAGGCAACATCGCGATATAGCTGCCGCCCAGCAGGCCTTCGCTGGTGATTGCCGCACTGCTGTCGCCGGGAAGATTGGCGGCGGCATCGATGGCGAGCCGCACTTCCGCCTGATACCCTTCCGGATCGAGCGCGACGCCCGTAACCTGTCCTATCGACAAGCCCGCCACGCGCACATCCGTACCGACATCGATACCGCTGGCATTGGGGAATAAAGCGGTGACCTCGATAGTATCGTCGCCGGTGCGGCTGCCTGTTTGACCGGCGAAGACAAATACCATCCAGATGGCCGCAACCACGACGATCAGGCCGATAAGCGCTTCTATCATATGCGTTCTTAACGCCATCAGCTGGGACTCCAGGCTTCGTAATCGCCGCTCGCGGATGCGCGGGGCCTGTTCGATTCCAGTGCGCCCGCCGGGCGATAGGCCCCGTCGCTGCCGGTAAAATTGGGCGAATAATCGGATGCCCACGGGCGCACGGGCGGCAGGCTTTCATCCGGAAGTTCTTCCATCGTATGGTGCAGCCAGCCATGCCATTCGGGAGGAACATTCGAGGCGTCGTTATTGCCGGAATAGATGACCCAGCGGCGGCGCGGTTCGGTCTTGCTCTCGAAATAGCGGTTGCCGAACGGGTCTTCGGCGACCTTGCGGCCCTTGCGCCACGAATAGAGCGAGGTGCCGATTGTCGCGCCCTCCCACCAGGTAAAGATGTTTTTCAAAATTCCCATAATGCTCCCGCATTTAGCGTCTCCGGACCAAAGCGCCAACTATTCTTGGCTATCGGGTCCGCCTGGCCAGCTTGCGCGGTCATCGGCATCGATACCCAGCTCCTGCGCCCTGCCGCCATCGATCTCCAGCACTGCTATAACCGGCTCCGTCGACCGGTAGGTATCGAGAGTATAGGGGGTCGTCCGGCGGGCAATATTGGAAATCGTGCCATCGGGGCGGACAAAAATCATGTCGAGGGGAATAAGCGTGTTACGCATCCAGAAACTGGCCATTCTCGGGCGGTCGAACGGAAAGAGCATCCCGCCATTCTCCGGCAGAGACTCCCGGAACATCAGGCCGCGAGTCTGCTCGGCATCCGTGCGTGCGACCTCGACATCGAAACGGTGCTCGCCATGTCCGGACCGGATCGTAAGCGGCAGCGTTTCAGCCCGAACTGTCCCGGCTTCGTGCGGGGAAGAGGCAAGTGCCGTGCGATCGGCCACCGCCGGGGATTGGGATTGACACGCTGACAGAAAGGCCGCGACCGCGATGGCAGCCAGGGGAAGGCTCATCTTGCTCATGGGGGGACTATTCGCAGGGAGCGAGCAGAACCGCAAGCGGGCCTTTGTCACCATCGGTAATCCGGGCGCGCAGCGAGTCTCCGGTTTCGATTTCCACCAGACCCGACCGGCGCACTGTTTCCATATGGACGAAGACGTCGGGGCCTTCCGTATCGCGCACGACAAAGCCATAACCCTTGAGGCGATTGAACCATTTCACCGTAACCGGCTCGAATTCTCCGGTATCTTCCGGAACATCGCCCCAATTCGCCCGCTCAGGATCGCTACCGAGCCCCGAAACCGCCGCGTCGCATCCTTGGGTATCGATCGAAAAAATTTCCGTTGCCTGCCGACCGCGCTCGCACAGGGCCACGGCGCATTCGACCCGGGCACCCTCCGGCAATGTTCGGCAACCATGATCGCGCAACACCGAAAAGTGGATCAGAATGTCGCCCCGTTCGTCATCGGTGACGAGAAACCCGTACCCCCTCGTATTATCGAACCATTTAACGACCCCGGCAACGCCATCCACAGCAGTATCCTCGCCAGTCGATGACCTTGCGGCATCGGCTGATCCGTCGCCGGACGCAGCATCATAAGCTACCGCGATGCGTTCCGATTTCATGTCTGGTCCCCTATCCGGGCATTGCTTAACACAAATCGATGCGATGACGAAACAATTTAGAAGCAGCCCCGGCTCCTTGCACGGCTGCCGCGAGACGCCGGGCCAAGCGCTGATTTTTTTACGAACGTCTGTCTTCGAACATTTCGCCGGGGGCAGCATCGACAATCTTTATCGCGAGTTCAAAGGAGTGACCTGCCCGCATCATCGCAGTGATAAGTCTACGACGTTTTTCGGCAGGGGCCGGATGCTCTGCAAACGGCCCGATCCGACGCTTTCGGGCGAACACAAGAGCCGCTTCCCAGGATCGGGATTCAGCGAATTCGCGGGCAGCGGCCGAATCTTCCTCGACAATGCCAGCCGCATGGAACGCCTGCGCCACCCGCTGCGGGCCGTAACCCCGGCGAGCCAAAGATCGCGCCCGCGATTCGGCATAGCCGCGGTCATCGATATAGCCGAGTTCGCTCAGGCGTTCGGCCAGCGCGACGAAATCGGGTTCGCCGCTTCCATCCCAGCCCCGTTCGCGCACCTTGCGGCGAAGATAACCGCGCAGTTTGGCGCGAGTCGTCGCATAACGACCGACATAATACAGCGCAAGATTCCGCAGGGAATCAGCATCGAGCGGTTGAGGCGACTTTTTCGGGGATCGGCGGTTCATCTGTCATTTTTGTGCCATAGTCGGGCCGGATTTTGAACGCGTCTTTTAGGGTAAAACGATAATCCACCGACGATTTCCGGAAAGTACCTGATTTGCTTGCTTTCCTTGTCAACGAACGAAGGAAGAACCGCCAGTTTCGCCGATGTCCCAGCGAGAATCTGCGCGATTTTTGGGAGCCTATGACCGAAACCCTCATACCGACTCCGATACATGACGAGCTGCCGCGCATTTTTTCCGATTTCGACACACTCGGCGATGCGCTGGATTACGCCGCGACGGGAAAGCGGGGTTTGAATTTCCACGATGCCCGGGGCAATCTGATTCGGCCCTACCCCTATCGCGAGTTGCGCGACGACGCGCTGCAGGGGGCTTACCGGCTCATCGAATTCGGCATCGAACCCGGCGATCGGGTGGCGCTGATTGCCGATACCGAACCGCAATTCTGCGCGCTGTTCTTTGCGGCAGTGTATGCCGGAGCCGTGCCGGTGCCGCTGCCGCTGCCGACATCGTTCGGCGGCAAGGAAAGCTATGTCGACCAGCTTGCTGTGCAACTGCGAAACAGCGATCCCAGGTTGCTTCTATATCCTGACGAGATAGCCGAGCTCGCCCGCCCCGCCGGAGAAGCCTGCGCCGTGCCCGGCATGGGATGGGACGCATTCGGCGACCGCGCTGCGCCCGAAACAGATCTGTACGATTCCAAACCCGACGACGTCTGCTATTTGCAATATTCAAGCGGATCGACGCGTTTCCCGCACGGTGTCGTCATCAGTCACAAGGCGCTGCTGCATAATCTGGGTTCGCATGCGAACGGTATGCTGATCAGCCAGGACGATCGCTGCATTTCCTGGCTCCCCTTTTATCATGATATGGGACTCGTCGGCTGTCTGCTCTCGATGGTCGCGAATCAGGTTTCCACGGATTATCTGAAAACAGCCGATTTCGCGCGCCGACCGCTCGCCTGGCTCGACCTCATCACCCGTAATGAAGGGACGTCATGCAGCTACTCGCCGACCTTCGGTTATGATATTTGCGCGCGACGCATCGGTAGTCAGACCAGGGTTAAAGAGCGCTTCGACCTCTCCCGCTGGCGGCTTGCCGGTAATGGCGCCGACATGATCCGCCCGGACGTTATGCAACATTTCGCCGATGCCTTCGCGGAGGCCGGTTTCGATCCGAAGTGTTTCGTGCCGAGTTACGGTCTGGCCGAGGCGACACTGGCGGTTACGCTGATGCCGGCCGGCGAAGGTATCGTCGTCGAACTCGTCAGGGAGACCGAGCTTTCCGGCGATTCCGATGCCGATAATGACGACATGTCAGTGCGGTTTCGCTCAATCGTGAATTGCGGCAAACCGGTGCGCGATACGGTCATCGATATCCGCGAAGAGACCGGCGACAAATTGCCCGAACGCGCGATCGGCCGGGTGTGGGTGCAGGGGCCGGCGATTATGAACGGCTATTTCCGGGACGAAGAAGCGACCGATGCCTGCCTTGTCGATGGCTGGCTGGATACCGGCGATATGGGATATCTTTCCGAAGGGTATCTTTATATCGTCGGACGAGCCAAGGACATGATCATCGTCAATGGCAAGAATCACTGGCCCCAGGATATCGAATGGGCGGTCGAGCAGATTCCGGGTTTCAAGTCGGGAGACATCGCGGCGTTCGCGATCACCGCGCAGGGCGGAGAGGAAACGCCCGCGGTCCTGGTGCAATGCCGCACCTCCGATCTTAACGAACGCTCAAGACTTCACGGCCAGATTCAGGACAAGGTCCGTTCGATTACTGGGATGAACTGCGTGATCGAACTGGTACCGCCCCGGACACTCCCGCGCACCAGTTCGGGCAAGCTAAGCCGCGCAAAAGCCCGGAATCTTTATCTGTCCGGCGAAATTCAGCCCTATGATATCGCCGCCTGAGACGACATCCCACCATTATTCGGTAAACGGTATTTTTACCGATTAGCTCCGTTCTTTTGAAAGCCCTTCGCCGCTAGATTTTCCCAGGAAGGGGAAACCATGGCGGGATTGGAAACGAGTCGGTTAGGCTGGCTCGAAATACTGGGTTTGCGAGATCCCCAGGATAGTTCCTGGAGGCTGGTGCAGGGTGCGCAGTTGCGGGAATTCAGCGGCAGTTCCCTGTTACCTATAGTTGGCGTACTCCTGTCAGCGGCTTTCGTGGCGTGGCAATTCTGGGGTGTCGTCCCGCACGGTCTCATGATTGCCTGGCTGAGTGTTCTTGCCCTTAACACTCTTTCATCGGCGGTTTCACGGAGGCGCAACCTTCGTCTTCAGGACGGCGCGACGCGTGCAGATGTCCGGCGCGCCGTGAGGCATTCGGCCATATACGCACTTTTCTGGGCCGTTCCTCCGCTCTTCTTCGCATCCGTCGGCAGCCCCGAACAAATCTTGCTAGTCACCACGGTCAGCCTTGTCATGATGGGTGCGGCGACCCTGATGCTGATTGCAGTGCCGCTGGCCGGTATTGTAACCGTATGCATGATCGGCGGCAGTCTCGCAATAATGCTGGCTGGTCTCGGCTTACCGATATTCGCAGGGATAGCCTTCTCCTATGCGATCTGCCTCTCTTATACGTTGCTTGTAAATGGCCGCGCGCTGATCGCCAGGCTTTGCAACGATCTGACGCTCGACGAGCAGCGTGACGTGGTGAACCTGCTGCTGCGCCAGGACAATGGTCAGGACAGCGACTGGCTCTGGCAAATCGACGGACGCAAATGCATTGTCGATCCCTCGCCAAGATTCGTCAAAGGCGCAGGCCTGAAAGCCGAAGAAATCGACGGCATGCCGTTTTTCCAGCTTCTTGCCGGGGCGGACTGGGAAAAGGGCGAGGTCAGCGAGGAAATTCGTCAACTTGTCACAAAATTGCAGCGCGGCGAGACTTTCAGCGAGTATACGCTTCCGGTGAAAGCCAACGGCGAACAGCGCTGGTGGAAAATCTCCGGAACGCCGAAATTGGGTCGCGATCGCCACGTTACCGGTTATCGCGGCGTTATCGCCGACGTTACCGATCGTCAGGCCACCGAACGGCAGACCCATCGCATGGCGCATTATGACGGCCTTACCCGCCTGCCGAACCGCGCCCATACCAACAGACTGCTGCATGACCGGATCGCGAAGGCGGCCGGGGACAACCAACCATGCGCCTTCCTGATGATCGATCTCGACCGCTTCAAGGCGATCAATGATACGCTGGGACACCCTGTAGGGGATCGGCTTCTCGAGCAGGTTGCCAGACGACTGTCTGGACTGGCGGGACCCGCCGACAAGTGCGGTCGGCTGGGTGGCGATGAATTTGCCATGGTGATCGCCCATCCCCGCTCGAAAACCGATCTTAACCGGCGGGCCCGCGACATTATTCTGGCACTGTCGAAGCCCTATATTGTCGATGAGCAAACGCTGTATATCGGCGCGAGCGTGGGTTCGGCTGTCTATCCCGGGGACGGGCGCAGCGCACCGACACTGCTTCGCAATGCCGATCTCGCGCTCTATCGCGCCAAGGAAAGCGGGCGCGGTATCCATGCCGCATATGAACCGGCACTACTCCAGAAAGCCGAAGAGCGGCGGGCCATCGAAGGTGCCCTTCGTCAGGCGCTGAAAAACGGCGAGTTCCATCTTGTCTATCAGCCCGTCATCTCGGTCGATTCAAGGGAGATCGCCGGGTTCGAGGCGCTGCTGCGCTGGACCAACGGGGAACTCGGCACGATTTCTCCCGACCGGTTTATACCGATTGCCGAGGAGACACGGCTGATCGATCCGATTGGCGAGTGGGTTTTCCGAACGGCGTGCGCTGAAGCGGCCAGCTGGCCCGAGCACTATCGTCTCGCCATCAATCTTTCGGAGGGACAGCTCAGAAATCCCCGGCTGGCAGGCGATATCCTGTCTGCGCTGTCGCGGTCCGGCCTCGACCCAGGCCGCCTCGAAGTCGAAACCACCGAATCTGTCCTGAACAAGGATAACGAGCAGGCGCTCAGGACATTTGCAAAACTGCGAAGCCTGGGCGTGACCGCCGCTCTCGATGATTTCGGTACAGGCTACTCCACGCTGAGTTTTATCGGAAAAGCGCGATTCAATTCGATAAAGATCGATCAGAACTTTATCCGAACCGCGCAGAGCGGGTCCAGGACCAGCATAGCTATTATTCGCGCGGTGGTGGCGATGGCCGACAGCCTGGACATCTCGACCATTGTCGAGGGTGTCGAGAATGACGCGCAGTTCACATTGGCCAAACGCCTCGGTTGCAGCCAAGTGCAAGGCTATTTCCTTGAACGGCCGATGGAGGCGAGCGCGGTGAAAATTCTTGTCGCCGACCGAAAAGAAGCGGCTGCCTGATAAACCGGACAGGACGATGCTCCCCTTGCATCGTCTTCGTCTCCCCGCTAAACGCCCGTTCCTCGGACTCGGAGGAGTATAGCTCAGCTGGTAGAGCATCGGTCTCCAAAACCGAGGGTCGTGGGTTCGAGTCCCTCTGCTCCTGCCATCCGGCCCCCGATTGGCCCCAAGCCTTGAAAGGGCGGATCATGGGTCCGAGATAGAGTTTTACGCTCGCGCCGGTGTCGGCCCGATAGGGCCGATGGGGGCGTGTGCCTGTTTTTTGGTTTTGAATAGCGGTTGCTGGAATAGGATAGCGGTTGCTGGAATAGGGAAGAAGCAAGTGGCAAAGGTCAATCCGGGCGAATTTATCCGGCAAGTGCGCGCCGAGACGTCGAAAGTCGTCTGGCCGACCCGTCAGGAAACGATCCAGACGGGTATCATGGTGATGATCATGACCTTCATTCTTGCCATGTTTTTCCTCGGCGTGGATTCGTTTTTCAACGCCGTCGTCCGCTTCCTTATCGGCCTTGTAAGCTAGGGTTTTTCAATGTCGCGCTGGTACATTATTCACGCCTATTCGGGCTTCGAGAACAAGGTGCGGGATTCGATCCTGTCCGAGGCGAAGCGTATGAGCCTTGAGCCTTTGGTCGAGGAAGTCGAAGTGCCGACCGAGGAAGTGACCGAGGTCAAGCGCGGCAAGAAGGTGCAGACCGAACGCAAATTCTTCCCCGGCTATGTGCTGGCCAAGCTGGAAATGACCGACGACGTCTATCACCTCGTCAAGAACACGCCGAAGGTTACCGGGTTTCTGGGACAGAATAATAAGCCGCAGCCGATCAGCGAAGCCGAGGCTGCGCGCATCCTCAACACGAAAGAGGAAGCCGCCTCCGCGCCGAAGCAGAAGATCAGTGTCGATTACGAGATCGGCGACCAGATCAAGGTTCTCGACGGCCCGTTCGCGAGCTTCAACGGCGTTGTCGAGGAACTCGATTTCGACCGCGCGCGCGTCAAGGTCTCGGTATCGATCTTCGGTCGCGCGACCCCGGTCGAACTGGAATTCGAGCAGGTCGAACTGGTCAAATAGAGTTTCCCGGAATGGTCCGGGATGTTGCGGGAGGCAGGGCCACTGCCATTTGCACCGCTAAGCCAAGAGAAAAGGTGAGATAGAACAGAATGGCAAAGAAAATAGACGGCTATATCAACCTCCAGGTGCCCGCCGGCACTGCCAACCCGTCCCCGCCGCTCGGGCCCGCACTGGGCCAGCGTGGCGTGAACATCATGGATTTCTGCAAGGCGTTCAACGCCGAAACGCAGGATATGGAAAAAGGCGCGCCGGTCCCGACCAAAATCACGGTCTATGCGGATCGCAGCTTTACCTTTATCACCAAGACGCCGCCCGCGAGCTATCTGCTGAAGAAGGCCGCCAATATCAAAAAGGGTTCCGGCACGGTCGGATCCGAACTGATCGGCAAGATCAAGCGCTCGCAGCTTGCCGAGATCGCCGAAACCAAGATGGTCGATCTGAACGCGAACGATATCGAAGCAGCAACAAAAATCATCGAAGGTTCGGCGCGTTCGATGGGCCTCGAAGTGGTGGAGGGCTAAATCATGGCGAAAATTTCAAAGAAGCGTCAGGCGCAGGAAAAAAACGTCGATCGCGAAAAGCTGTATGCTTCGAACGAGGCTCTCAAGCTGATCAAGGAGAATGCGACGGCAAAATTCGATGAGTCCGTCGAAATCGCGATGAACCTCGCGGTCGATCCTCGCCATGCCGACCAGATGGTCCGCGGCGTCGTCTCGCTGCCTTCGGGTACGGGCAAGGATGTCCGCGTCGCGGTGTTCGCCAAGGATGCCAAGGCCGACGAGGCCAGGGAAGCCGGGGCGGATATTGTCGGTGCCGAGGACCTGATGGAAAAGATGCAGGACGGCGATCTCAATTACGATCGCGTGATTGCCACACCCGACATGATGGGTGTCGTCGGTCGTCTCGGTAAAATACTCGGCCCGAAAGGCCTGATGCCGAATCCCAAACTGGGAACGGTTACGATGGATGTCGGCCAGGCCGTCAAGGATGCCAAGGGCGGTCAGGTCGAGTTTCGCGCCGAGAAATCCGGGATTGTCCATGCGATTCTCGGCAAGGCGAGCTTTACTGAAGCCGACCTTAAAAAGAATTATGACGCCTTTGTCGATGCCATAATGAAAGCGAGGCCTTCGGGTGCCAAAGGCAAATATATCAAGAAAATCGCCGTTAGCTCTTCGATGGGGCCGGGCGTAAAGGTTGATCCGGCGGATATCGCCGCCTAAAGAAATTCCCCGCGCTTCTTTCCGAAGAGCGGGAATACCGTCCGAGACAGTTGGTGCCCCGGCTAAAGTCCGGGGCTTAATTTCCAGCCAAGGCGGGGACATGTTATTTTCGGATGCTTCCGTGAGAGGGAATATCCGGTCCGGTTCAGGCGAAAGCCCGGCGCACGGACGACAGACCCCTCGGACATTTCGCATGAACCCATGGGCTTTCCGCCCAGAGGTTCGTTTCGTGGCTGGCGGATGGTCCGCCGGCTTAACAAGGAGTGAGATATGAATCGAACTCAGAAGACCGAGGCGGTTACCGAACTGAACCGCACCTTCACCGAGGCGGGCGTGGTCGTCGTGACCCGCAACCTCGGCCTGACCGTCGCTGAATCCAGCGATCTCAGGGCGAAGATGCGCGAAGCCGGTGCCAGCTTCAAAATATCGAAAAACAGGCTTGCCAAACTTGCGGCCAAGGACACGATGTATGAACCGCTCAGCGAAATGCTGGTCGGTCCGACGGCGCTGGCCTGGTCCGACGATCCGGTCGCTGCCCCGAAAGTGGTTGCCGATTTTGCGAAAGCGAATGACCGGCTCGAAATCATCGGTGGCGCGATGGGCGAAACCTCGCTCGACGTCGCTGGCGTAAAGGCACTGGCCGCCCTGCCGTCGCTCGACGAGATACGCGCCAAGATTGTGGGTCTGATGAATGCACCTGCAACCAAGGTCGCCCAGCTCGCCAATGCACCGGCATCCAAGCTAGCCCGCGTTGTCGCCGCTTATGGCGCATCCGAAGCCGCCTGATTTTTCGAATTTGAGTTGAACTGAAACAGACGGGGCATCGCCCCAAACGAAGGACATACCAAAATGGCAGATCTTGATAAACTCGTGGACAGCCTTTCCGAGCTGACCGTGCTTGAAGCCGCAGACCTTGCGACCAAGCTTGAAGAAAAATGGGGCGTTTCGGCCGCAGCCGCTGTTGCAGCCGCTCCGGCAGCAGGCGGTGGTGGCGACGCCCCGGAGGCTGAAGAACAAACCGAATTCGACGTCATCCTTACCGGCGACGGCGGCAAGAAAATCCAGGTGATCAAGGAAGTCCGTTCCATCACCGGTCTTGGCCTCGGCGAAGCAAAAGCGCTCGTCGAAGGTGCACCGAAGGCCGTCAAGGAAGGCGTCAACAAGGCGGAAGCCGAAGAGATCAAGAAGAAGATCGAAGAGGCCGGCGGTACTGTCGAACTCAAATAAATCCGTCTCGATTTATGCGAATGCAGGAAGGGCGGTGCCGCAGGGTGTCGCCCTTTTTGGTTCGCTTCGCATAAATATCGTCGCCCGGCTCGTGACGACGATACTCAGCGCCGCGCCAAATCCGCTCTTTCCGTAATGCGACAGAGCGAATATGGTGACAGGGTTGCAAACAAGGGGGTGGCATGCGGGTTCGATTTCCGAGACTGTTCTACGCGCTGACCAAATATTATGTCTGCGGCGGTCTCATTCTGCTGATCGCCTTTGCACTGAACCCTTATATCGGCAATTATCTGCCTATCGGCGGCGTCGAGGAACTGATTACCCAGACGGTCGTCGGACCTTTTGACGGGGTCGAGATCGGCGCGACGGAGGCCGGCGCGCTCGGCAGCTTCGTCTGGCTGATCATCGCGGTGGGTGCCGCTCTGCTTGCCGCTCTGCCGGTAAGCTGGACCTATATGGCGATCCGCGCGCGCGACGATTATAACCAGTCACTGGTCGAGACGATCATTCTGCTGCCGATGATCGTGACCGGTATCGTTATCGTTGTCCATAATTCGATCGCCCTCGCCTTTTCGCTGGCGGGGATCGCGGCGGGCGTACAGTTCAGGAATTCGCTCAAAAGTCCGGGCGATGCGCTCTTCATCCTGCTGTCGATCGGCACCGGCCTTTCGGCGGGCATCGGCGCGGTCGAACTCGCCTTCGTGGTCACCGTCGCGTTCAATTACGGCTTCCTCGTACTCTGGATGTACGATTATGGAGCACGCGATGGAACGCAAAGATACATGCGCCGCCGGGGCGAAAAACCGAAGAAGCGCAAGAAAAAGAAAAATAAAACCGAGGACATCATCGCGGACGATTCCGGTGACGGAGAGCCGGGCATTGAAACCGCCGATAACCCTGCGCCGGAAACACCCGACGAGCCCCCACCTCCTTCTCCGGACAGGACACGCCCGCAATGATGCGAGCTTTGGCCATAGCGATGCTGCTCGCGGCCTGCTCCCATGCCGAGGATACGGATGACGGGCGTTATCTGCCGCTGCCAGCGTCGCTGACCGAAATATCGGGCCTTGCCGTGGCGTCGCCCGACAGCGTCTACGCCCATGACGACGAGAGCGGTATCATTCACGAAGTGTCGCTCGACAACGGGCGTATCCTCCGCGCTTTCGCCATCGGAAATCCGGTCGTCGAAGACGACCTGGAAGGGATCGCGGCAGACGGCGAACGGCTCTGGATTGTCAATAGCGAAGGCGTGATCCGCGCGTTCGATGCAGGGCGGGATCGCACGCACGTCCCCTACCGGGAATACGACACGGGCGTCGGCGAACTTTGCGAGGTCGAAGGCCTGTCCCTCGCGCCCGAGATCGGCAAACTGCTGATCGTCTGCAAGGAAATGCGTCAGGGCGACAGGCGGGGAACGCTGGTCATCTATGAGTGGGACATGCGCTCGCACGAACCCGTCGGGCAGCCCTGGCGAACGATCGATCTCGCCGAAGCGCTCGGTCAGGAGCGCGACGAATTCGCGCCATCGGGGATCGAATGGTTGCCCGCATCGCGCCAGATCCTCGTGCTTTCGGCGCGCGGACGTTCGATGCTGGTCCTCGACGAGTCCGGGCGCATTCTCGCGCGGCATCGGCTCAATGCGGATCGCCACCCCCAGGCCGAAGGCGTTACCGTGATCGGATCGAACCGGCTGGTCATCGCGGACGAGGGCCAGCGTCGGGGGCCCGGCCACATAGCGATCTACCCCTTCCCGCTACGATAGACATTCCCGCACGAGGTTGGCGTCGACTTCCCCGGGTGTCGCGATATCCTCGAAGAAGCCATTGAGATAGGAGGACGCGCGCCTCCGCGTGCGGTCGTCCAGTTCGGAAATCGATGCCAGCGTGGCCTCCAGCCGGGAGCGCGCGGCGAGGAACTCGGCAGCAGCCGCCCGTGTCTGTTCATTATGCGCGCAGAAGCCTCGAAATACGCGTGTGCGGACATTGGAGACACGGAGCTGCGGGGGCGGCGTCGCATACGGTGCCGAAACCAGCCCCGTCTGATCGAAATCATAAGGCAAAGGAGTAAGGTTGCTCGCTGCCGTTTCGGTCGCACCGATGGGCCGCGTATTGTGGCAGCACTCTTCCCCCGGAGGGCCGGCCTCGACCGCCCAGTCCAGATTGCCGACCATATATTGAAAGACGGCGACGCGCGCGGTGTTCTCCGGGTTCAGCCGGGAGGACGGGAAATTACCTGTCTCGACTTCGACCAGTCCATTGCGTCCGGCCACATCGTCGACATCCTCGATCAGAAAGCCGAAGCGCGAATAGGTCGGCGTGTCCGCATCGTCCTGATAATAGGCGATCCGCGCGAGCCGGACGCCGAAGCTGAGCGGCGTCATAGCGTTATAGAGGCGATAGGCTGCATATTCGAGCAGCACATACTGGTCGTGCGATGTCTGGCGGCGGCAATGCGTGACGAGCTTGAGTCGGCGCTGCCCCTGGAACAGGCCTGTTTCGGGGCGTGACGGGAGCTCGATGCGCAGCGGCGGAAAAGTGCAGATATCGCGCCGACGCCGCGAGACACCGCGCGGCGAAAGCTGAATGGCATGGGTTTCGGGGGCCGCGCCTTCCACCGATAGCGTTGCGGGCAGAGAGCCGTCCGAGCGGGCCACGCCACTGAGATCGCCACGGATCGACAGATGGATGATATCCTCGGAGGCAAACAGCGGAGCAGGTTCGCCCTCTTGGGCCAGTGCAGGCCGGGCACCCAAGCCCAGCGTAATAACGGCCATGAAAAACAGAAACGCTAAAAAACGCATCACGGACTTTCCCCTTCCCCGACAGTGTGTGCGAAAACCTCGTCCCCGCGAATTTCCAGATAGGACCGCACCCCGCCATACTGCGCGGATATTCCGGTATCGATCGCGATCAGCCGACCGTCCAGCAATATTCTGATGCCGCCAAGCGAAGGGGTATGGCCGACAACGATGCGCTCCGCGCCATAGGCCGCCAAGACCCGATCGATCTCGGATGCCGCCTCTTCCGGCTGAACAAGGGATGCCTCGCTCCCCTCTCCGCGCAGGAAATAGCCCCGATACCAGAGCGGCCCCGCCGGATCGCTGATGATCGCCTCGGGCGAATCGTCGCGCGCGGCAATAGCGGCGGCGACGCGTGCATTGATTTCGGCTATCGGAAGCGCCGCATAGGCTGCGCTGATCCCGCCATGCGCGAACAGTGTATCGCCGATCAGCGCGACCGCCGGATTGTTGGCAAGCCAGCGCCCGATTTCGCCATCCCTGCCCCATGCCTCAAGCAATTCGGCTCCGCCAAGCGGCGTCTCTTCGAGCCACAGCCGCCGGATCTGGTCTTCCGAAAGGGCGGCCTGCCGCCGACGCCAGGCCCGCTCGATCTCGTCCTGATGCGACTGGTAATAACGGCGTCTGCGGCGTTCCGAATCGTCGTCGCGAAAGACGGCATATTCGCCCTCGTGAACATAGCGCAGATCGCCAATGACATTCATCGCCTCGTGATTGCCGACCAGGGCGACCACGCGACCGCCAGCGGCTGCGGCTTCGGTTTGCAGCCGCATCAGGTCGCGGAGGATGAGCAGCGATTCCGGTCCGCGATCCGGCACATCTCCGGTCTGGACCAGAATCGTGTCGCCCCCGATCCATGCGCCATCGGGGCCGACCAGCCCAGCCGCCTCGACGATAGCGCGAAAGGCGGCATGATCGCCGTGCAGATCGCCGATCGCGACGATGCGCGAGGAAGCCTGAGACTGCCGCGCCTGGTCCGGAGCCGCCGGAGAGTCCGGTCCGGTTAAAGCCACCGCAGGGGCAAAAGCTATCAGCAGCGCCCCCAGGGCGGCAAACAGGCTCCGCAACCAACACGCCATCCAATACCCTCCCTCGTTTCCCGCCGAGACAGCGCAAGCGCAGCGCACTTGTCAAGGCAAAACGCTTCGTTCGCGGGTATCGCCAGGCGGCTCCTGATTTCGTCGAGGACATGTCGGGGCCCTCTTCTTGTGCACAAATGCTCATATCTTTGCGATTGAACTTTTGGCCTGCTTATCGGTTGCCACTATAATGAGCCGATTCTCCCCCGACAGCGACGACCTGGAAAACGGCGCGCCCTGGAACATGGTCTCCGAGGGCGGACCCGTATTGACGACCGCAATTCATGCCGGTCACCATATCCGGCTCGAACTGCAACCATGGCTGGACATCGCGGAGGACAAAAGGTTGCGCGAGGAGGATCCGATGACGGATTATTTCCTCACAGTCGCCGACAACGCCATCCGCGCCAACCGTTCGCGCTTCGAATGCGACCTCAACCGGCCACGCAAGACCTGTATCTCCGCCGACCCGGCCGACAGCTGGGGACTGAAAATCTGGAGCGAACACCTGCCCCAGGAACAGATCGACAATAGCCGGGCCATCCATCACGATTTCTACGAGAGCGCCAGGCGGCTGTGCGGCGCGCTGATCGAAAAGCACGGCCGCATCCTGATTCTCGACATGCACAGCTACAACCATATGCGAGACGGACCCGACGGCGAGCCTGCACCCAGGCCCGGCAATCCCGATATAGATATCGGTGCGACAACGCTGGACAAAGAGGTCTATGGCGATCTGCTCGAACGTTTCGTCCGCAAGCTCCGTTCCGTCCCACTCAAAGGCAAGACCCCCGATGTCCGCATCAATAAGCGCTTCGTCGATGGCGGGAATTTTCCCGAATGGCTGTACGATCTGTGCGGCGAAAATGCCTGCATCATGACGCTGGAATACAAGAAGATATTCATGGACGAATGGGGAACCAGCACCGACATACTGGCATTGCAGCATTTGCGCCACGGACTGCTGCTGGCCGTAGAGGACGCACGAAACACATTGAAAGATATCGCCGGATGAGCCTGAAAAAAATCGAACTGCCGCCCCATGCACACGAGATCGACGATGCGCTCGACGATATGGAGAGCCATATCGACTGGCTCGGACGGTTAACGCCGACCAATCTCGACAATGTATGGCAGGGTCTGTGCGACAGCTCCTTCAAGGACGCGCCGCCCTTCGAATATACGCCACTGCCCGAGGATCTCAGCGAGACCCGCGAGCGGCTGCTTTCGCTCCATATCCACGATGTCGTCAACCCGCTTTATGAAGCGCTGCTGATCGAGAAGCAGCGCGAACTCGATCGCCAGATCGAACTTGTACGGATGCGCGATAAACCGGGTTTCGTGCTTGCAAGTCTCGATCTTTTCGGGAACGTCGCCGACCGGCTGCTCGATTCCGCGCGCGAAATCCGCGACAATGTGCCGGTCTGCGAACCGGAGCCGCGCGATTCCGATGCCGATGCGGTGATCGCCGTCGCCAGGGACGAGTTGCGCTGGTATTCCGATCGTTGCGAACGCTTCGCCCACACGGTTGTCAAAGACCCCAACCCCGGCACCCAATTGGCGACTTTCCAGGGCAATCTGCATGTTGCCTGCGATTATGAAGTCCCGACAGCGCGCATCATTCCGCTGCTCCAGCACGAAATAGGCACCCATAGCCTAACCCGTCACAATGGCCGGATGCAGCCATTGCAGGTCCTGGAATGCGGACTGGCGGACTATGACAGATTGCAGGAGGGGCTGGCGGTTCTGGCCGAATATCTGTGCGGCTATCTTCCCCCCGAACGGCTCCGCATTCTTGCCGCGCGCGTGGAAGCGGCGCACATGGCGGTCGAGGAAAAAACGCTCGCGGAGATATTCGCGGCGTTGCATGAGGATTACAGGCTCGACGAATATGCCGCTTTCCAGACTGCGGCGCGGGCCAAGCGCGGCGGCGGCCTGACCAAGGACGCGCTTTATTTGCGAGGGCTGATCGAGTTGCTCGCCTATCTCGGCCATGATGGAGATTTCGAGATATTGTTCATCGGGAAGTTCGCTCTCAAGCAGCTCCATACTCTGGAAAAGATGCTCGACGAAGGCTTGCTGCATCCGCCCGACATTCTGCCCCGATATCTGGAGAAACCCCGCGCACGCGAACGCCTTCGACTGGTTCGCAAGCTGGATGTCACCCAACTCTACCAGGAAACCCCCGAACAATGAAAATTGCCTTTGTCGTCAACGACGTCGCTACCGAACAGGATAATTACACCACGATCCGGCTGGCACGCAAGGCGAGCGCGGGCAATCACGATGTCGCGCTAATCGGCCTCGGCAATTTTATCTATGATGCGGACGGTGCGATTTGCGCGATGGCGACCCTGGGGCAGAAAAAGAAATTCAAGAACGACACCAACTATCTCAAACACCTGCACGATGCGGAGAATGTGGAGCAACGTATCAATGTCGAGGAATACGATATCCTCATGCTGCGCTCCGACCCGGCCGAGGAACTCGGCGAGCGCGACTGGGCACCGCCGGCCGGCCTTCTATTCGCGCAGATTGCCGCCAAGCACGGGGTGATCGTACTCAACGATCCCGAACATCTCACCGATGCCAGCAACAAAACCTATTTTCAGAATTTTCCCGCGGAAGTCCGGCCCGCGACCTGCATCACCCGCCACGCGGAGGAGGTCAAAGCCTTCATCAAGAAGCATAAAGGGAAAGGCGTGATCAAACCGCTGCAAGGGTCGGGCGGACAGGGCGTCTTTATCATCGACAAGGACAACCGCCAGAACGTCAACCAGATTATCGAGGCGGTCATCCGCGACGGCTATGCAATTGTGCAGGAATATCTGCCCGCCGCCAAGGATGGGGATATCCGCATGATGACCCTCAATGGTCGTCCGCTCAAGGTGGACGATACCTATGCTTGTCTTCATCGCTTTTCGACGACCGAGGATATGCGGTCGAATATCTCGGCCGGCGGAAGCGTGGAGATGGTCGAACCCGACGCGGACATGCTGCGCGTAGCGGAAATAATCGGCCCCAAACTGATCGACGACGGCATGTATTTCTGCGGACTCGACATCGCCGGCGACAAGATGATGGAGATCAATGTGGATACGCCCGGAGGATTGAGCTATATCGAAGATCTGGCCGGGGTCGATTTTTCCAAAGTCATAATCGAGGATCTGGAGCGCAAGGTGCGGCTTCAAAAGCAATATGGCGGCGTATTGAGTAACCGTCAGCTGGCGGTGCTTTAGACACGATAGCCGAACATCCGATTGACTCCCTTCGTCCCGTTTCCTATATCTTGCTCAACACCGCTGCCGTTCGAGCAATGATGCGAATTTGCGCACCGTATCACAAGAATGGATCGGCTTCGGAATCATAGACGCTGAAAGCTGTTGGCCCCCGGTTTCGAGGACAGGGAGGCTTGCGGCTTTTTGTCGTTTACGCGCTCCGCGCACCTGTCAGAGCAAACCGAAGGCAAATTATTCCATGGCGACCAAGGCAAAAGCTCCCGAGACCCGCACCAAGCGGATCCGCAAGATTTTCGGCAATATCCACGAAGTGATCGAGATGCCGAACCTGATCGAGGTTCAGCGCGACAGCTACGAGCAGTTCCTGCGTTCCGACCCCAGCATAGATTATGTGTCGGGACTTGAAAAAACGCTGCGCTCGGTGTTCCCGATCCGCGATTTCGCCGGCACTGCCGAGCTCGATTTCGTTTATTACGAGCTCGAGCCGCCCAAATACGATACCGAGGAATGCCGTCAGCGCGGAATTACCTACGCCGCGCCGATGCGCGTTACGCTGCGCCTGATCGTTTTCGAGGTCGATCCCGATACCGAAACCCGCTCCGTCCTCGATATCAAGGAGCAAGACGTCTATATGGGCGACATGCCGCTCATGACCGAGAACGGCACCTTCCTGATCAATGGCACCGAGCGCGTCATCGTCTCGCAGATGCACCGCTCGCCGGGTGTGCTGTTCGATCATGACCGCGGCAAGACGCACGCTTCGGGCAAATTTCTCTTCACTGCGCGGATCATTCCCTATCGCGGTTCCTGGCTGGATTTCGAATTCGATGCAAAAGACATCGTCAATGTCCGTATCGACCGCAAGCGCAAGCTGCCGGTGACGGCGCTGCTTCATGCGCTCGGCCTGACCAGCGAGGAAATTCTCCAGCGCTTCTACAGCACGGTCCTTTACAAGCGCGCCAAGGGTGGCTGGGAAATTCCTTTCCTCGCCGATGCCTGGCGTGGCCAGAAGCCGTTGTTCGATATCGTCGATGCCAAATCTGGCGAAGTCGTGTTCCCGTCGGGCCAGAAGGTTACGCCGCGCGCCGCCGCCAAAGCCGAAAAAGACGGTCTCGAGACGCTGCTTATCCCGACCGAGGAAATTTTCGGTCGCTACAGCTCGGTCGATCTGGTCAACGAGAAAACCGGCGAAATCTATATCGAGGCCGGTCATGAGGTGACCGAGGAAAATCTCGAAAAGCTCGACAAGGCCAAAATCAAGGATCTCGAACTTCTGGATATCGATCATATCACGACAGGTGCGTGGATTCGTAATACGCTGATTGCGGACAAGGCCGAAGACACCGATTCCGCGCTATCCGACATCTATCGCGTCATGCGGCCCGGCGAGCCGCCCACCCGCGAAACCGCCGATGCGCTGTTCGAAGGCCTGTTCTTCGATCCCGATCGCTACGATCTTTCCGGCGTCGGTCGCTGGAAGCTCAATATGCGTCTCGAACTCGACGCCGACGAGGAACTGACC
>JBGTHW010000124.1:0-5184 GCA_041746035.1 Parasphingopyxis sp.
CTGACCGAAACGAACTTTCCGGCGAGCCGCCTCGAAATCGAAATCACCGAAACGGCGCTCTTCGACAATCTGAGTGTAGCCCAGTCGATTATCGGCAGTCTCAAAAACCAGGGCATTGCCATAGCGCTCGACGATTTCGGAACCGGCTATTCCAGCCTCGCCCACCTGCGTTCCCTTCCCTTCGACAGGATCAAGATCGACCGAAGCTTCGTCACCTCGATCAATGACGATAGCGAAAGCGCTGCCATAGTCGATGCCATCACCCGGCTGGGTGTAAGTCTTGGATTACCTGTTACAGCGGAAGGCATCGAAAACGAAAAGATAGCGGAGAGTCTCAAGCGCCTCGGCGCGATGAATGGCCAAGGCTGGCATTTCGGCAAGCCGATGACGATTGGCCGGACGCGCCGAATGCTTGCGGAAAAAGACCTGCTAACCGCCCGGTCGCCCGAAGAACGCGCGGAGGAGGCTCTCCACACACTCCAGGATTTGCGCCGCGCCGGGTAGCTTTCGGGCCGTGCCCGTGTGGACACCCGGCGGCGGCGGCCCTAGATCGCCGCCATGCGCCTCGCTTTTCACAAAATGCACGGTCTCGGTAATGACTTCGTCATGCTGGATGCGCGCGAGCAGCCCGTCGCGATGACGGCGGCACTGGCGCACGCATTGGCCGACCGGCGCACCGGCATAGGTTGCGACCAGCTCATCCTGCTCGAACCCTCCGACAAAGCGGACGCCGCAATGCGCATCTTCAATGCCGATGGCGGCGAGGTCGAGGCGTGCGGGAATGCGGCACGCTGCGTCGCGCTGATGCTCGGCGGCGAAACCTTAATCGAAACGACCGGCGGGATTATTTCGGGAAAAGCCATCAATAGTGGCGCGGTCATGGATATGGGCGAACCGAAATTCGGGTGGCAGGATATCCCGCTCGGTTATGCGATGGATACGGCTGCCCTTCCGGTCGGCTGGGAAAACCTCGAAAACCCGGCAGCAGTCAATGTCGGCAACCCGCATGTCGTGTTCTTCGTTGAAGATGCCGCGGATATCGATCTGGAACGTCTCGGTCCGCTGATCGAGACCGACCCGCTTTTCCCGGACCGCATCAATGTCAATGTCGCCAGCGTTGCGGGCGAGCAGCATCTCGATCTGCGTGTCTGGGAACGCGGTGCGGGTCTCACCCGCGCCTGCGGCACCGGAGCCTGCGCGACTGCCGTGGCGGCAATCTCTCGCAAGATCGTCGCCAGCCCGGTAACCGTCACCCTGCCGGGCGGCGACTTGCGGATCGAATGGTCCCCCGGCGAAACCATCCGTATGACAGGGCCGGCCGCCCATGTGTTTTCCGGCGAGATCGATACCGGGAGTTTCGCATGAGCGGGCCGGAACTCATCACGCTGGGCTGCCGCCTGAATTACGCGGAGAGCGAAGCGATGCGCGCGATGGCGGCGGACTGCGACGATCTGGTCATCGTGAATAGCTGCGCCGTCACCGCCGAAGCGGTGCGCAAGACGCGGCAGCAGGTCCGCAAGGCAAAACGGGCAAGGCCGGATGCCGAAATTATCGTCACCGGCTGCGCGGCGCAGATCGAACCCGGAACCTTCGCCGACATGCCCGAAGTGTCGCGTGTTCTCGGCAATCGCGAAAAGATGATGCCGGAGAGTTTCACCGGCCATCGCTCGCTGGTCTCCGACATCATAGCCGTGCGCGATACCGCGCCGCATCTCGTCACCGGCTTTGCCGAGCGCGCCCGCGCCTTTGTCGAGGTTCAGAATGGCTGCGATCACCGCTGCACTTTCTGCGTAATCCCCTATGGACGCGGCAACAGCCGTTCGGTGCCCGCCGGTCTCGTGATCGAGCGCATCAGGGCGCTGGTCGCGAAAGGCTTTCGCGAGGTCGTGCTGACCGGCGTCGATGTCACCAGCTATGGACCCGATCTGCCGGGTTCGCCGAGCCTCGGGCTGCTCGTCGAACGCATACTGACACAGGTGCCTGAGCTTCCGCGCCTGCGGCTATCCTCGATCGATTCCATCGAAATCGACGACCGGCTGTTCGAGATCGCCACCGGCGAACCGCGCTTCATGCCGCATCTGCATCTCTCGCTCCAGGCGGGCGACGACATGATCCTGAAACGGATGAAGCGCCGTCACTCCCGACAGCAGGCGGTCGATATCGTCGCGCGCCTGAAGGCCGCGCGACCCGAAATCGCCATCGGCGCGGACATCATCGCCGGCTTCCCGACCGAGACCGACGCCATGGCCACCAACACGCTGCACATGATCGACGAGTGCGATATCGTTTTCGGACATATCTTCCCCTATTCCGAACGCGCCGGTACGCCTGCCGCGAAAATGCCGCAGCTTCCCGGCGATATCCGCAAGGAGCGCGCGGCCCGGCTGCGCGACGCAGCGGCACGGCGCAAACAGAATTGGCTGCGCGGTCTCATCGGTTCGACCCAGAATGTGCTGATCGAAAGCGAACAGGGTCGAGGCCATGCCGAAAATTTTGCCGAGGTCGCTTCCCGTCATTCCCGCTTTCGCGGGAATGACGCACTGGGAAAAATTATCGAAATGAAAATAACCGGTCTCGAAGGCGACGTCCTGATCGGAGAACCCGCATGAGCGAGAACCGGAGCTGGGGCGACAAGCTGAAACTCGGCTTCCGGCGCACCTCGGAAAAGCTCGGCGGCAATCTCGCCGGACTGGTCGTCAAGGAAAAGCTCGACGAGGAAACTCTCGACGAGATCGAGGAGGCGCTGATTGCCACCGATCTCGGCCCGGCGGTATCGGCCCGCATCCGCGACCGGCTTTCGGAGGGGCGCTTCGACCGGCATTTGTCCGAACTCGATATCCGGGAGATTGTCGCCGATGTGCTGGAGAAAATACTGACACCCGTGGCGATTCCGCTGGAAATCGATGCGTTTCCCAGGCCGCAGGTCATGCTGGTTATCGGCGTCAATGGCTCGGGCAAAACGACGACCATCGCCAAGCTCGGCCACTGGCTGCTCGAGGAAGATTATGAGGTCATGCTGGTCGCCGGCGATACCTTCCGCGCCGCCGCCATCGGACAACTCAAAGTCTGGGCGGAGCGCATCGGTGTCCCGGTCATTTCCGGCAAGGAGGGCGGCGATGCGGCCAGCCTGGTGTTCGAGGGCGTCCAGCGCGGCACGGCCGAGGGCATCGATGCGCTTATCGTGGACACCGCAGGGCGGTTGCAAAACAAGAGCTATCTCATGGACGAGCTGGCGAAAATCAGGAAAGTTCTCGGGCGGCTGAACGCGCAGGCCCCGCACAATGTTATCCTCGTGCTCGATGCAACGACAGGGCAGAATGCGCTTTCGCAGATCGAAGTGTTTCTGGAGGTCGCCAATGTCACCGGGCTGGTAATGACCAAGCTCGACGGCACGGCGCGTGGCGGCGTATTGGTGGCGGCTGCGGAGAAATACGGGCTACCGATCCACGCTATAGGGGTTGGCGAGACACTGGAAGACTTGCGGCCCTTCGATCCCCGGGCGGTCGCGCGCGCGATCAGCGGCGCCGATGAATTCGATGAGGACAGATTATGAGCGAGACCGAAGCAAAAACCGAATTGTCGGCGGGCATGAAAATGGCGCTCGATTTCGGGCCTGTCATGATTTTCTTTCTGGTCAATTTCCTTGTCAGCGGCGAATTCGCGATTTTTTATGCGACCGGCGCTTTCATGGCGGCGATGGGTATTGCGCTGGCCATCTCCTGGTTCAGGGCCGGGCGGATATCGCCGATGCTGATGTTCTCCGGCGTCATGGTGCTGATTTTCGGCGGAATCACACTGATTCTGCACAATGAAACCTTCATCAAGCTGAAACCGACGATCTATTATGTCTTTATCGCCAGCATCCTGCTGTTCGGACTGGCGACGAAACGACCGACGCTTAGCGCCTTGCTGGGAACCGCCTATCCGGGGCTGACAGACCGGGGCTGGAACCTGCTTTCACGCAATTTTGCGATATTTTTCCTGTTTATGGCGGTGCTGAACGAAGTGGTCTGGCGAAACAGCAGCACCGATTTCTGGGTCGGATTCAAGCTGTGGGGCGCGATCCCGTTGACGTTGCTATTCTCCTTCGCCAATATCCCGATGCTGCTCAGGCACGGGCTGGCCCTCGAAAAAGCCGACGATCCGCCCATGCCCGAGGCCCATGAATAGGCGCTAACCCTGATCGGCGCGGTCTACGCCCTTGCCGTCCAGATTCTGCGCGACAAATTCCCAGTTGATCGCGTTTTCCAGAAGCGCGGAAACATGGTCGGGCCGCGCATTCTGATAATCCAGATAATAGGCGTGTTCCCATACATCGAGCGTTAGCAGCGGCTTCATGCCATCATGGACAACCGGCGTGTCGGCATCGTGGAGCGACGTGATTTTCAGATTGTCGCCGTCAAGGACCAGCCATGCCCAGCCGCTGGCGAAATGGCCCGTCGCCTCCTCTTTGAACGCATCGAGCATTTCCGATTTCGACCCGAAATTGTCTTCGATCAGAGCGGCGAGCTTGCCCGACGGGCTTTTTCTTTCCGGGGTCAGGCATTGCCAGTAAAAACTGTGATTCCAGACCTGCGCGGAATTGTTGAACAGTCCCCGATTGCCGTCTTCCTTGGCTTTCGCGATCACTTCGGAGAGTTTTGCTCCCGACAGATCGGTGCCGTCTACAGCGTCGTTCGTCTTGTTGACATAAGCGGCATGATGTTTGCCGTGGTGATAATCGAATGTCTCGGACGAAATGACGTCGCCGAATGCGTCCTTGGCATAGGGGAGGTCGGGAAGTTCAAAGGCCATGGTGATTCTCCTGTTGCTGTCTCGTTCATGCCGGTAACGCACGAACCCTTCAAGAGTCTCCATGATGCAAAGCAAATTAACGCAAAAAAAGCCGGTCGCCCCGGGGACGGGCGACCGGCCATGATGCGACCCTCGAATCCAGGGGGCGGACCAGGGTCGCGAAAGCTTCCGGTCTAGCTTGCCGGCTCGACGATAAACCGCGCCAGATCGCGTTCCGGCACATCCCAGTCGGGATCGAGCTGGTTGGCACGGCGGATATCGAGATAGGCGGCGGTCAGGTCGCCCTCCAGCTCTTGCGCAAGGCCGCGGCCATAATAGGCCAGCGCCGGTTCGCGCGTTCCCATTGCGATCGCACGGCTGAATAGCGGCACGGCCAGGGTTCCGGCACGA
>JBGTHW010000125.1:0-5076 GCA_041746035.1 Parasphingopyxis sp.
ATGGTGCGCGCGGGTGGTATCGGTCCACATCGGTCATTCCTTTCAGTCGTTTCGTCACAACTGATGAATCAACCATGTGATTGTGCGTCAAGCACAACCTGCTGATACCTCCCAACTTAATTTCGGGTCAGACACTAAGATTGAACGGCGAAACCGGAGCGATTTCTGACACTGAGCTTGCGAATAATCTGGGTACCGGAGCATTCAAAGGGGACGATTAAACTTAAATTCTCCTAACCCCGCCCCAGAACCCGCCCCACCTTATTCACCGCCCGCCAGACCAGCGCCTTTGCATGGTTCTGCTGCGGCCAGCGTTTCGGCGCTTTCGGCTGTATTCCCCAGCCGCGCAACATCGCGTTCCACTGCCTCGCATATTGTTCGCGATAGGCCCATTCGGATTGCCAGGTGATCGACAGCGACAGCGACGGTTCGGGGCCATTGCGGACGAAATGCGGCGCCTTGACCGGCACATAAACCGCCTTGCCGGGGGTCATCGTGAACGCCCTGCCCTTGGCGGCGAATTCATCGCGCCATTTGAGGTTGCGATGGCCACCTGCATGGAACGCCTCGTGCGCCACGCCGGGGATCAGCGTCTCGTCGTCCGCCGGGAAGACCGTCATCGTTTTTTGCCCCCCGAGTTGCAGCAGAATATTGTGCTCCGGGTCCATATGGAACGGCGTCACCGCGTTCGGGCTGGAGATGAATATAAAGCCTTCGAGCTTCAGCATCGGGCCGGTGATAGAGCGCACAACCGGCTCGATCTCGGCCAGCGTTTCATGGAGAAAATCGCGATAGACCGGGTTCTGCTCGATAAATTTGAGCACCATCCAGCTGCCGTTGGTCTCGATGGTTTTCAGCGTTTCGATAATGCCGAGGCCATTGTCCGGCACCGCATCGGGATCGATCCCGACAGGCAGGTTGGCGCGATTATATTCGACATCGATCTCACGCATGGAGAGGGCGAGATCGGCGAGCGCATCGAAAGACAGCAGCGGGTGATCGCGCATGGTGTGGTCGAGCAATGTCGGCGTTTCGGGATAGTCGGCGCGCAGGGTGGCGAGGGCGCTATCGGCGAAGACGGGAGGGGCGATTTTACGTTCGATGTTCATCTACAGACTTCCATCATTCCCCGCATCCGCTTCCACATGGCCGACCCCTTCTCCGCCGCGCGGCACCCATGAAAGATTACCCGGTTGCGAAATCCGTCCAGCGGCACGGTCACCCGCACGATGCTGCGCCGCGCGGTCCACAGGCTGTCGATCATCGGGTGATCCTCGGAGGCGCAGCTGTCCATCCAGCCGATATCCTCTCGCTCCAGGATGCGCAGATTATAGCGTTCGATCAACACGCCCGGGGAGAAACGAGCATAGGCCTCGTCGAATGCGATCTTGAAGGAAAAACCGCCGGGTGCGGACAGGAAATTGACCAGCATCGCGATGGGCTTCACGTCGAGATCGAGCCTGTGAAAATCGAGCTTGCCCTGCCGATGCGCGCGGCCACAAATCTCGCGGAAGAAATCGGCGATCTTCGGATCGTTGCACAACGCCGACCCCGCCTCGCCCTTCCACCCCTGACATTCAAGATCGAGAAACGCCTCGATCCAAGGGTTCGCATCCTCTCCCGGCCCCAGCGTAGCATAGGCTACCGCACCTTCGTCGGCGAGGCGGTTGGCGAGGCGGTTCAGTTCCTTGCGCTTTTTCTTGCGTACGGTTTCCGCCCAGTAGCTTTCGGCATCGAGGCCGGTGCGCAGCATCGCGCGCTCGACCCGGTGGACGATATCGCAGCGCGGGCTGGCCGCGCGCAGGCCGGAGAGCAGCCGCCCGTGCTCGGTCAGCCCGTCGATATGCAGCAGCCCGGTCGCCCAGTCGCTGGCATTCAGCGCATCGAGCAGCGTCCGCCAGAAGGCCTGCTCCATCCCCTTGCGCACCATCGGCGAACCGAGAAAATTATTATGGTGCAACCAGTTCTGGACATTGCGGACGCGGATGCGGCCATAGTCCGGTTTCACCGCTAGCGGCATCAGGCCGATCAGCATACCGTCCGTCGAGCTTATCGCGGCGACCCGGACATCGCCCTTGTCTGCCAGCAACGCGAGCGACGGTTCCAAAAACCAGCGTTCGGCAAAGGCATTGGGCTCGGCGGCATTATCGGCCAGCATGTCCCACTGCGCGGCGAGCGCCGCGGGCAGCGCATCGGGCGCATGAAAGTCGCAATGCAGCCCCTCCGCGCACGCTGCTACGGATGCGGCGACAGGCGCGGCGGGCGTGGTCCGTGCCCCCGCCCCGTGCCGTTTCCATGTTCCGTTTATCGCCCTGTCGACGTACATTCCGTGCGTATCCTGTCCCTGTTGAGGATTGGCTTAGCGGAATGCGGTTAAGGGAGTTTTGAGAGGCGCAGTTAATGCAAAAAAGGGGGACACAATACCTTTTTATTTTTATTGCGAGGTCTGCGAATGAAGCGGGCGCGGTGGTAAAAAGGTATTGTGTCCCCCTTTTTGCTGCGCACGCACCAAAGAAAAAGCCCCGCCGGACGCGAGTCGGGCAGGGCCAAGGTTCAGGAAGCTATGGTTTGCCCGATCTGTCTTAAGATTGCAACAATGGAGAAGGGCCAGTTACGCAACACCGCCGCCAGCCAGTGCCGCCAGCAGCAACAGCGCCACAATGTTGGTGATCTTGATCATCGGGTTCACGGCAGGCCCGGCGGTGTCCTTGTAAGGATCGCCCACCGTATCGCCGGTCACCGCGGCCTTGTGGGCTTCCGAGCCCTTGCCACCGTGATTGCCGTCCTCGATATATTTCTTGGCATTGTCCCACGCGCCGCCACCGGCGGTCATGGAAAGCGCCACGAAGAGGCCGGAAACGATCACGCCGAGCAGCAACGCACCGAGCGACGCAAAGGCGTTGGCCTGGCCCGCCACGGCATTGATCACGAAATAGACCACAATCGGCGCGAGCACCGGGAGTAGCGACGGAATAATCATTTCCTTGATCGCGGCCTTGGTTACGAGATCGACGGTACGCGCGTAATTGGGGCGCACCGTGCCTTCCATGATGCCGGGATTCTCCGCGAACTGCGCGCGAACGTCTTTCACGACGTCGCCGGCGGCACGGCCCACGGCGGTCATGCCCATCGCGCCGAACAGATACGGCAACAAAGCACCGAGCAGCAGCCCGACGATGACATACGGATTTTCGAGGCTGAAATCGACATCCAAGTTAGGGAAGAACTCCGCAAGGTCGGCGGTATACGCCGAGAACAGCACAAGTGCCGCGAGACCCGCAGACCCGATGGCATAGCCCTTGGTCACGGCCTTGGTGGTGTTGCCAACGGCATCGAGCGCATCGGTTTTCTCGCGCACGCTCTCGTCGAGGCGCGCCATTTCGGCGATGCCGCCGGCATTGTCCGTCACCGGGCCATAAGCGTCGAGCGCCACGACCATACCGGCCAGCGCCAGCATGGCGGTTGCCGCGAAGGCGATGCCGATCAGGCCGGCCAGCTGGTAGGAAATGACGATGCCGATCACGATAACGAGCGTCGGCAGTGCGGTCGATTCCAGGCTGATCGCCAGACCCTGGATGACGTTCGTGCCATGGCCGGTTTCCGAGGCCTTGGCGATCGAGCGCACCGGGCGGTATTCGGTGCCGGTATAATATTCGGTGATCCAGATGATGAGGCCGGTGACACCAAGGCCGACCATCATCGACCAGAACAGGTCCATTCCGGTAAAGCCCGCCGTCGTGGCTGCGACGGTCTCGGTTTCGAAAACCTCTCCGGAAAGCGTCGCGCCGCCAATATAGCCATTCATATCGCCCAGCGTCCACATGGTGGCGAGATAGATCGCCGGGATCGAGAGGATCGCGGTAGTCAGGAAGCCCTTGTAAAGCGCGCCCATAATCGAGTTGTTCGACCCCAGCCGCACCATATAGGTGCCGATGATCGAAGTAATGATGCAGACACCGCCGATAAACAGCGGCAGCGTCATCAGGCCCGTACCGAGTTCGGCGGACACCGTATCGCTGACCAGCAGCGCAAGCAGCACCATCGTCGCGCCGACCGTCACGACATAGGTTTCGAACAGATCGGCGGCCATACCGGCGCAATCGCCGACATTGTCGCCGACATTATCGGCGATGGTGGCCGGGTTGCGGGGATCGTCCTCGGGAATACCGGCTTCGACCTTGCCGACCAGATCGGCGCCGACATCGGCGGCCTTGGTAAAGATACCGCCGCCCAGACGCGCGAAGATCGAGATCAGCGACGCGCCGAAAGCCAGCGCGACAAGCGCGTCAATGACTTCGCGATCATTCGAGGCGATGCCGACGCCGAAGACGAGCGTGTAGAAGAACACGGCAATAGCAAGTAGGGCGAGACCGGCGACGAGCATGCCTGTCACCGCACCGGCGCGGAATGCCACGGTCAGGCCGCTTTGCAGGCTGTCGCTGGCGGCTTGCGCCGTGCGAACATTGGCGCGCACCGAGATATTCATGCCGATAAAACCGGCCAGACCCGACAGCAGCGCCCCGATCAGGAAGCCGACTGCGGAGAGATAGCCAAGGAAAATATAAACGAGAATCGCGACAACGATACCGACCATGCCGATGGTCCGATATTGCCGCCCCAGATAGGCCTGCGCGCCTTCCTGGATGGCACCGGCGATTTCCTGCATCTTGTCGTTACCCGCGGATGCGCCGAGCACCTGACGGCTGGTGATAAAGCCATATAACAAAGCAAGAACGCCGCACGCGATGGCGATGAGAACGATTGTCATCGGTTCGATAATCATGTGGGTGAAAGCCCCCTTGGCCTGATAGTTGCCCGCATAGGAAAAAGCGCCCGGAATCGGACGCTCGCGGAGTTGGAGGCGCTATAATGCGAGAGGCGGGGTTTGCGCAAGTGGGGAATGAGCGGGTGGCGCGAATTGGGACGGTGGGACGAAAATCCTCCCCAGGCCGAAGGCCGCAGGGGAGGTGGCAGCCCGCAGGGCTGACGGAGGGGCGCGCGGCGAAGCCGAGCGTAGCGCCCTCAGCCGCAGACGCTCGCCTGCGGCTCGCGCCCCTCCACCATTCGCTTCGCGAA
>JBGTHW010000126.1:0-24868 GCA_041746035.1 Parasphingopyxis sp.
ATCTTCGGCAATTTTCCGGGTGATATCGGCTTTGGCCATTTTCGCCGCGACACCGATGGCATTGCGCACACCATTGGCATCGGCCCCGCCATGGCTCTTCACCACGAGTCCGTTCAGACCCAGCATCACCCCGCCATTATGATTATTGGGATCGAGCGTCCGGCGCAGCAGGTTGGCGGCGGGACGCGAGAGCATGAACCCGGCCTTGGAACGCAGCGAGCTGGTAAAGGCGCGGCGGATGAGATCGGCGACGAATCGCGCGGTTCCCTCCACCGTTTTCAGCGCAATATTGCCGGAAAAGCCATCGGTGACGATCACATCGACATGGCCGCGCGACATGCGGTCGCCCTCGATAAAACCCGAAAATTCCAGCGGAAGGGAAGTGGCCGCCCGCAACCGGGCGGCCGCGTCTTTCAGGATAGCCGTGCCCTTCTGGTCCTCGGTGCCGATATTGAGCAGCGCGGTGCGCGGCCTCGCTATGTCGAGCACGATCCGTGCATAGGCCGCACCCATAACCGCGAACTGGACGAGATTTTCGGCATCGCATTCAGTGTTGGCACCGAGATCGAGCATTACGACGTCGTTTTCGCCCAGCGTGGGTAGCAGGGCGGATATCGCAGGCCGGTCGATGCCCTCCATCGTCCGCAGCGCGAGTTTCGCCATCGCCATAAGCGCGCCGGTATTGCCAGCGGAAAGCGCCGCGTCGGCTTCCCCGGCCTTTACCGCACCGATGGCGAGGCCCATCGAACTGTCCTTTGAACGCCTGATCGCCTGGCTGGGTCTGTCGTCGCCCGAGATGACGCCATCGGTATGGAAAATCTCCACACCCTCGTTCAGCGATTTGTGCTTATCGATTTCTGCGCGAATCGCGGTTTCGTCACCATAAAACCGGTATTGCAGATCGGGAAAATCGGCGCGCGCAGCGACGGCACCCGCGACCATCACTTCCGGCCCGCCATCGCCACCCATCGCATCGATGGCGATTCGTGGCCGGTCGGTCATGGGTGTGGTCCTCCCGCCTCCGCTCAGGCTTCGATCGGCAGTATTTCGCGCCCGTTATAATGGCCGCACGCCGCACACAGATGATGCGGGCGTTTCAGTTCGCCGCAATTCGAGCATTCCATGAAGGCTTCGGCCTTCAGCGCATCGTGCGCGCGACGGTTGCCGCGGCGGGACGGCGATGTTTTTCTCTTCGGGACGGCCATGGTGGCACCTTATTTCGTGTGATGTTACAAATCTTTGATCGCCTCCGGCAATAGGAGCATATCCAGCGACCATCAAGGCCACCGCTCGAACAAACCGTCAGGCGGGCGAAGTCGCGCGGATATAGCGAATTCGGCGGCGCTTGCAAGTATTGTAATGCCGTGCAAGGGCGGCGAAAACCCTGACAGAGGCGGATAACCATGGAACTTCGGATTACGCTGATCATCGCCGCCGCAGCCGTGCTGCTCAATATCTGGATTGCGACCCGCGTCGGCAGGGCGCGCTCGTCCGAGAATGTGTCGGTGGGAGACGGAGGCAACGAACTGGTGATCCGCCGGATGCGCGCCCATTCCAACTATGTCGAATATACGCCATTCTTCCTGATCTTGCTGGGCCTTATCGAGCTTGCAGCCGGATCGAGCATATGGCTGTGGGGCCTCGCGATTGTTTTCATACTTGGCCGGATTGCCCACGCCTTCGGTATGGATGGCATCGGCAAGTGGCGAATGATCGGCACAATCGCGACCCTGTCGATATTGCTTGTCATGGCGATCTGGGCGATAGTCATCGCCTATTCCGGAATCGGCTATGAAGGCATGACCGCTCCCGTCGGCGTCGCCGCGTAAGGTATTTTTGAGGCTGGCGGCAATCGGCGGCAGGCGCTAGTCCCCAGTCATGCCCGAGATACTTCGCACCGGTGATTCCGCCCCCCGTTTTCATGCCAGGGCGTTAAGCGGCAATCCCAATTTCGCTTTCGATACCGTCGCGGGACGCTATATCGTGCTGCTGTTTTTCGGCAGCGCGGGGCAGGACGATGCCCGCAACGCCCTGAAACTCGTCGAAGAGCGCGTCGCCCTTTTCGACGATAACAAGGCCGCCTTTTTCGGCGTCACCATCGATCCCGAAGACGCGGCGCAGGAGCGAATCAGATCGGTCATTCCGGGCCGCCGCTATTTCCTCGATTATGACGGCAAAATCAGCCGCGGCTATGGCGCGCTCGACGACGAGATGCACTATCGCCCGCACTGGCTGCTGATCGATCTCGATATGCGCGTCATTGCCACGGCGGATATCGACGATGGCGCGGCGCTGCTCGACAGTTTGGCGGACATGCCCGCGCCGTCCGAAATCGACCGCGCCGCGCCTGTGCTGATCGTTCCCAATGTTTTCGAGCCCGAACTCTGTGGAAAATTGATCGCGCTTTACGAAAAAAATGGCGGCGAGGATTCGGGCTTCATGCGCGACGTCGATGGCAAGACCGTCGGCATGGTCGATCACAGCCACAAACGGCGCTCCGACTGGGTGATCGACGACGAACAGCTACGCACCGAGCTTCGCCAGCGCATCGAACGCCGCCTCGTCCCGCAGATCCGCAAGGCCTATCAATTCCCGGTCAGCCGGATGGAGCGTTACATCGTCGCGCGCTACGATGGCGAGAGCGGCGGCCATTTTCGTCCGCACCGGGACAATACCACCGCCGGCACCGCCCATCGCCGCTTCGCCTGCACGATCAACCTGAATGCCGAGGACTATGAAGGCGGCGATCTGCGTTTCCCCGAATTCGGCCAGCGCACCTATCGCGCGCCGACTGGCGGCGCGGTGATCTTCTCCTGTTCGCTGCTGCATGAAGCCCTGCAGGTCACCAGGGGCAACCGCTATTGCTTCCTGCCGTTTCTCTATGACGAGGCGGCGGCGGAGATCCGCGAGGCGAACAACCCGAAACTGTCGGAGCAGCTGGGCGAGTATCGGCGTTAGATCGCGGCGGCGATGTCGGTCTGCGAAAAATCCTCGCCCTTGAACAGCAACGGCACATCGCGCGCCTTGGCGAGCGCGTAGGAGAAACAGTCGCCGAAATTGAGAGCGCTGAATGTCTCTCCCGCTTGCCGCGCTATGATCGACTGCTCTTTGTCGAAAGGCACAATTTCGATCTCCATCTCTTCCAGAAAACGATCGACGAAAGACAATGCGTCGGATGATCGCTTACGCCGAGTGACCGCGCCGAGTTCGACCAGAGTTGCTGCCGATAATATTGGCGATTCGTCAGTCTCAATGGCAATCGCGTAATTGAACATATCGGTTTCCTGCCACAGGATCGCGACGATTGCCGATGTATCGATGGCTATCATCCCTGTCCCGGCTTTAGCAGGCCATCCTCGTCATAGAGAATTTCGTCCGGATGGCGCGGATCGATCTCGGGATATTTCTGGAATTCCTCCGCCAGCGCCAGCAATCGCTCGGCAATGCCTTCGCGGCTTTTGAGTTTGCGTTCGCGAATGGCCTGAAGCCGCTCCTCGATGGCCTTCGTCACCGCCTCGGTGAGGCTTTCCCCGGTAAGCAAAGACAGTTCCTTGGCTTTCCGGTGGGCCTCGTCGCTTTTGATATTGATGTGCATGGCAGCGCCTTCCAGTTTCTAGAACTGGAATATAGAAAGCCGCCAAAAGCGTCAATCCGGACCTCGCGCTATCCCAGCACGCTATCCGCCACAAATCCATTGACCTTGCGCTCATAGCCGAAGGTCGACATCGGCCCGTGGCCGGGCACGAAGGCCGTGTCTTCGCCGAGCGGCCAGAGTTTGGTCGTGATCGCGTCGATCAGATCCTGATGATTGCCGCGCGGGAAATCGGTGCGGCCGATCGAACCCTTGAACAGCACATCGCCGACAATCGCGAATTTCGAAGGGGCATGGTGGAACACGATATGGCCGGGCGTGTGGCCGGGGCAATGATAGACATCGAGGGTCAGATCGCCGACGGTCACCGTATCGCCCTCTTCCAGCCAGCGGTCCGGCTCGAACACCTTACCCTCGAAGCCCCATTTGCGGCCATCTTCCTCAAGTTTGGAAATCCAGAAGATATCTTCTTTCTGCGGACCCTCGATGGGCACACCCAGCTCCTCCGCCAGTATCTTCGTCTGCCCGCAATGATCGAGATGGCCGTGCGTGACGAGCAGTTTTTCTATCGTCACACCATGCTCCTTTGCCGCCGCTTTCAGCTTGTGGAGATCGCCGCCCGGATCGGTAAACGCCCCGCGCATCGTTTTGGTGCACCAGATCAGGGTGCAATTCTGCTGGAGCGGGGTAACCGGAATGATGGCAGCTTTTAGGGGTGGTTCCAGTGTCATGGCAGCGATGTGGCGGTTTGGAAGGAGCGTTGCAAGCTCAAGCTTCTCTCCCCTTGCGGGAGAGAATACGGGAGCTTGCCAGCTTGCTGGCTAGCGCACGTTAGAGAGGGGATACTGGCGAAAGCGCGCGGAGCTTGGCATGAGGCTCGCGTGACCTGGCTCGATACATCCCAACCCTTCATCCTGCTTGACGATGCTCGCCCCTGTGGGGCGGATGCCCGGCTGTTCCGGCAGCCTGACGGTATCATCGAGACGCGAGCGATAACGGATGTTGCCGAGGCGCTGGAGCAGGTCGAGGCGGCGCAGGCCCAAAGCCTATATGTCGCCGGTTTCATGACCTATGAGGCCGGTGCAGCCTTCGAAAACAAACTCACGCCGCTGGTGCGCGAACCCGACGACGACGATCCGCCGCTGATTTGGTTCGGTATATTCGAGACGGTCGAGAGCATCCCCGCAGCCGCCATTCCGGCTATGCTCCCCGATCCTTGCGGCGGCTATGCGAGTGCGCCCCAGCCCCGTCCATCGCAGCGCAAATACGAGGCCGCGCTGGCGAAGGTGCAAAATTATATCGCGGCAGGCGATATCTATCAGGCGAATATGACCTTCCAGTGCGATGTTGCACTCGCGGGCGATCCACTAGCCAATTATGCACGGATGCGAGCCGCATCACGGGCGGGTTATGGCGGGGTGGTCTGGACCGGCGAACGCTGGCTGCTGTCGCTCTCGCCGGAGCTGTTTTTCTCACTCGCAGACGGCAAACTCACCGCTCGCCCGATGAAGGGGACCGCCGCGCGCGAGGCCGATGCCAAGGCCGATCAACAGATGCGCAAAACCCTGCAAGCCGATCCCAAGCAGCGCGCCGAAAATCTGATGATTACCGATCTGCTCCGCAACGACCTGTCCCGCGTCGCGGCGGAAGGCAGCGTTACGGTCCCCTCGCTGTTCCATGTCGAGAGCTTCCCGACGATCCACCAGATGACCTCCACCGTCACCGCCACCCTCGCGCCCGGCAAAAGCGCGATAGACGTGATCCGCGCGATCTATCCCTGCGGCTCGATCACCGGCGCGCCGAAAATCCGGGCGATGGAGATAATCGACGAACTGGAGGGCGCGCCGCGCGGAGCCTATACCGGCTCCATCGGCTGGCTGGGGCCGGACGGCGACGCCGCGTTCAATGTCGCAATCCGAACACTGGTCTTGCGCGACGGCCAAAATCGCGCGACGCTCGGCCTTGGCTCGGGGATTGTCGCCGACAGCCAGCCGGGGGAGGAATGGCGCGAATGTCTGGCAAAGGGCGCGTTTGTGACTGAGGGGCAGCGAACGTTCGATCTGATCGAAACGATGCGGTTCGAACCCGAAGAGGGTATTGCCCTGCTCGACCGGCATCTTGCGCGGATCACGGCCAGCGCGAAGGCCCTTGATTTCGCCTTCGACCGGCACACCGCGCGCAATGAATTGCAGGCCGCGACGTTTCGGGTCGCGGAACCATCGAAAGTGCGGCTGCTGCTATCGCGGCGCGGCAGGATGGCAATTGAGATAAGGCCACTCGGCGAACCGCCCGACACACCGGCTCCCGTCGCCATCGTTCGTCGTCGGGCCGATGCCAGCGATTTCCGGTTGCGGCATAAAACGACGGACAGGCGGATTTATGAAGCTGCGCTGGCCGACGGCGAAACCTGCGATGTGCTGCTCGAAGATGAAGAGGGTTTTCTCAGCGAGGGGTGCCGCAACAGTCTATTCGTGGAGCGGGACGGGTTGCTGCTCACGCCGCCGCTTTCGCGCGGATTGCTGCCCGGCATCTTGCGCGAGAAACTTATCGAAGACGGTCAGGCCGTCGAGGCCGAACTGACCCGCGACGATCTGGCTGACGGATTCCTGATCGGAAACGCCGTGCGTGGAATGGTAGAAGCGAGATTGGTGCTCTAACTCCTCTCCCCTCGAGGGAGAGGATAGGAAGGCTTGCAAAATCGCCAAGGCGAAGCCGCGCGATTTTCCTAGCCGACTTGGTGAGGGCGGTTGCGGCTATGAGCTTGCATTCTGAACACCGGACAGACCCTCACCGACTACGACTAGAAATTTGCCCGGCTTCGCCTGTGCAAATTTACAAGTCTCCGTTGTCCTCTCCCTAAATGGGAGAGGAGAAGTGGCTCAAACGCCCATCCTGTAGAAATCGAGCGCCAGAATGCGGTCGATATGGGCGAGCCAGTTGGCGATGCCATCCCCCGCTTCGGCGCAATCGAGCTCGATCACGACATTCTGTCCGCTGCGTCCGGTCCGCACTTTTACAGCATCGGCTAGGAAAACGCTTTTGAGGGCAATTGCCGTGTTCTCGCTGGCCCCAATTAGCGCCGGCGCATAGAGATTGGCGTCATCGAAACCGAACTGCCCACCCGCATTCTCCCCAGTCGCAACGCCCTCCATGCCCATATAGACCGTCGCGCGGTGCAAAGAGCTGGCCGAACTGCTGATCCCGGCATGGCGGAAAAATTCGATGGCCTTTTGCGTATCTTCCAGCGCGCCAACTTCGATATGCTGGCGATCCTCCAGGAAACGTTGCCAGCGTTCGACATTGTCGAGACTCGAATATTCGCTGTCGAACAGCGCGCGGAAGCTGTTGGCATAGCTGTAGCGGAGATTTTCGTCAGCAACATCGAGCGTAATGAGCTTGACGATTTTGCGCCTTGAGCGCGCCATCAGGATTGCGTTGGTGAGAAGATAGGCGGCGGCGAGCGTTTCTGTGAGGTCCGCGCTTGGCTGCAGATTGAAGCAGCGCAGCGCGAACACGCTCGCCTCGCCGGACGCGATTTCCGCGATCATCTCGTCGAATGCGCTCTTCTCGCTATCGAGGAAGAGATTCGGGATATTGGGGAGGGTTGCCATTTCGACTTCCTAAAGCGCCGTAACCAGCTTCGCCGCCGTCTCGTCGACATGTTCGACATCGAGCGAGGCGATATTCATCCGGCCGTCGGGGATGATATAAACCGCCTGTTCCTCGCGCAGCTTCGCGGCGGCTTCCGGCGTCACATCGATCAGCGAGAACATGCCGAAGCCCTTGTCGATATACGTCCAGTCGCGGTCCTGTCTGGCGCGGGCCAGGGCGAGAGCTAGTGCGGTGCGGTTACCATTGATGCGGTTGCGGATTTCCTCGAGTTCGGCGCGCCAGTCCGCCTCGAGATCGGGGTCGGCGAGAATCGTGCGCACGATGCTGGCACCATGATCGGGCGGCATCGAATAATTGGCGCGGGCCAGCGTCAGCAGGGTCGAATTGGCCACCGCGAGATTCCCGCTGCCCTTGCTGACAAGCAGTGCCGCCCCGGTGCGTTCGCGATAAATTCCGAAATTCTTCGAACAGCTCAGCGCGAGCAATATCTCCGGCGCACGTTCGGCGATGAGTGCGACCCGCGCGGCGTCGGCGCGCCAGCCCGTCCCGAAACCGATATAGGCGGAATCGACGAACGGGATCAGGCCGCGCTCGACGATCCCGTCGACCATGCGGCCCAGCGCCTCTGGCTCGGGATCGATACCGGTCGGGTTATGACAGCTGGAATGGATGACGACGATATCGCCGGGTTTTGCATCGTCGAGGGTGGCCAGGATCGCATCGATGTCCGGCTCTGCTTCGAATTTCGGATAGGGATAGTCGCGCATCGCCACGCCGACCGCGCCGAATATCGCCTTGTGATTGGGCCAGGTCGGATCGGGCAGCCAGAATTGCGCGTCCGGATTGAGAGACTGTACGAACTCGGCCAGTACGCGCACGGCGCCGGAACCGCCGATCGACTGGATGCCGACAACATCCTCGCCGAACATGTGCGTCGGCAAGACTTTTTCGGCAAGCAGCCGGACGAATTCCTGATCGCCGCCGACACCGACATAGGCTTTGGTGGTCTGCTCCTCCAGAAGCCGCTTTTCGGCCTCCTTCACGGCGCGCATGACGGGCGTATTGCCCATCTCGTCCTTGTAAACGCCGATGCCGAAATCGACTTTTTCCGCCCGCGTATCCTCATTATAGGCGCGGCTGATGGCGATGATCTGGTCGACGGAGCGAGCTTCGGCTTTTTCGAACATTGCGGTCTTTCTAGGGATTGACGGACTTGACGGGCAGGAAACCCGAATTGGCGTTGCGGATATCGCTGGCGACATAGCTGCCAAGCAGTTTTACATAACGCGCTTTCTCTTCGAGCGCGCGCAGGGCACCCTGAACCTGTGCATCTTCCAGCCCGCCGCCGATATCGATATAGAAGGTCGGCAAGGCGGTCTCTTCGGAAATTGTATAGGTTTCGAGCGTCGTGATATTGATGCCATTATCGCGGAACACCGCCAGCGCCTCGATCAGGGCACCCGGCTGGTGATCGATCTGGAAGATCAGCGTGGTGATATTGGCGACCGAATAGTCCGGCTCCAGCGCGGGTTTTTCGAGCGCAAGGAAGCGGGTGTAATTGTTTTTCTGGTCGGCAATATCACGCTCGATCACGACCCCGCCGAACACTTGTGCCGCGACCGACGAGCCAATAGCCGCCGCCTCCGCATCGCCCGCTTGCGACACCTGCCGCACCGCGCTCGCCGTATCGACGCATTCGATCTGCTCGGCATCGCGGCAATGCGCTTCGATAAAGCCGTTGCATTGCAGGAAACCCTGCCGGTGGCTGTAGAGACGCTTGATGCTGCTCACATCGGACACCGGCCGTGGGCCGCTATGCGCCTGCGCCAGGCAATGCTCGATCCGCTGCATATCCTCCCGCACAATCGCCATTTCGGTGGACAGCATCAGCCGATGGACATCGGGAATCCGCCCGCTCGTGGAATTCTCGATGGGGATGACGGCGGTGCGGTGCTCGCCGGCTTCCACCGTCTCCATGATCTCGCCGAACGTGCGCAGGCCGACATATTCGTCGTCCGGAAACATCGTCGATGCCGCCTGATAGCTATAGGTACCCGGCGAGCCGAGATAGGCGATTGTTCGGGCGGTCATCAATCGTCCTCCAGTGCGTCGGCGCGAGACTTGGCTTCGGCCAGTATTTCAAGCAGCGCCCCCGGCGCAGGCTCGTCGGCCATCGCGACGATCAGATCAAGCCGTTTCTTAAAGATTTCCGTCACTCTCCGCAGTTCGGTTGTGTTGGCGCGGAAAATATCGCTCCACATCTGCGGATCGGCACCGGCGAAAGCAGCTATAGCGCGAAACGAGGAGGGCAGCAGGCCGGACAACTCCGCGCCGGGCAACCCCGCCAGCGCAAAGGCGACCAGATGCGGGAGATGCGAACCCGTGGCAAGCAGGCGGTCATGTTCTGCAGCGTCTATTTCGACGACCTCGGCTCCAAGCTTTTCAAGCAGCATACGCGCTTTCGCCAGTGATTCTGCGCCGGTCGCTTCGGTCGGCGTAAGCACAAAAGGCCGCGAGGTTATCATCTCGCCGGTAGCAAGGCCCGGCCCGGTCGAAACGCCGCCTGCCAACGGATGGCCGGGCACAAATCGTGCTGCGTCGACACCCGATTGCGCAATCAGTTCGATTATTGCCGTTTTCGCCGATCCTGTGTCGATAATAACGGCATCACTGCCATCGATACGAAGCAGCACTTCCACCTGTTGTGGAATCGTGGCGACCGGCGTCGCAACAAAAACGACATCGCATTCCGCCATTGCATCGAGCGTCGTAACCATAGTTGCGGCACCATGCCGTTCGGCGACACAAGCCGCATTGGCCGGACTGAAATCATGCACCAACAACCCCGCAGACGGAAAAATTCTTGCCAGGCGGACAGCGATAGACCCGCCGATAAGGCCCGCGCCGACAAGACCGATACTGCGATATTCGGTTTTCATTGCACCGCACAAAACACGCTTTATCCCGCTAATGCAACGGCGAGCATGGGCCCAACCTCTGATTCCAGAAGATTCCAGAAAATTTCAGGATGAATTCGGCGAAAAATGCGTTTTAACGTGTAACCACGAAGCTGTGCCGGACGAATGGACGAATATGAAGCTATGTAACTGATTTGGTATCTGATTTAACAGCACGTTCAGGTAACGTGTGTTACAATCGGAAAAAGAATGAGAGGAAGACAATGTATTTATCCAGACGAAACCTGATGACCGCCAGCGGCGGCGTTGCACTGGCCGCGCTTGCGGGTTGCGGCAGCAGGGCCGAAGCTAATGAGGGCGATTTTCCGATCCAGCGCAGCGAAGCGCAGTGGCGACAGCGACTGAGCGCCAGCGAATTTCGCATTTTGCGCGAAGACGGAACCGAGCGCCCGTATTCCAGCCCGCTCAACGAAGAGGGCCGCCGCGGCACCTATGTGTGCGCCGCCGACGGCAACCGGCTCTACAGCTCGACAACCAAATTCGAGAGCGGAACCGGCTGGCCGAGTTTTTATCGCCCGCTGGAAGGTGCCATTGGCACACGCACCGACCGCGCGCTCGGCATGAGCCGTACCGAGGTGCATTGCGCCGATTGTGGCGGTCATCTTGGCCATGTCTTCAATGACGGACCCCGCCCGACCGGACTGCGTTACTGCATGAACGGCGCGGCGATGGATTTCCGTCCCGCATAAGAATTGAACAAAAAAGAAAAGAGAAACTATTATGAAAACCGCCAAAAAAACATTCTTTTCGACGCTTATCGCTGGCGGCGCGGCGATTGCCGCGATCGCGTCGATCACGCTCCCCGGCCCGGCGACTTCCGCTGAAGCAGCGACCTTTATCCCGGCTCCGGCAATCAACGTGCCGCGCACTGGTGCCACTCAAACGGCCATTCTTGCCGGTGGCTGTTTCTGGACGATGGAGATGGTGTTCGAACATGTCGATGGCGTTCAGAGCGTGACGTCAGGCTATGCCGGCGGCAGCGCCGATACCGCGACCTATAGCCAGGTCGGCACGGGCAATACCGGCCATGCCGAAGCCGTTCGCATCGTCTATGATCCGAGCGAACTCAGCTATGGCCATTTGCTGCGTATCTATTTCGCGGTGGCGCACGATCCGACGCAGGTAAACCGTCAGGGACCGGACGTCGGACGCGACTATCGTTCCGCGATTTTCCCGCAAAATGCACGGCAACGGCAGGTGGCGCAGCGCTATATCGCGCAGCTCGATGCGACGGGTAATTTTTCGCGACCGATTGCCACGGACATCGAAAGCGGCATGTTTTATCCCGCCGAAGATCGCCATCAGAATTTCGTGCAGCGCAATCCGAACCATCCTTATGTCCAGCGCTGGGATGTTCCCAAGCTGCGCGACTATCGCCAGTCCTTCCCCAGCGACTGGCGCGCGGAACCGGCAGATTAAATGCCCTTTGGAACACATGAGTCCAGCCCAGTCAGGAGTTTGAAAAAATGACCAGAAAAACACTTGCCACATTCGCCCTCGGTGCCGGTGCAGCGATTGCCGCGATAGCGGCGCTGACGCTTCCTGGCCCGGCAACGTCTGTGCAGGCGGCAACCTTTATTCCGGCATCGGAAATCAATGTGCCGCGCACCGGCACTACTCAGGTCGCGATCCTTGCCGGTGGCTGTTTCTGGGGCATGGAAGCGGTGTTCGAGCATGTCGATGGTGTGCGCAGCGTCACTTCCGGCTATGCCGGTGGCAGTGCCGACACCGCGACCTATTCGCAGGTCAGCGCGGAAACCACCGGCCATGCGGAAGCGGTGCGCATCGTCTATGACCCGCGCGAGGTGAGCTACGCTCATCTGCTGCGCATCTATTTCGCGGTCGCGCACGATCCAACGCAGGTAAACCGGCAGGGTCCGGATACCGGTCCCAGCTATCGTTCGGCGATCTTCCCGCAGAACGCCCGCCAGCGCCAAGTCGCTCAGAGCTACATCGCGCAACTCGATGGCACCGGTCGGTTCAGCCGTCCGATAGCCACGCGCATCGAAAGCGGAGGTTTCTACGACGCCGAAGCCAGCCACCAGAATTTCATGCAGCGCAATCCGCGGCACCCCTATATTCTCGCGCACGATGTGCCGAAGGTTCGCGATCTGCGCCAGAGCTTTCCGAGCGACTGGCGGACTGCTTCGGCAGACTGACGCGTTAGGCCGCCAGCGGAAAGCGCAGGAGCTTTTCAGCAACGGGTACAAGGGCATCGCCCTTGTGCCCGATTGCTTTTGCGATCTCCGGATGCGCCGCATCCAGACCGCCAGTCAGCGAGCCGAAAGCTGGCAGGATGATCTTGCTGGCGGTCGATACGAAACACCGCCGCACCACAGTTTTCCCGCGCAGGCGCAGCCGCAGCCTGGGATGAAAATGGCCGGAGAGTTCGGGGCGCGTTTCCGCCGGATCGGCTTGATGGCACAATATCAGCCCGTCGACCTGCGCCTCGATCATCCGCTCGCCACCAATCGCATCGCCGAGCGCCGGATCGTGATTGCCGCTGATCCACACCCAGCGAAGCATTTGTGTTAGCCCGTCCAGCTTCTCCCGCGCCGCATCCGACAAGCGCTCCGCCCCCGTACTATCGTGAAAACTGTCCCCCAGACACCACAACTCCTCCGCCCCGGTTGCCGCGACCAGCGCCTCCAGATCGGCCAGCGTCGCCTCGCTGTCATAGGGCGGCAGCATCTGCCCGAACCGCGCAAACCAGCTCGCCTTCTCGAAATGCAGATCGGCGACCAGCAAGGCCTTGCGCGCAGGCCAGAACAGCGCGCCTTGCGGCAGCGCGAAGAAGGGATGGCCGGAGAACGAAAAGGGAACCATGGAGGTGCTATGCCCTGCTTGAGGAGGCTGTTCAAGTCCGCAGGACTTTCACCCACCCGGTCATGCTGAACTTGTTTCAGCATGACGGACATGCGCGGGCTATCTTGCGCTCGCCGCATATCCCTCCGCGCCCCGCATCAAACGCAACACATTGCCGCCCCATATCTTCTCCATATCCTCCTCGTCATATCCTGCCTCGATCAAGCGCTCGGTGACCCGGGGCAGCGCCGCGATGTCGCGCATTCCCTCAACCCCGCCGCCGCCATCCCAGTCCGCGCCGATGCAGACATGGTCGACGCCTGCAATTTCGATCAGGTGCAGCAGGCTCGCCATGAACATTGCGAAGGTCGATGCCTCGACCGGCGCGCGCGCATCGAGTTCGCGCAGCTCGACCGTGATCGCGCGCTGCTCGACGGGGGTCATATCGTCGAGACCCTCCAGCCGCTCATCGAGCGCATCGCGCTCGGGTGTGGAGATGCGCTCGGCCAGGAACACGCTGTTGACGCAGATCGCCCCGCCCGATTCGGCCAGCCGCCGGATGCGCGCGTCGTCGAGATTGCGGGGATGATCGGACGCAGTACCGCGCGGGCCGGAATGGGAAAGGATGATCGGGGTTGCCGAAACCTCGAGCAGATCGTCGAATGCCGCATCCGAGGCGTGCGAGCCATCGACGACAATGCCCAGCCGGTTCATCTCGCGCACGAGTTCGACACCCGCCGGACTGAGCCCGCCCCAGCGCCCGTCCCCGGTGGCGCTATCGGCAAACTGGTTGTCCGCCGAATGGACCGGCCCGGCCATGCGCACGCCGCGTGCATGGAAACGCTGAAGCGCGCCGATGTCCTCGCCCAGCGGATAGCTGTTCTCGATACTCTGAAACACGAAGCGTTTACCTTCGGAGGCAATTCGCTCTGCATCGTCCGCGCTCGTTGCCAGCGCGAAACTTTCGCTGTTGGCGGCGACCATATCGAGGATTTCCTGCTGGCGTCCTTCCGCGAAGGCGCGCGCATCGGCGAAACCCTGCGCGGTCAGCGGGCCCTGCCCGGTGTAAATCACGAAAAACCCGCCATCGAGTCCGCCTTCCACCATGCGTGGATAATCGACCTGGCTGATGTCGGTCGCATAATCATGGCGGTCCATCATCGACCAGCCATTGCGCCCGAAATGCAGCGGCGTATCGAGATGGGTATCCAGCGTTAGCAGACGCTCATGGATTTCGGCGGGAGTGGTCGCGGCTTGGGGCGCGGTTTCGGTCGCGGATGTGCAAGCAGCAAGAACTAGCGCGGGCGCCAAAGGCAGAAAGCATCGCATTGCGTATCTCCGTTCGCCCCGGAGCATACCGAGGCAATGTCTGGATGACGATAAGAGACAAAACAGGATGCCGACAAGCCCGGATCGCGCTTGGCAACAGTATTATAATTCTCGCCTTGACATTATATTCTTTTTATAGAATATAGATTGCCGGAGGTTATCATGGCTGAAATGACACGATCAACAGGGCTTGCGAGCGCGCTATTTTACAGGGATCCGAAAGCCGCTCTGCGGTTCCTGGAACGGGCCTTCGGCTTCGAGCCCTCCTTCATCCTGCTCGATTCGGATGGGAACGTCGCGCATTCGCAGATGTCCTTCGGATCGTCGCGACTCATGGTCGGCGGCGAGTGGAGCGATAATTTCCGGAGCCCGGCTTCGCTCGACGGCAAGAACAGCCAGATGGTCCATGTCCAGCTCGGCAAGGACGAGGACATCGAGGCGCATTGCAAGAAAGCACGCGCTGCGGGCGCAACAATCATCCAGGAGCCGGAAATGCAGTTCTATGGCGATCGGACCTATCGCGCGAGCGATCCGGAAGGCCATGTCTGGACGTTCAATGTTACCGTCAAGGAGATGGAATCGGACGATTGGGACGAAGCGGGCGGCTTCACGATGGTGTCCCGGCTCGATTGACCATGCTGATCGATCGCAAGCTTGCCGCACTCGGCGATCCTATGCGCCGCCGCACTGTCGAACTGCTCGGCGAACGGCCCTTGCGGGTGGGAGAAATTGCCGCAGCGCTGGAGCTGCCGCAACCGGCTACGAGCAAACATTTGAAGGTGCTGCGCGATGCGCACATGGTCGAGGAATCGCATCCCGACTATGATGCGCGGGTCAGGATATACGCCTTGCGCGCCGATGGCCTCGACGATCTCAAGCACTGGCTGCAGGCCGCCGAGGCGATGTGGTCGCGCCAGCTCGCTGCCTTCAAGCGCCACGCCGAGCGCAACCCGTGAACAGTTCGGCGATTATCGTGGCGCTCCGGGTCGCGGCGACGCCGGAACGGGCCTTCGCCATATTCACCCAAGAGATCGGCGACTGGTGGCGGCCCGACAGCTTCTTCCCGATCACGCCCCAGGGCGACGGTCGGCTCGAATTCATACCCGGCGAGGGCGGACGGCTCATATCGCATCAGCCCGGCGGCGAGACCTGGACAATCGGCGATGTCACGGCGTGGGAGCCCGGCGAACGGCTGGCGATGAGCTGGCGGCAAGCCAATTTCCCGGATGGCATCGAGACCGGGGTCGATATCCGCTTCGAGCCGATCGGCGAGGAAACCCGGATCACCGTGGAACATGGCGGCTGGGACGCGATCGCCCGCGAGCATGCCGCCCGGCATGGCCTCTCCCTGATGGTGGTGCAAAAACGCGGCGCGGACTATTGGCTAGGGCAATTGCAAAGGCTCGCCCGCTGCGCTGCGCGGGAATGATCGGAGGGGAACACATAATGCTACGGACGATTCTGACCGTTGTCGCGGGCTTGGTCACCTGGTGGGCGATCGCGGTGCTGCTCGGGTTCGGGACGCGCGCCGCATGGCCGGCCTATGCCGCTGCGGAGCCGGACATGCAGTTTACGCTGGGCATGTTGGTCGCGCGCCTGTCGATCGGTGCGCTGGCGACTTTAGGCGCGGCGCTCGTCACCCGGCGGATCGGCACGCGCGGTTCGCTCATCGGCTTGGGCGCGGTGCTGTTGCTGTTCTTCATTCCCGTCCATATCGGCCTGTTCGACGCCTTCCCGCTCTGGTATCATGCCGTCTTCCTGCTCTCGCTACCGACGATCGTCGCGATTACCATGCCGAGAAAAGCTGTCGACCCCTAATCCGCCCGCATCGCCAGTTCCGCGAGCTCCTCCGCCTCCATCAGCAGTGCGTCATCGACCGTGCCCTGCGCGACATGCTCGTGCCCGATCAGCGTCATCACCGGCACCGCCAGCGGCGAGACACGATCGAGATCGGCATGGACGATGCTTTCCGCCGCCCGGTCCAGCACGCTGGCAAGGCGCCCGATATCGGTGAGCTTGGTCCGCGCATCGGCCCAGGCCGCCTGCATCAGCAGGTGGTCCGGCTCATAGCGGCGCAGCACATCGAAAATCAGGTCGGTCGAGAAGGTCACCTGCTTGCCGGTTTTCTTCTTGCCCGGATGCTGCCGCTCGACCAGCCCGCCAATCACCGCGACCTCGCGAAACGCACGCTTCAGCAGATGGCTGCCCTCGACCCAGTCGACGAACTCTTCCTCCAGGATATCCGGAGAAAACAGCGGACGCGGGTCAGTTACACGGTCCAGCGAATAAGTGGCGAAGCTGTAATCGTTGGCGACGAAGCCGATCGGCTTCAGCCCCGCCGTTTCCATCCGCCGCGTGATGAGCATTCCCAATGACTGGTGCGCGTTCCAGCCCTCGAAACAATAGGCCACCATGAAATGACGGCCTTCATGCGGGAATGTTTCGACGAGCAGCTGATCCGGGCGCGGCAGTATCGAACGATCCCGCTGGACGCTGAGCCATTCCTCGACATCTTCCGGAAACCCCGCCCATTCCGATGGCTCGCACAGAAATCGGCGCACGCGGTTGGCGAGGTTCGTGGTCAGCGGCATTCGCGCGCCCATATAGCTGGGAATGCGTGCCGATTTTGCGGTTGCGCGCACCAGCAGATCGGTGTCCTTGATCGAGATGACCTCAAGACTCGTGCCCGAAAAGAAAAACGTATCGCCGGGTGAGAGGGCGGCGGCGAATATCTCCTCCACACGCCCGATCTTGCGACCGTTTTTGAACCGCACATCGAGCATCGGCGCTTCGACGATGATACCCGCATTCAGACGATGCTGTTTGACGAATTTCGGATGGGTGACGCGCCAGATCGTCTGGCCGTTTGCATCGACTTTGGACGTCAGCCGCTTGAATTTATCATAGGCGCGCAGCGCATAGCCGCCGCTTTCGATATATTCGAGTTCGCGGGTGAAGGCTTGGGAGGTGAGGTTTTCATAAGGCGTGGAGGACCGCACCTCGGCCAGCATCGCGCCTTCCTCGAATGGCTCCGAACAAGCGCAGGCCATGATATGCTGGGCAAGCACATCGAGCCCGCCATCGCGGAAGACATCCGCATCCAGCTCGCCCTCCTCGACAGCATCCAGCGCCGCGCGGGCCTCCAGATATTCGAAACGATTGCCGGGCACGAGGATCGCCTCGGAGGGCTCGTCCAGCCGGTGGTTGGAGCGGCCTATCCGCTGGAGCAACCGCGATGCGCCCTTGGGCGCGCCCATCTGCACGACGCAATCGACATTCCCCCAGTCCACGCCAAGATCGAGGCTTGCCGTCGCCACCAGCCCTCGCAATTCGCCCCGCGCCATCGCGCCTTCGACCTTGCGGCGAGCCTCGCGCGACAGCGAGCCATGATGGATACCGATGGGCAGCTGGTCCTCATTCACTTTCCACAGCTGCTGGAAAATCAGCTCGGCCAGGCTGCGCGTGTTGCAAAATACCAGCGTTGTCCGATGATCGGCGATGGTCTGCATCACCTGTTCGGTCGCATAGCTGCCCGAATGCCCGGCCCAGGGGACGCGGCCTTCTGGCAGCAATATCCTGACCTCGGCCTTTGCTCCGGCGTCGCCCTTCACCAGTGCGACATTCGCCAGATCGCCATCCTGCGCGAGCCAGCGCGCATAGCCTTCCGGATCGGCGACCGTCGCCGACAGCGCGACACGGCGCAGGTCCGGGCTAAGCGCCTGCAAGCGGGACATGGCAAGATTGAGGAGATCGCCGCGTTTCTGCGTCGCGAAGGCGTGTACCTCATCGATGACGATGGTTTTCAGATTGGCGAACAGCTTTGCGCTTTCGGGGTAACTGATCAGCAGGCTCAGCGATTCCGGGGTCGTCAGTAGCATGTGCGGCGGCCGCTGCCGCTGGCGCACTTTTCGATTGTAAGGCGTATCGCCGCTGCGGGTTTCGACGCGGATGTCGAGCCCCATCTCCTTTATCGGCGTCAGCAGATTGCGCTGCACATCGACGGCAAGGGCTTTCAAGGGCGAGACATAGAGCGTGTGGAGTTCGGCAATCCCCCTCCCCTTCAGGGGAGGGGTTAGGGGTGGGGGTTCGTCGGCAGGAGCTGAGCCAGCGGAACACCCCCTCTCCCAACCCTCTCCCCTGAAGGAGAGAGGGCTATTTTCAATCAGCTCCACCAGGCTGGGCAAAAACCCCGCCAGTGTCTTGCCCGCCCCCGTCGGCGCGACCAGCATCGCGTGTTTTCCCGCCTCCGCCGCCTCCAGCATTTCGAGCTGATGCCGCCGCGGCTCCCAGCCCTTGTTCGAAAACCAGCGCGTCAGGACTTGGGGAAGCACCACTATTCCCCCTCCCTTTCAAGGGAGGGGCTAGGGGTGGGATATGAGCAAAAGGGTTCGACACCCTTTTGCGAATTTCCTGGCGGACACAGTGCCCCACCCCAACCCCTCCCCTGAAGGGGAGGGGCTTGTTTTTTGCCACCCTGTAAATTCCTATCCATCGCAGCCATATAGGCATGATGGCCCGATTAGGACACTGGATAGACCCGCGCCCCGACGGCATTTACCTGCCAACCGCCGACGCCTGGATCGATCCGTCGCAGCCCAAGCCCCGCGCGCTCGTCACGCACGGCCATGCCGATCATGCGCGCGGCGGGCATGGCGAAGTCTGGGCGACGCCGGAGACGCTGGCGATCATGGATGTGCGCTATGGCGAGCAAACCGCGCGGCTCGTGGTCTATGGCGAGACGATCACCATCGGCGATGTCGAGGCGAGCTTCGTGCCGGCCGGCCATGTGCTGGGCTCCGCACAGATCGTGCTCGATCAGGGCGGCGAACGAGTCGTGGTGTCCGGCGATTACAAGCGCCGCGCCGATCCGACCTGCCCTCCCTTCGAAGTCACGCCCTGCGACATCTTCATCACCGAGGCGACGTTCGGGCTGCCGGTCTTTCGCCATCCCGACACCGGCGAAGAAATCGCCAAGGTGATCGATACGCTGCGGCTCAATCCCGAACGCTGTGTGCTTGTCGGGGCATATGCACTCGGCAAGGCGCAACGGGTTATCTGCGAATTGCGCGATGCGGGGCATCATGCGCCGATCTATATTCATGGCGCGTTGCAGCGATTATGCGATCTATATCGCGAGCACGGCGTCGATCTCGGCGAACTACGGCCCGCGACGGATACGCCCAAGGACGAAATGCGCGGACATATCGTGATGGCCCCGCCCTCGGCCCTCAACGACCGCTGGTCCCGCCGCTTGCCCGAACCGATCACGGCGATGGCCAGCGGCTGGATGCGCATCCGCCAGCGCGCGCGACAAAGGAATGTCGAGCTGCCGCTGATCATTTCCGATCATGCCGACTGGGACGAACTCACGACAACCCTGGAGGAAATCCGCCCCAAGGAAGTCTGGGTCACCCATGGCCGCGAGGATGCCCTCGTGCACTGGTGCGAAACCCGCCAGATCAAGGCCCGCGCGCTGGAGCTTGTAGGCCGCGAGGATGAGGACGATTAGGGGTAGTCTATACGACTGGCGGGATGAATTTGGGCATCGGTCGTGGCGAAATCGCGCCCGGTGCAAAGAATGGGATAGCCCGCCGCCTTCGCCGCGCCATACACCATCAGATCGAGCAGATTCAATTTTCCTCCCTGCTTGTTCCCCTTCCCGAAGAGCGGATTGGCACGAACAGATTGCTGCGCTGCGTCGATAGTGAATGGGTTGAAAATCACGCCGGAGCCGACGAGTTTCTCAATAAGCATTTGCGCATCCTCAGCCTGGTCATTTGTAACACGATGAAATTCGACGAGAACCGGGGAGATAATTGTTGCCAATGGTTCTACTCTGAGCGCTTTGGCTATTGGTCTGAAACCATCTTCCCCGCCGAGAATCGCAACAAGCGCGGATGTATCGACCATCACCGGGGCAATCCGTTTTCATCATATTCCATCGCATCGAACTCCTTCATTGTAGGAATCTTGCTCTTATCGACGCGGGCGACAATCGCTTCAATCGACGCCATGAATTCCGCTATTTCGTCCTTCCGAGCCTCTGGTTTCGGCAGTTTCGCCAGCGCCTCCTCAATGACCTCGACCTGACTGCGCCCGTCGCGGGTCAGTTGCGCCAGCAGCTTCGCCGCCTTGTCGGAGCGGATTGTGATCGGTTTCTGCATACGGCGCGGGACATAGTTCATTTACCCAATATAGCGCGGCGTACATGCACGATCAAGATTTGTGCATGCACAGACGCTCCAACCTACACTGCATCCGGCTCGTAATCGATCTCCCGCACACCGCGCCGCACCCGTTCGGCCTGGACCAGCGCACGGATGGTTTCGCGGCGTTCCCGCGCCTTTTCGACATGCGGCAGCAGCAGCGGCACGCCGATATTGGTTCGGTCGCTCGATGTCAGGCGGATATTGCCGATATTGACGATCTGGTTGAGCAGCGAGAAATTCACCTTTACGTCCTTAATGCGGTACAGCTCGATCTCGTCGATACTCTTCATGATAATGCCGCGCCGGATAACCAGGCGCTGCGTGGTGATCTCGTATTTCGCCGACAGATACTGCAGCCATTTCCAGACGATGCCCGCAATGCCGACCGCCGTGAGCAACAATGGCCAAGGCGTCTGGAAATAGACGAGCAGCACAAAGCCGATGATCGCCAGCCCGAGCCACATCCAGCCCTCGAAACTGCCGATCAGCCATTTTCCGGTGTGGCTCCGAAAAATATCGACGGGTTGTTCGGTCTGGTCCATGTCTCGCCCTTCCTTCCATAGCTAGGAATAGCAGAGATGCGGAGCCGGTCCAGTGACAGAAAATTTGCTTTATTCAGGACAGCCTGAAACGCTCAATGCCCCGCCTGCGGTCCGCGTTTCAGCCCCGACTCCGCCAGCTGATAGTCGATCTGCGCCATCAACCGCTCCAGCCCCGCCGCGTCTTTCGCCTCGGCGCGCGCGACCAGCACATCCTGCGTGTTGGAGGCCCGCAACAGCCACCAGCCGTCCTCGGTATTCACCCGCGCGCCATCGGTATCGTTCACATCTTCGCCCGCCTCGGCCAGACGGTCCAGCACCTCGTCGATCACCGCGAATTTGCGGCTCTCATCGACTTGGAAGCGCATTTCGGGTGTGTTGATCATCTCGGGCATTTCGCTGCGTAGCTGGGTCACGCTCTTGCCGAGCAGACTGGCGGACGAGATTAGCTGCACTGCGGCATAGAGCGCATCGTCGAAGCCGTAATAATCCTGCGCGAAGAAGATATGCCCGCTCATTTCGCCGGCCAGCGGCGCACCGGTTTCCTTCATTTTGGATTTTATCAGCGAATGTCCGGTCTTCCACATCAGCGGTTCGCCTCCGAGTTCCCTGACGCGGTCGAACAGCGCCTGGCTGGCCTTCACATCGGCGATGATCGTCGCGCCGGGATCTTTGCGCAGCACCGGCTCGGCGAAAATCGCCAGCAACTGATCGCCCCAGATTACGCGGCCTTGCCCGTCAATCGCGCCGATCCGGTCCCCATCGCCATCGAAGGCCAGTCCGAAATCAAGGCCTTTGTCGGCGACGAGCTTCTTCAGGTCTGCCAGATTGGCCTCGTCGGTCGGATCGGGGTGATGGTTCGGAAAACGGCCATCGACATCGGTATAGAGCGTGTGATGCTCGCCAGGCAGCCTCTTGACCAGCGCCTCGATAACCGGCCCCGCCGCGCCATTGCCCGCGTCCCAGCCGATCCGGTATTCGCCGCCCGCATAGCCCGCCATCAGCCGGTCGACATACAGCTCCAGCACATCGGCGCTTTCGCTCGTGCCCGTGCCTTCCTCCCAGTCGCCTTCGGCGGCCATTCCGCCGAGCAGCTGGATGTCCGCGCCGAAAAAGGGCCGCCCCATGAACATTATCTTGAAGCCGTTATAATTCGACGGGTTATGGCTACCGGTAATCTCGATCCCGCCATCGATCTGGTCGAAAGAGGCTTCGGCGAAATACAGCATCGGCGTCGGCCCCATGCCGATCCGCATGACATCCACGCCGCTGGCATTCAGCCCCTCGACGAGCGCCGCCTCCAGTATCGGCGAGCTTTCCCGCCCGTCATAGCCGACCGCGACCCGCTTGCCGCCCTCGCGCCGGATCAGCGTCCCGAACCCGCGCCCGATAGCGCGTGCGTCGTCTTCGCCCAGCGTTTCGCCGACGATCCCGCGAATATCGTATTCGCGCAGCGTGGTGGGATGGAAAGTGTGGGTCATCGAATATCCTTGGTTATGCCGCCTGACGATACGGCGATTGCGCCTATTTCGGAAGCCGCTCCCGCGCCTCGCTCAGCAGGATGTCGCGCGCCGCATTCACGCGTCGGGCGAGTTCCGCAGACCCGCCCTTATCGGGATGGACCTGCGCGATCAGGCGGCGATGCGCGGCGCGGATAGCATCCTGATCCGCATTATCGTCGAGTCCGAGCAGCTCATAGGCCTCGTCCACCGGCATGCGCGCGCGGCGCAGTTGCTGCGAACGGAAGGTTGCCCAGGCCGCGACCCCGGCAAAACTGGCAATCGCCAGATAGCCATTACCCTTGGCCAGCCAGACGAAACCGAGAATGACGGCGATTACAGCCGCGACATCGCCGGTATCGACCCGCCGCAAGCGTCCTGTCCGCCAGGCCCAGAGGCCTAGCCCTGCGAGAACAGCCGGGATGAGAAAGCGCAGCATCGGAGCTGTCTATACAGCAGCGAACATGTCCTGCGTAGCCTGTTGTTCGGGGAGGCGCAGGCCGGAGATCATTTCGCGCAATTCCTGCCGCGCGGCGATATGGCTGACGCCGATATCCTCGAAATGATCGATATCGAGCAGCGTAAGTCCGCTCGGGAAAAGCTCGCGATAGATGACCCGCTCGCCCAGCCCCGGAATGACCCGGAAACCCACGCGCTGCGACAGTTCGTCCAGTGCCGCTTTCATCCGCTGCATATTCTTCGCGCCAATGTGTTGAAGCCGGTTGCGCAGCACCACCCAGTCGACCTCGCCGCCCGACGCCGCCTTGCCCTTGCGCGCCTCCCAGACGATTTCGGCATAGAAACTGGGGCGCCTGATCTTGTACGTTTCCGGATCGACCTGCCCGATCAGATCAAGATCGACGAAGCTGTCGTTTATGGGAGTGACCAGCGTATCCGCGCGGGTGGCCGATATCCGGGCGAGCTGGTCGTCGCGGCCCGGCGTGTCGATGACCATGAATTCGGCGTCTTCGGACAGCATGTCGAGATCGCGCTCGAACCCGACGAGATTGTCGGCCTCGTTCACACGATAGGTCGGTATCGCCAGTTCGACGCCCAGCCGCTCCGCCGTCGCCGCGCGATTGTCGAGATAACGCGTCGTCGTGCGCTGCCGCGTATCGAGATCGAGCACCGCCACCCGCTTGCCCTGCACGGCCAGCGCCACGGCGGTATGGACGGCGGTTGTCGATTTGCCGCTGCCGCCCTTCTCATTGGCGAACACGATGAAATGGCAGTCTGCCACGCCTAATATCTCCCCCGGCTTGATTCGGGCTTCATGCCCGCGCAAACCCTCCCAAAGGATATATCGGAGGCATATTACAGGTGCAAACGGCGAGAACTGTTGATGAGCTGCGCTCGATGACGGCGGCTCTGCGCGCGAATGGCGGCAAACTGGCGCTGGTGCCGACAATGGGCGCGCTGCATATGGGCCATAGGGCGCTGGTGGCGCGAGCGAAAGAAGCAGCCGATCATGTCGCCGCCTCGATCTTCGTCAATCCCGCGCAATTCGGAGAGGGCGAGGATTTCGATACCTATCCGCGCGACGAGGCCCGCGATACGGCGATGTTGGAGGAGGGCGGCTGCGCACTGCTCTGGGCACCATCGCCGGAGGAAATATATCCCGAGGGCTACGCCACCACGGTATCGGTACGCGGCGTCAGCGACGGCCTGTGCGGTGCCTCCCGCCCCGGCCATTTCGACGGCGTCGCCACGGTGGTCGCCAAGCTCTTCAACCAGGTCCGCCCCGATATCGCGCTATTCGGGGAAAAGGACTATCAGCAGTTGGCGGTGATCCGCCGGATGGCGCGCGATCTCGATTTCACTGTCGAGATTATCGGCGTGCCGACGGTGCGCGAGGCCAATGGTCTCGCCCTGTCCTCGCGCAACAGATATCTGAGCGCGGAGGAGCGCGCCCGTGCCGTGGCGCTCCCGCAAGCGATGGCGGACGCGGCGCAGGATATCGCACGGGGCGGCGATATCGAGGACGCGCTCATCGCGGCCAAGGCGGCATTGTTTGAAGCGGGGTTCGAGACGGTGGATTACATCGAATTGCGCGATGCGGAAACGTTGCAACCCGTCGAGCGGCTGGAACACCCCGCGCGCCTCTTGGTGGCGGCACGGATCGGGAAGACGCGACTGATCGATAATATCGGGGTGTAGTTGAAGCAAATCCTCCCCAGGCCGAAGGCCGCAGGGGAGGTGGCAGCCCGCAGGGCTGACGGAGGGGCGCGCGGCGAAGCCGAGCGTAGCGCCCTCAGCCGCAGACGCTCGCCTGCGGCTCGCGCCCCTCCACCATTCGCTTCGCGAA
>JBGTHW010000127.1:0-6193 GCA_041746035.1 Parasphingopyxis sp.
GGCCTGTTTGATCTCGGTATCCCAGTATGCGCCTTTCACCAGACGTACCGGCATGATGCGCTTTGTCCTCGATGCCAGCGCCTCGGCCCAGCCGATCGTGCGCTGCGCCCGCTTGCCATAGGCCTGGATCGCCATGCCGAAGCCGTTCCAGTCCGCAAGCGATTTCAGCTCCGCGATATGCTCGATAATATCCAGGCTCATTTCGAGCCGTTCGGACTCCTCGGCATCGACAGTCAGGCCGATATCGGCCTTGGCCGCTGCTTCCGCCAGCGCCTCCAGCCGCTCGATCAATGCCGGGACGCAGCGGCCCCATTGCGCGACCTCGTAGCGCGGATGCAGCGCCGAAAGTTTTACCGAAATCGAATGATTGGTTTCCGTCCCGCCTTCGCCCCGCGCCGCGCCAACCGCTTCGATGGCGCGCATATAGCTCGCGAAATACCGGTCGGCGTCCGGGAAAGTATGCGCCGCCTCGCCCAGCATGTCGAAGCTGGTGGTAAAGCCCTTGTTCTCCGGCTTTGTCATGCGCTTCAGGGCTTCCTCTATGGTTCGCCCCATCACGAAAATCTCGCCCATCATCCGCATCGCCGCGCCGACCGCCTGCCGAACGAACGGCTCGCCGCTGCGGGCGATCAGCCGCTTCAGCGCATTCGCATTCTTCTGCTCGCCAACCAGCGCGCGCCCCATCATCAGCCCCCAGGTCGCCGAATTGACGAGACCGGAGTTCGATTTTCCCGCATGGCTGCGCCAGTTGCCATCGCCGATCTTGTCCGAAATCAGCAGATCCGCGGTATCCGGATCAGGCACCCGCAGGAACGCTTCGGCGAGGCTCAGCAGTGCCACGCCCTCCGAGGTGTTGAGCTGATATTCCTGCAGGAACTGGTTGACCCAGCCGGTGCGCTGCCCTTCGCGCAGTTCGGCAAGCAGTCCCAGCGCCCGCGCCTCGATCCGCCCCCGCTCGCCTTCGCCGAGTCGCGCGCGTTCGATCAGCGGCGCGAGCACCTCCGGCTCTGGCGCGCGATGCACTTCCTCCATATGCAGCCATGCGGCGGACGTAGGGGAATCGGGATGGTGTTGTGTGCTGACCATGACAGACCTTTGGGGTAACCCTTGCGATACGAAGAATAGACTCGCACTATGGCGATGAAACATCGCCTTCTAACAGAAACAACAAATGGAAAACACCGATGGGAACAGTCACCAAGGACGAAATGATGGATATGGTCGGCAAGGATATCGGCACGTCGGACTGGGTTACCGTCGATCAGGCCATGATCGACCAGTTCGCCGATGCCACCGGCGATCACCAGTTCATTCATGTAAATGAAGAGGCGGCCAAAATGACCCCTTTCGGCCAGACCATCGCGCATGGCTTCCTGACGCTGTCATTGCTGTCCGATCTCGCCGCCAAGGCCGATCCACCGCGCATGGAAGGCGTCAAGATGGGCGTCAATTACGGCCTGAATAAAGTCCGTTTCATCGCGCCGGTTAAATCGGGAAAAAAAGTGCGCGGCCATTTCAAATTGAACGAGCTGATCGAGAAGAAGCCCGGACAGTTTCAGCAGACGCTCGAAGCGACGGTCGAGATCGAGGGCGAGGAGAAACCGGCGTTGATCGCCGAATGGATTTCGCAGTTTTTCGTCTGATATGAGTCCCCCTCCCCTTCAGGGGAGGGGTGAAAAGGAGAAATGCTTGCCCCGCATAACGCCCCTAACCGCGCCCTATCCGGAAAGCATGGTGGCCACGCTCGACCGATTGACACCCGAAGGCGGCGAGGCACCGATGATCTTTCGCATTGTCGGGACATCGGAGCGCGCGCTCAAAAAATTCTTCGATGGCGCGCTGCCCGACAAGGGTCCGCTGCCGATGCGCGAACGGGAGCTGGTGATTTTCCGCACCGCCGCCCAGATCGGTGCGGATTATGAGTGGGGGATGCACGCCGCGCTCTATGCAGAACGCTGCGATATCGGCGAAGACGAACTCAATGCGCTGGCGAAACGCAGCCCCGATGAGGGCGGCTGGTCCGAGGCCAATGCGGCCATGCTTGCCGCTGTCGATGAGCTTGTCGAAACACGCCATCTCACTGACGAGAGTTTCGCCCGCCTCTCCGACTACTTCACCTCCGACCAGATTATGGAAATCGTCCAGCTGGTTGGTTTCTACAACGCCGTCGCCATTATCGTCGGCGCGTTCGATATTTCACCCGAACCGGGCACCCCGCCCATCCCCCGCTAAACCCTACCCAACCAAAGGAATTACACCATGCGCGACGCCGTTATCGTTTCCACCGCCCGCACCCCGATCGGCAAGGCCTATCGCGGCGTCTACAACAACACCCAGGGTCCGACGCTGGGTTCTTTCGCGGTGAAGGCCGCCGTCGAGCGCGCCGGGATCGAGGGCGGCGAGGTGCAGGATTGCATCATGGGTGCGGCGCTCCAGCAGGGCACGACCGGCACCAATGTCGCCCGCCAGATCGCGCTGCGTTCCGGGCTTCCCGTCGAAGTGCCCGGCATGACGATAGACCGCCAGTGCTCGTCCGGGCTTATGGCGATTGCCACCGCCGCCAAGCAGGTCGTGATCGACCGCATGGATTGCGTCGTCGCGGGCGGGCTGGAATCGATCTCGCTGGTCCAGACCAAGGATATGCGCGTCCAGCCCGATCCGGAGCTTCTGGCGATGCAAAAGAACGTCTATATGCCGATGCTGCAAACCGCCGAGACGGTCGCCGAGCGTTACGATATAAGCCGCGAGGCGATGGACGAATACAGCCTCGGCTCGCAGCAGCGCACCGCCGCGGCGCAGGAGGCCGGCAAATTCGATGACGAGATCGTCGAAACCACCACCACCAAAATTGTCACCGACAAGGAGACCGGCGAAACCAGCGAAGAGCAGGTCACGATAAGCCAGGACGAAGGCAACCGCCCCTCGACGACACTGGAAGGCCTGCAATCGCTGCAACCCGTGATGGGCCCGGACAAGACGATCACCGCCGGCAACGCCTCGCAGCTCTCCGACGGCTCGTCGGCCAGTGTCCTGATGGAAGCGAAAGTCGCCGAACAGAAGGGTCTGACCCCGCTCGGCCGCTATGTCGGCATGGCGGTTGCCGGGTCGGAGCCGGACGAAATGGGCATCGGGCCGATCTTCGCGATCCCCAAACTGCTCGACCGCTTCGATCTGTCCGTGGACGATATCGGGCTGTGGGAGTTGAACGAAGCCTTCGCCGTGCAGGTCATATATTGCCGCGACAAGCTCGGCATCGATAACGATATCCTCAATGTAAACGGCGGCTCGATCTCCATCGGCCACCCCTATGGCATGACCGGTGCGCGCTGCACCGGCCACGCCCTGATCGAAGGCAAACGCCGCGGCGCGAAATATGTCGTCGTGACAATGTGCGTCGGCGGCGGCATGGGCGCGGCGGGGCTGTTCGAGGTTTTGTAGACAATCAAAGACGCCGCCAGATACTGCCCCCCTTGTATTTGGAGGTACCTTGACTGGAGCGACGCGGTTACGCCGTCGGTTTGAACACGACCTTGGTCCACCCCTCGTCGCGATTGTCGAAATGCATGTATGCACCGGCGGCTTCGTCGAGACCGATTTCGTGGCTGACAATCTTGCCCGGATTGGCTTTACCTTCATGGATCAAGGTGGCGAGGCGGCGATTATATTTTTTGACACTGCACTGACCGCTTCCGATTTTTTGGCCTCGCGTAAAATAAGTCCCTATATCGAATGCGATCTTGCCTTCCTCGCCAAGGTCGGTCGCCGCGCCAGGATCCTCCGGAACGAACACCCCGACTACCCCTATGCCGCCCGTGAAATTTACCGATTTCACCAAATCATTCATGGTCTTGTTGGGTACTTCTTCGCCATGAACTCCGCAACATTGATAGCCGACGGCCTCGACCCCGCGATCCGCTCCCAAACCTTCGGTCATCTCCATCACTTGCTCGGCTGGATCGCATTTGCTGAAATCGATGACTTCAGCGCCAAAATCCTGAGCCAGTTTCAACCGATCAGGTTTGTCATCCACGACGATGATCTTTGAAGCACCTTGAAGCGCGGCGGAATGCGTCGCCATCAGGCCCACGGGGCCAGCCCCATAAATAATGATGCTTTCGCCGGGCAAAAGGCCAGACAGACGCGTTCCATGCCAGCCGGTCGGAAAAATATCGGATAACATGACATAATCATTTGCTTTCTCGTCGGCATCGTCTGGCAGCACTAGGCAGTTGAAGTCGGCAAACGGAACGCGCAAATATTCAGCTTGGCCGCCCGAATACGATCCCATATTCGCATATCCATATGCCGCGCCGGCCATATCGGGATTGGGGTTATTGGTAAGACAGAATCCCGTCTCTCCACGCTCGCAATTGGCGCAATATCCGCAACCAATATTGAAGGGCAGGCAAACTTTTTCGCCTTTTTTAACTTGGTAAACCGCGTTTCCGATCTCAATGACTTCCCCTTGATTCTCGTGGCCGAGAATACGCCCCTCCTCAAAACCCGCGCGCCCCTCATAAAGATGGAGATCAGACCCGCAGATATTTGTGGTCGTAACTTTGATAACGACATCCGTCGGCTTTTCGATTTTGGATCGTCGACCGTTTCCGTCACAGCTTTCTTAGGCCCTTGATATATGACGGCTTTCACTGTTTCTCCCAATCTATGATATAATCGTCAGCCTCAAGGCACCGAAGCGGACTGTGCCTGAAAGAACGGGCGACAATGCCGCAGGTTCCATCAATCCCTTAATTAAAAAGTCGATATGTACAGATACATTCAGCCTGACTGTCTTGTTCGACCACATCGCGGCTCGGCGGAACCAAAGGAGAAGCGCGTCGTTCGTGTGTTGAATCCAAACAGGAGAACACTGCCATGACCGACACCCGCGAAATGCTCGAAATGTTCTGGGGCAAACTCGACAAAAGCCCGTTCGTGATGATCGGCCTGCCGGGGCAAGATGCACACAGTATTCCGATGTCGCCGAAGTTCGACGACGATTTTATCAACTCGCTGTTCCTCTACACCAGCACCGACAACCGGCTCGCCGAGGGCATGGCCACTGACCCGAAGGCGATGATGCAATTCGCGTCCAAGGGGCATGATTTCTTCGCCTGTGTGACCGGCACGCTGAGCCGCGTCACCGACGATACAATCATCGACCGCTTCTGGGACAACACCGTCGCCGCCTGGTACGATGGCGGGCGCGAAGACCCCAGGCTCGCGATGCTGCGTTTCGACATGAACCATGCCGAGATGTGGGAAGCCGATATGTCGATGCTGGGCGTCGTGAAGATGCTGTTCGGCGGACGCGTCGATGAGGGCGAAATGGCGCATCTCGAAACGGCGATGTAACTATTTGTCATTGCGAGCGCGGCGAAGGCCCGCTGCGCTCGCAATGACCAGCCTTAAACTCGTCAGTCTGCCTCGATAATCAGCGTTTCAAGAAGGATGCGAACTTCCGCATCCACAATCGCCGTTTCCGCCACCGCGATATCCACGACCAGATACCCGCCCAGCTCGAACTCCGCATAATCCAGCCCGTCGGCCATCCGCGCCGCGCAGGCCTCCGCGTCCTTGGCGCAGAACCGCAAGGCGAGTGTGTGCCGCGCGCCGGTAAAGGTCAGGCTCGCCCAGGGTGTCGTGCGGATCGCCTCGATCTCCGGGCGTTGTCCGGCGCGTTCGGAAAGCTGGCGGAGAAGCGGGCCGAGGCCGCCGGTCAGACGCATTGGTTCAGCCTTCCGTCCCGCGCGATCATATAGCTGTAAACGCGCTCGAGAATCTTCAGCCCGCAACGCCGACCCCTTCTCACCTCGAACACGAAACACGGATCGCCGACCGCTTCGCGCCCGAAGCGGGTGGGCGTTGTCCCGGTCTGGCGCAGGAACCGCTCGATATCGATCAACAGGCTTCGCATGGTTTTCTCCTTTGCTGCGACTCGCGAATCATTGTTCTGCATCTGTTCCTGTCGATTCCCTACTTGTCTAGGAAAAATCCTTCTGCTAGGAAATTATCATGAAGCAGAGCGATCCGCGCGCCGTACTTGAAAGACTGGCCCGGGAACGGGGCGACGATTTCACCGGGCTATCCCGATTGATCGGAAGAAATGCCTCTTATATTCAGCAATTTATCAAGCGCGGTACGCCGAAAGCGCTGGCCGAGAGGGATCGGCGGACGCTCGCGCGCTATTATG
>JBGTHW010000128.1:0-7596 GCA_041746035.1 Parasphingopyxis sp.
GGGCCGGGTGGACCGCCGCGCGCGGCTGTGGCTCGCCGAAATTCTCTATGGCCTGATTACCGGCAATTACATGCGCGTCGCCGAGATTCATTTCGAGGCGGGCTATGTGCCGCCGCATCACAATCTCGCCGAATTCGCGACGGCGCTGCGGGCGGTGGGCGAGCCGATGCGCGGGCTTCCGGTGAAGGACATTTCCGTCGGCCAGATGCTGGACGGCCTGTTCGCGATCACCCGCGATTTCGACATGCAGACCCAGCCGCATCTGCTGCTGCTGCAAAAAACGATGGTCATGGTCGAAGGCGTCGCCACCAATCTCGATCCCGACATCAATATGTGGGAGACCTCGAAGCCCTATATCGGCGAGTGGCTGCGCAGCGAGCTGGGGCCGGAGGCTGCCGTTGCCGACCGGATTCGCGAAGATATCTCGACGCTCGCCAGACTTCCCGAAATCGTCCGCCGTCTCGAGGCGGAATTGCCGAACCGCGGGGCCGCGCCGCCCTCGCCGCCGCTGCGGCAAATCGAAACGCTGAATTTCGGGGGGAGCCGTATCAACTATGCGATCGTCGCGGCACTGGCCTTCGGTCTGGGTATTGCGGGGACGTTACTGTGGCCCGTTTGACGGCGCGCTTTGCGGGTCTGCTGTCCGGTGCATCGGCAAAGGATGACGACGGTCCCGCTTACCGTCCGCTCGAACCTCTGGCAAAGCGCGGCAAACTCTGGCGCAGGAAGATCGAGGATCCTCGCCGCAGGGCTATCTATGACCGCGCGATGGCCAGCGTCGACCGGCGCGCCTATCGAGCAATCCAGGACAAATATCGCAAGCAGATACTGCGCGACGAAGAACGCGGCACCTCCAAATATATCGATCTTGCCCCTTGGTTCATGATCCATTCCGAAATCGCCATGCAACTCGATCTCGACAAGCGCCCGCCCTGCACGATCCTCGATATCGGCGCGGGCGGCGGGCAGTTTCTGGCCATCGCAAAAAGCCTGGGTCATGAAGGCGTTGCCCTCGATCAGCCCGAGCCGGAACTGTATCGCGATCTTCTGGCGCTGTTCGGCATTCCGCGTATCGACGGGCAGATTTCTCTCGGCCAACCCCTGCCCTCGGCGGTTGGCCGTTACGACCTGATCGCGATCAACGGGCAGATTTTCGATGTGCATCGCCCCGGCGAATCGCGATGGGGGCTTGCCCCCTGGCTGAGCCTGCTGGAATATCTGGCCGAGAACCATCTCAACGCGGCTGGCACAGTCTATATCGGCCTGAACAGGTCGTCGGGGCCGACCTATACGGAACAATATCTGCAACCGTTACTGGATATTGCCGATAAGCATGGCCGTATAATCGACCGGAAGAGAGCACGGATGGTGTTCAGGTTAGAGAAGCTGCTAACATTCCCTGAAGACGATTATGAGAAATGGTCCGCTCCTCGACACTGACTCGACAAGCGCCGCCCGAGAACGCACATCGTTTGCAATGAACGGCAAACGTATCCTTCTTGTCATTGGCGGCGGCATCGCGGCCTATAAATCCTGCGAGCTGGTCCGGCTGATCCGCAAGGCGGGCGGGACGGTGACCTGCGTGCTGACCGAAGGCGGGTCGCGTTTCGTGACGCCGATGACGCTGGTGGCGCTTTCCGAAAACCCCGTCCACACCGGCCTCTGGGATTTGAAGGACGAAACCGAGATGGGCCATATTCAGCTCAGCCGCGAAGCCGACCTCATCGTGGTTTGCCCCGCGACGGCAGACCTGATGGCCAGGATGGCGGCGGGGATTGCCGACGACCTTGCCACGACGCTGTTGCTCGCAACCGATACGCAGGTCATGGCCGCCCCCGCCATGAATGTGCGGATGTGGGAGCATCCGGCGACACAGCGCAATGTCGAGCAACTGCGCAGCGATGGCGTAACCGTCATTCAGCCGGACAAGGGCGATATGGCCTGCGGCGAATATGGCGAGGGGCGATTGCCGGAGACGGATATGCTTTTTGCGGAGATCGAACTGGCACTTGGCAGGAAAAACAGTCCACCGAAAAGGCTGACGGGCAAGCACATAATAGTCACCGCCGGCCCGACACACGAACCTATCGATCCGGTGCGCTATATCGCCAACCGGTCTTCGGGTCGCCAGGGTTTTGCCATTGCCGGGGCTCTGGCGAAGCTGGGTGCCGAAGTCTCGCTGATCGCCGGGCCGGTTTCGCTTGATACGCCGCACGGCGTGACCCGGATCGATATCGAAACGGCGCTGGAACTGGAGAGTACGGTGCAAAACGCCCTACCCGCCGACGCCGCTATCCTCGTCGCTGCCGTCGCCGACTGGCGGGCGCGGGCGGCGGACCGCAAGATCAAGAAGGAGGAAACCGGCGGACCGCCGCAACTCGATCTGATCGAAAATCCCGATATTCTGGCCGGACTGGCGACCGATGCGCGACGCCCTGCCTTGCTCATCGGATTTGCCGCGGAAACCGACAGCGTGATCGATCACGCCCGCGCGAAGCTGGACCGCAAGGGCTGCGACTGGATAATCGCCAACGATGTTTCAGGACCAGCAGGAACAAACGTGATGGGCGGGGCGAATAACAGCATCCATCTCATCACCGGGGATGGCGTCGAAAGCTGGGACGAAATGACCAAGGAAGAGGTCGCCCGCAAACTCGCCGAAAGGATCGCCGATGTACTTGCCTGAGATCGCCATTCAGATGAAACGCCTGCCGCATGGCGAGGGGCTACCGATGCCCGCCTATGCCAGCGCGGGTGCCGCAGGGATGGACGTGGTGACATCGGAAGATTTCACGCTTGCGCCGGGCGAACGCATGGCCGTCCCCAGCGGCTTCGCCATCGCGATTCCGGATGGATACGAAATCCAGGTCCGCCCGCGCTCCGGCCTTGCCTTCAGGCACGGCATAACCTGCCTCAACACCCCCGGCACCATCGACAGCGATTATCGCGGCGAAGTGAAGATCATCCTTGCCAATCTCGGCAGCGAGGCGTTTTCGGCCCTGCGCGGCGAGAGGATCGCGCAACTCGTTCCGGCACCCGTTCAGCGCGCCGCTCTCGTTGAAGTAACAAAGCTGGACGACACAGAGCGCGGCAGTGGCAGCTTTGGTTCGACGGGACGATAGTGCCCCTTTCGCAAAATAATGCTATGGTTCCGTCATGAACAAACCTGACCGCATCGTTGGCACGGAAACGGCCTCGCCTCCCTATGAAATCGACGCCTATGGCTGGTCGCTCGCCCAGACGCGATTGTTACGCGAACGGCAATATGAACGGATCGATTGGGAAAATATCGCCGAGGAGATCGAAAGTTCGGGACAACGCGAAAAACGGGCGCTTGAATCGGTTCTTGTGATCGTTCTGGCGCATCAGCTCAAATGGGAATATCAGCCGGTTTATCGATGCCGTTCCTGGGAGAATTCCATCACCGAACATCTTCGCCGTTTCGACAGGATACTTGCGGAAAACCCTAGCCTCAAGGCAAAACTGGACGATATTCTTATCGACGCTTATCGCCATGCCCGCTTCGAGGCATCTCAGGAAACAGGTTTGCTGATGGAGACGTTTCCCGAAGACCCTCCATCATGGGACAGCATCCGAAGCCCTCGCGTTTCTTGACACTCGCCGACAACCAGCTCGAACGCTATGCGCGCCACATAGTGCTAAAGGAAATCGGCGGCGAGGGGCAGCGCAAGCTGCTCGAGGCTACGGTCGCTATCGTGGGCGCGGGCGGGATCGGTTCGCCGCTGATCCAGTATCTTGCGGCGGCGGGAGTAGGACGGCTCTCGATCGTCGATGACGATACTGTCGCACTCTCGAATCTCCAGCGGCAGGTCCTCTACGCGACCGCCGATATCGGAGCGGCGAAAACGGAACGCGCGAAAGCCGCTGTCAGCCGCCTCAATCCCGATGTGGAAGTGCAGCTTGAAAAGGGGCGGCTTGGCAAGAGCAACGTCGAGAGCTGGGTTCGCGGGGCCGATGTGGTCGTCGATGGCTCGGACAATTTCAAAACCCGCCTTCTCGTCGCCGATGAAACACAACGTCAGAAAATTCCTCTGGTCTCCGCCGCTATCGGCCAGTTCGAGGGCCAGCTTGGCGTATTTCGCGGCTGGGAAGCGGACAAGCCGTGTTATCGGTGTTTTGTCGGCGACGATCCTGACAGGCCCGATACAAGCTGCGCGGACCAGGGTGTGCTGGGAGCGCTCGCCGGGGTGATGGGCAGCATCGCGGCGATGGAAGCAATCCGCCAGATCACCCGCTTCGGCGAAGATACGGCGGGCAGTTTTCTGCTTTTCGACGCTTTGTCGTTCCGCTTTCGGACGCTCTCAATGCCCAAAGACCCCGGATGTCCTTCATGCGCGGCCTGACGATTATTCTGACAGGCGACGATGCGGAAAAGCTCTATTCGGCGCTCTTGATCGCCGCCGCAATTGCCGCAGCGGGCGCAAATTCCCGCATTTTCTGCGAGGGCCTATCCGCCGCACTGCTGCTCGATGACAAATCCGCCCGTCACGATTCAGAACGCCGGGCCAATGGCTTGCCGACCCTCGCGGAACTGCGTGAAGAGGCGCATGCGCTGGGTGTGCGGTTGATCGCTTGTCAGGGCGGCATGGCGCTGGCAGGACTGCGCATCGGCCAGCTCGGCCCCGCTGTCGAGGCGGGCGGGCTGACCAGCCTGATGACGAGGCTTGGCGACGACCGGCTCGTCACATTTTAGGGGAGAATTGCCATGACACTACCCGTAACCGCCGCCCTCGCCGCCGCGCTGGCGGCGCTCCTGCTGCTGCTCGCTTTCGATACGGTGCGCAACCGGCTGCGCACGCAAACCGCGTTCGGCATCGATGGCGACGAAAAACTCATTCGCGCCAGCCGCGCCCACGGCAATCTCGCCGAACACGCGCCCATCGCCATTATTCTTGTCGCCCTGCTCGAAATGAGTCGCGCCAGCCATATCGGACTGATGATCGTCGCAGGCGTCTTCCTGTTCGCCCGCATTCTCCATGCCGTCGGCCTCTATATGGACCCGCGAGCACCCGGAAAACCGCCCTGGCAGCGTTCTATCGGCGTTATCCTGACATGGCTCATACTTCTGGTCCTGATCGGCTGGACGCTGTGGATGCTGATGGGTAACCTCTAAGATCAGGATTTCTTTGCTGCTGCCTTTTTTTTCGTTGGCGCTTTCTTTTTCGCCGATGCCTTTTTTCGCTTCTTCTTCGCTGGCCCCTTGGCCGCGCGCTCGTCGATCAGCTGCGCCGCCTCTTCCAGCGTCAGCTCGTCCTTGTCGACGGTTTTCGGGATCGTCGCATTGGTCGTGCCATCGGTGACATACGGCCCGTAGCGACCGTCCATCAGCTTGATCTCCTCGTCGGTGCGCGGATGCTTGCCCAGGACTTTCAGCGGCTCGCGCTTGCCGCGCCCGAAGCCCCCCTTCTTGTCCCTGGCCTCGGCGATTTTGACGACTGCCGCATTCATGCCGATCTCGAAAACCTCCGCCGTGTTTTCGAGCTTCGTGTATTTTCCATCATGTCTGAGATACGGTCCATACCTCCCTATCGCGGCTTCGATATCGCTGCCCGTTTCCGGATGCTGGCCAACAAGACGCGGCAATGACAGAAGCCTGACCGCCATCTCCAGATCGACATCGGCGCGGGCAACATCCTTGGGAATCGAGGCACGCTTGGCGTCCTTGCCCTCGCCGCGCTGAACATAGGGTCCAAAGCGCCCGGTCTTGAACTCGATTTCCTCACCGGTATCGGGATCGACGCCCATCACTTCATCGGCACCCTCATCGTTCTGATTACCGCCACGCTGGCCGAATTGCCGCGTATATTTGCATTCGGGATAATTGGCGCAGGCGATAAACGCACCATAGCGACCGCCACGCAGCGCCAGCTTGCCCTCCTCGCAACGCGGGCACAGACGCGGATCGGAACCGTCTTCTTTCTCCGGGAAAAGCAATGGCTCCAGAAACTTGTCGAGTTCCGCCGTAATGTCGGAAGGTTTCTGCTCCATCACCTCATCGGTCTTGGGTTTGAAATCCTTCCAGAAGGCCTCGAGAATCGCCTGCCATTGCGCGCGACCGCCGGAAATATCGTCGAGCTCTTCCTCCAGTCCCGCAGTAAAATCATAGCTGACATATTTCTCGAAGAACCGCTCCAGAAAAGACGTGACGAGCCTCCCGTTCTCCTCCGGGAAAAACCGGTTCTTCTCGACGCGGACATATTCGCGGGTTTTCAAAGTCTGGATCGTCGAGGCATAGGTCGAAGGCCGCCCGATGCCGAGTTCCTCCATTTTCTTGACAAGGCTGGCTTCGGAATAGCGTGGCGGCGGTTGGGTGAAATGCTGTTCTGCTTCGACACCCTTCTTCGCCGGCGCATCGCCTTCCAACATGGCGGGTAGCAGGTTGCCATCCTCGCCATCGTCGCTTTTGCGGCTATCCGCATAGAGTGCCATGAATCCGGGGAATTTGACGACCTGGCCGGTCGCGCGCAACGCCGTCTGACCGGTGCCTTCCTCCAGTTCGATGGTGGTGCGCTCCAGCCGCGCCGATGCCATCTGGCTGGCCAGCGCACGCTTGAAGATCAGCTCATACAGCCGCGCATGATCGCCGCCGCCGACCTTGGCGCGGGAGAAATCCGTCGGGCGGATCGCTTCATGAGCTTCCTGCGCGTTCTTGGCTTTGGTCTTGTAGATACGTGGCTTGTCCGGGACATAGCTCGCATCGTACCGGTTGGCGATTGCCCCACGTGCCGCCGAAATTGCCGAGCCATCCATCTGGACTCCGTCGGTTCGCATATAGGTGATCGCGCCGTCTTCGTAGAGTTGTTGCGCGATACGCATGGTATGGCTTGCCGCAAAGCCGAGCTTGCCTGCCGCTTCCTGCTGCATCGTCGAGGTCGTGAAGGGTGGGGACGGATTGCGCGTTAGCGGCTTGGTTTCGACCGACACGACCTTGAAGGCACCGTTCTCGACATCGGCCTTGGCCGCCGTCGCATCGGCTTCGGTCTTGATCGAAAGCCGGTCGATCTTGTCACCGCGCCAGCGGACCAGCTTGGCCACGAATGACGTTCCGTCCTGTTCCATATTCGCCTGGATCGACCAGTATTCCTCCGCCTTGAACGCCTCGATCTCGCGCTCGCGCTCGACGATCAGTTTTAGCGAAACAGACTGAACCCGCCCCGCCGATTTTGCGCCGGGCAGTTTGCGCCACAGAACGGGCGAAAGATTGAAGCCGACCAGATAATCCAGCGCCCGCCGCGCCCGATACGCGTCGACAAGATCGCTGTCGATTTCCCGCGGATTGGCAATTGCCTCGGTCACCGCCGCCTTGGTGATCGCATTGAACGCAACACGCTGAACCTTGGCTGGCAATGCCTTGCGCTTCTCCAGAAGCTCGCGAACATGCCAGCTGATCGCCTCGCCCTCGCGGTCAGGATCGGTCGCGAGGATCAGTTCGTCGGCCTGTTTCGCCAGATCGGCTATAGCCTTGATCTGTTTGGTTTTGTCGCCATAGGCCTGCCACGTCATCGCAAAGCCGTCGTCGGGATCGACCGATCCGTCCTTGGGCGGCAGATCGCGGACATGGCCGTAGGAGGCGAG
>JBGTHW010000129.1:0-9423 GCA_041746035.1 Parasphingopyxis sp.
CCTGATCGGATCGGCGCTGACGCTGCTTGCCGGAGCATCGGTGCGCGGCCTGCCGCTCGGCTGGGGCGGGGTGCTCGGATATGCGGGCGGTGCGGGGCTTTCCGCGCTCGCCGGGCTGATCGCCAATCCGGATATCGCGCGCTATGCGGGATGGGCGGCGGCGCTGCTGCTGATCGGCGGCGGACTGTATCTCTGGTATCGCGGTCTCGATCTCGACGAGACCGAATATGCGATGCTGTTCCGGCGCGAACCGCGCGCGAGGCCGGTCAAGATTTCCGAACCGGAACCCGAAGCGAAGGCCCCCAAGCCCCGCAAGACCGTCGAACCGCCGCCCGAAAAACGCGCGCCGGTGATCAGCGATCCGCAGGCCGCGATAAAAACGGCGGCGGGAAAGCCGAAGCAACGCACGCTGAATCTCGATTACGAACTGCCCGCGATCGAACTGCTCAGCCCTCCCTCGAACGAAGAGCGCAATCCCATCGACCGCGCGGGGCTGGAGCGCAATGCACGGCTGCTCGAATCGGTGCTCGACGATTTCAAGGTCAAGGGCGAGATCGTCGAAGTGCGGCCCGGCCCCGTGGTGACGATGTACGAGCTGGAGCCGGAAAGCGGCATCAAGGCCAGCCGCGTGATCCAGCTCGCCGACGATATCGCGCGCAACATGTCGGCGATTTCGGCGCGCGTCGCCGTTATTCCGGGACGCAGCGTGATCGGTATCGAACTGCCGAACGCGAAGCGCGAAATGGTCGTGCTGTCCGAAATGATCGGCAGCGCGGCCTATGAGGACAACACGTCGAAACTGCCGATCATTCTCGGCAAGAATATCGCCGGCGACCCGGTGATCGCCGATCTCGCGCCGATGCCGCATTTGCTGGTCGCGGGCACGACAGGTTCGGGCAAGTCGGTCGGGCTGAATGTGATGATCCTCTCGCTGCTCTACCGGATGACGCCGGAAGAATGCCGGTTGATCCTGATCGACCCTAAGATGCTCGAGCTGTCCATATACGAGGATATCCCGCATCTGCTGTCTCCCGTCGTCACCGAACCCGGCAAGGCGATCCGCGCGCTGAAATGGGCGGTCGAGCAGATGGAGGACCGCTACCGGATGATGGCGTCGCTATCGGTGCGCTCGCTACAGGGTTTCAATGACAAGATTCGGGCCGCCAAAGCCAAGGGAACGCCGCTGGGACGCAAGGTGCAGACCGGCTACGATCCGGACAGCGGACAGCCGGTCTATGAGGAAGAGCAGCTGGAATTCGAGCCGCTGCCGCAGATCGTGGTGGTCGTCGACGAGCTTGCCGATTTGATGATGACGGCGGGCAAGGAGGTGGAATTCCTGATCCAGCGGCTGGCGCAAAAGGCGCGCGCGGCGGGCATCCACCTGATTATGGCGACGCAGCGACCCTCGGTCGATGTCATCACCGGCGTCATCAAGGCCAACCTGCCGACGCGGATCAGCTATTCGGTAACCTCCAAGATCGATTCGCGCACGATCCTTGGCGAACAGGGGGCCGAACAGCTGCTCGGCAAAGGCGACATGCTTTATATGCCTGGCGGCAAGCAGATCGCCCGCGTCCATTGCCCGTTCGTGTCGGACGAGGAAGTCCGCCGCGTTGCCGATCACTGGCGCGAACAGGGCCAGCCCGATTATATCCAGGCGGTGACCGAGGAACCCGAAGACGGCGGCTATACTTTCGATGGCCAGCCCACCGGCGATGATTCGGAGGAAGACAAGCTCTATAGCAAGGCCTGCCAGGTCGTCGCCGAAAGCCAGAAAGCCTCGACCAGCTATCTCCAGCGGCAATTGCGCGTCGGCTATAACAATGCCGCGCGCCTGATCGAGCGGATGGAAGCCGACGGCAAGGTCAGCGCATCCAACCATGTCGGACGGCGCGAAGTGCTGATCGATACCGAAGGGAACCCGGTTTAGGAATGGATATGGACCAGCAAAAACAATCATTGGAAGTCGACCAGAACTTCGATTTTTTCCAAAGACACCTCGCCGCCTTTCTGCCCGAACATCGCGACGAATATGCCCTCATCCGTTCGCGTGAGATCGTTGGCTTCTATAAAAAGGTGGGCGATGCTTATCGCGAAGGATTGGAGAAATTTTCCGATCGCATCTTTTCGATCCAGGAGGTGACCGATGAGCCGATCGATTTAGGGTTCTTTTCCCATGTCGATCATCCGAGTTAAGCACGATAGCCGGAGAATTGTCATACCGATTTTGCTATTGGCACCGTTTCCGCCAAACAACCTCTCCGGAATCGAGACGACCGCACTGCTGGACACCGGCGCTACCACGAGCGGCATAACGCCGAGAATTGTGAAGCAGTTGGAGTTAGAGGATCGCGGGAAGCGGCCCCTCGGTTCCGCGCGAGGGGAATCGCAAGTTGAGCGGCATCTCTTCCGGGTCGGTTTCAAAAGCGCCGGAGAGGACAATGAAAACTCATTCCCCTATATTTTTGAATCGGTAATGGGCTTTGCACTTACCGATTCCTTTCAACTGGATGCACTGATCGGTATGGACATTCTGTCGCAATGCGATTTCCATATGCAGAAGTCCGGCGATTGCACGCTGCGTTTCGGTTAGGCTGAACACAGTGGGGCTTCCGGGTTAAGTCTGCATTCAACGCTTATTCGCCACTTTGGCGCTCCCTTTAACCGAAAGACGGATAGACATATGCACCGCCTTATTGCCCTTGCCCTCGCTACCGCGCCCGTGGCGCTGATTGCCACCGCCTTCGTTTCGCCCGCCCCTGTCGAGGCGCAGCAGGATTCGCTGGCCCAGGTCCAGCGCCATCTGCGCGCAGTCGAAACGATGCAGGCCAATTTCGTCGAGACGAATCGCGCGGGCCAGTCGGTTCGGGGTGAAATGTCCCTGAAACGCCCCGGCAGGATCCGCTTCGAATATGAAGACGGGGTCAATATGCTGGTCGTCAGCGACGGCCGTGCGCTGACTTTCGTGGATTACGATGTTCGCCAGGTTCAGCGCTGGCCAATCGGTGATTCGCCGCTGGCGGTGCTGCTCAATCCTGATCGCGATATGTCGCGCTTTGCCCGCGTCGTCAGTGACAGCTCAGGCGAGTTGCGGGTGCGCGCGCGCGATCCCGAGCATCCCGAATATGGCACGATCACCATCGACTTCCGGCGTAGCGGCAGCGCGCCGGGCGGTTTGCTTCTGACCGGGTGGACGGTGCTCGATTCGCAGAACAATCTGACGCGCATTGCGCTGTCGAACCAGCGTTTCGGCATGGCCATCGCCAATTCGGCCTTCGGCTATCGCGACCCTCGACCGCGTCGGCGGCGGCGATAGCCGTTCGTCGTGACAGGCGGGCGATGCAGCGCAGTCTTGCCCCGCAGCTGCGATGAAGTGCGTCCCGCCATTCATCGCTGCGTCAGGTTAAGCGAATTAGAGAGATATCAGTGGAGGGCAAAGGCGAAGCACGGAATTCCCCTGTTGTTCGTGCCAAAACCTCCTCCCGCCTTGCGTGACGAACACCAAGGTTAAGGCCCTCGCTCCAATGCCCCCGGAGCGGGGGCCGTTTGCTTTCTGGCGCTTAGCAGAAAGAATGATGTCAGATCAGGCGTCTTCTTCAAATGTGAAGATTGACTCCCCGCTTATTTCGGCCATCCTGGCCTTGTAAATGTGCGGCAAGGAATTTGATGATGGCCGAAGAAGCAGAAGACAAGGCCGAATTGGCCCTTGAGATGTTTTTAAGCCTGCTTGGCGCGCACACCGCGCTTGTCGGATTGCTTGCCGAACTAGCATTGGAGCGGCAAGTGCCGAAAGAGTTGATAAAAGATGCCATGCAGCGCCTCGACGCACATTTGGATGCGGCAGTCCCTTCTGAGCGAGGGCGAAAGTTGATAACCCGTCACTTGGTTGCGGTGTATCGCGGGCTTCTCGGCGACGAGTGAGTTCCTTGCGGTGGTGGTGCTTCGCCGCGCATCTCGCTAGACACATCGCATGACATCCACGCTCAAAATCGCAACATGGAACATTAATTCAGTGCGATTTCGCATCGGGATCGTCGAACAATACCTTAAACAGCACGCGCCAGACATTCTATGCCTGCAGGAAACCAAGACGGTCGACGATACCTTCCCGGCAGATGCACTCGCCGAAGCAGGTTATCCGCATCAATTGCTCTGCGGTCAGCCGGGACATCACGGGGTTGCCATCGTCAGCAAAGTGCCGCTGCATGATCGCAGTTGTCATGACTGGCAGGCGAATGGCGAGGCGCGGCATGTCGGCGCACGGCTGGATGCCGGGTTTCGGCTGGAAAATGTCTATATTCCGGCGGGCGGCGATATCCCGGATCGCGAGATCAATCCCAAATTCGGACAGAAGCTCGATTTTTATTCGCGGCTCACCGACTGGTCGAAAAAGTTGCGCGAGCCAACTTTGCTGGTCGGCGATTTCAACATCGCACCCCTGGAAAGCGATGTCTGGAGCCACAAGCAATTGCTCAAGGTCGTCAGCCACACGCCGATAGAAGTCGCAACGCTGGAGCGGTTGCAGGCGGCGCATGACTGGGTCGATCTGGGGCGGCACTTCATCCCCGCGCCGGAGCGCTATTATAGCTGGTGGAGTTACCGGGCGAAGGACTGGGCGGCATCGGATCGCGGGCGGCGGCTCGATCATATGTGGGCCAGCCCCGATCTGGCCGGAAAAGCCGTCGGCCATACCGTCCATGAAGATGTGCGCGGCTGGCTGAAACCGTCCGACCATATTCCACTGGTGACCGAATTCCGTGTCTGATACTGCGGCAGGACAGCGCGCGGCACGGGCCATCGATGCGTTGCGGCGCGGCTGGCCGGTTATGGTCGGCGATACCGTGGGTGGTGCTTGTCGTATTCTCACCATCGAAACGGCGACGGCGGACAGCCTTGCGACGTTCGATGCCGATGGCCGCGCCGATATCGTCATCGGGGCGGGGCGGGCGGAAACCCTGAAACTCGCCAATCAGCGCGAGGCCGCGACGCCCGGCGCGCCGGTAAGGGTGCGGCGAGAGGAGTGGCACGATCTGGATGCGGCAGTTGCGATAGCCGATCCGGCTTTCGATCTCAGGAGCCCGATGAAGGGGCCGTTTCGTGCGCTGCCCGTTGCCCATCCCGAAGTGCTGGAAAACGCGCTAAAGCTGGCGCGGCTGGCGAACTTGTTGCCGGCAGTGTTTGTCGGCGATGCCAATGACGAGGGCCAGAACGGCGATTGCGCGACCCTCGCCGATATCGCCGCTTATGACGATCCGGCGAGCCTGACCATCGCCGCCCGCGCTAGGCTTCCGGTGGCGGCGGCGGAAAAGGCGGAGATTGTCGCGTTTCGCCATGCCGCAGACGCCGCTGAGCATATCGCGCTGCTGATCGGCGCGCCGAATGGCGAACCGCCGCTCGTCCGGCTGCACAGCGAATGCCTGACCGGCGACGTGCTGGCGTCGCTCAAATGCGATTGCGGGCCGCAGCTTTCCGGAGCGATGACGTCAATGGCGGCGGCGGGCTGGGGGATATTGCTGTATCTGCGCCAGGAGGGTCGTGGCATCGGGCTGGTCAACAAGCTGCGGGCGTATTCCTTGCAGGATCAAGGATTCGATACAATCGACGCGAATGCGCGTCTGGGCTTTTCCGCAGACGAGCGCGATTTTGGGATTGCGGCCAAGATGCTGGAATTGCTGGGTCAGACCACGATCCGCCTGATGACCAATAATCCCGACAAGGTGGCGGGGCTCGAAAAGGCCGGGATACGTGTCGCCGAGCACGTCGCGCATCTGCACGGGGCAAATCCGCATAACAAGAAATATCTCGCGACCAAGCGGGATCGCTCCGGGCACCAGCTTTAGCTTTCGAGTTCCACGATGAGCTGGCCCAGTGCCGCATAATCGGCCACGACATGGTGCGCCCCGGCATCGCACAGCTTTGCCTCATGGCCATCGCGAATATGGCCGCCTGCGAGCAACCCGACAACGGTCATACCGGCAGCCGCGCCTGACAGGACTCCGGTTACGCTGTCCTCGATAACCAAGGCGCGCTCCGGCTTAATATCCAGTCGCTCGGCCACCATTTCATAGATATCCGGATGCGGCTTGCCCCGTTCCAAAGTCGCGGCACTATAGACATGATCTCCGAAATGCTCGGCAAGACCGATCTTGCCAAGGCATAGCGCAAGCCATTCCGCCTCATTGGAAGAGGCAATGGCGCGAGCGCGATGTCCGTGACTTTCGGCAAAAGCATTAACGCCTTCGATCGCCGGAAGCGTCTCAAGAAATCTTGCCTTGCCGACCCGGACAAGATCCTCGACAAATGTCGCAGGCACTGGACGGCCCAGTGTTTCCTCGATCATCACAACACAATCGCTCCAGCGATGGCCGCAATACCGATCCAGCGCTTCGTCGCGTGTCATTGGCAAGCCAATTACCGTGAGCGCCTCGGCAAGAACCTGGTTGGCATTCAACTCGCTATCGACAACAACCCCGTCGAAATCGAAGATGATCGCGTCGAACCTCACCCGCGCCCCCCGAACAGTGCCGTGCCGACACGGACATGGGTTGCCCCGCACAGGATCGCCGTCTCGTAATCGCCCGACATGCCCATGCTGAGCGCGGGGAGAGTGTGGCGTTTGGCCAGTTTGGCGAGCAGCGCGAAATAGGGTGCGGGTTCGGTATCGAGCGGGGGTACGCACATCAGGCCCGCAATATCGAGGCCCGCCTCACCGGCGCGCTCCAGCAAAGCGGGCAGTTCGCTTATTGCGCATCCCCCCTTCTGCTCCTCCTCGCCGATATCGACCTGGATGTAGAGTGTCGGGCGGCGATCGGTCTTCTCGAATGCCTTGGCCAGCGCCTTGATCAGCGAATTGCGGTCGACGGAATGGATGACATCGAACAGCGCGACGGCATCTTCCGCCTTGTTGGACTGGAGCTGGCCGACCAGATGCAGTTCGATATCCGGCGTTGCTACCTTCAGCGCGGGCCATTTGCCCTGCGCCTCCTGCACGCGATTCTCGCCGAATATGCGCTGACCGGCGGCGATGAGCGGGCGCATCGCATCGGCATCGTGCATTTTCGATATCGCGATCAGCGCGATATTGCCGGTCTCGCGGCCTGCCCTTTTCGCCGCGCGCGCCATGGTTTCGCGGACCTGCTGCAACCGCGTTTCCGGACTATCGGATATATCGCCTGACGTCATGAGGCTTGCTATAGAAAGCACCGTGCCACGCCGCCACCCTCTCCCCAGACTCTGGTTGATGACCGACGAGCGACAGGGCGATGCGCTCTGGGTTGCGCTCAAGAGGCTGCCGCGCGGCAGCGGCGTAGTCGTCCGGCATTACATGCCCGACAAAGCGCGCCGCCGCCTGATCGGAAGAATTCGGCGCATCGCGCGTCGGCGCAGGCTCGCGCTGATCGTGGCGGGGCCGGAAAAGCCGGCGGTGCGGGCGAGAGCCGATGGCTTTCACGAAAGATCGCAGCGAATCGGCAGTCGGAGGATGCTGCGCACGGTTGCCGTTCATAATCGCCGCGAACTGGTCGCCGCCGAACGCGTGCGCGCCGATCTGGTGTTCGTGTCGCCGGTCTTCGCGACAGAGTCCCATCCCGGTGCACCAACGCTCGGTCGTGTGCGATTCGGAATGCTGGCGCGCCAGGCGCGAATCCCGATCATTGCGCTCGGCGGCATGACCGCCAGACGCGCAGCGTCGCTAAGAGCTTTCGGAATTCACGGATGGGCAGCAGTCGGCGCGCTTACGCCGGAAGATTAAAAACGGAAGGCGGTTCCGACATAGACCGCCTGGCTGTCGCGGCGTTCGTCGGGAATCGGCACGAGACGGTTTTGATCGCGCTGATAGCGAACACCGCCGGTGATATCGATATTGCGGGCAATCGAATAAGAACCGCCGACATCCAGAGCGACGCGCTCATCACGACCAACAATGGTCGGCGCTTCAGCGGTCGGCCGGTCGGCCGAAACCTGCACCCGCGTGCTCCAGCGATTGCCGCTATAGCTGACCGCGACATCCGCCGACTCGCGACTGCGCCCGGGCAATGCGCCATTATCGACACGCGCGACATCGCCGCTGATCGCGAACCGCCGCCAGCCGACCGAGGCGCCGAGATTATAAGCCGACGGCGTAATCGCCGTGACGCTGCTCGAGGAAGTCGCCGCCATCGCGACTTCGGTATCGCGGCGCGCCTGCGCGGACGAACTGGTGCGCGCCCTGACGGCGACGGTTACAGGCCGGTTGCCCTGACGGCTGGCTGACGGTGTAAAGCGCATCCCGCGATTGTCGATACCGGCGCGGCGCAGCGCCCGCGCCATGCGCGGATCGCCCGAAGCCGGAGTAAAAGTGCCGATGAACGAAGCGGGCCGCAGGGAAAGCGAGCGCGCCTGCGATTCGGCGGCACCCGGCAGCGCGGTCAAACCCGCGACAATCAGTGCCGAACCGGCCAAAGCTGTATAGACAAAACGCCCCGTCATGTGGCTATTATTCTCCCTGCCGGATTGACCTAACATGAAGAGGCCGAGTCGCGCCAGCCTCTGAGTCCGAATCCGCGCGACTGTTGCGCATGTTCAACAACTCGATGCAAAGCCGCCGGAAAAGCGCGCTTGCGGCACGCGCGCGGCAACTGTAGACCGGCTGAAATTGCGTGTCCCGATGTAAGGTGAATTTGATGAACCGCTTGCTTACGATATTCCTCGCGACTCTCCTGCCGCTGGCGCTTGCCGGATGCGGCGGCGGCAGCGACCGGCCCGCCCGCGGACTCGCCCCTTCGCAGACAACCAGCATCGGCGTGAACAGCTATCTGTGGCGCGCGACGCTCGAAACGCTTTCCTTCATGCCGCTCGCCCAGACCGATTCGTCCGGCGGCGTGATCGTGACCGACTGGTATGCCAATCCCGCCGCCCCGACCGAACGCATGAAGCTGACCGTTACCGTGCTCGATGCCGATCTGCGCGCCGATGCGCTGAGCGTCGCTGCCTCGCGCCAACTCTATAACGGCTCGCAATGGCTGGAGGCTCCGGTGCAGGCGGCAACGGTGCAGCGGCTGGAGGAAATCATCCTGACCCGCGCCCGCGAGCTCCGCCGCAACGCCGTCGTAGGATAATTCCGGCAATCATGGCGTCACGCTTCAACCCGCAAGCGGCCGACGCGCGCTGGCAGAAGGCCTGGGAAGAGCACGGCACGTTCGAGGCCGACAGCAGCGCGCCCCTGCCCAAATCATATGTCCTCGAGATGTTTCCCTATCCCTCGGGGCGCATCCATATGGGGCATGTCCGCAATTACACGATGGGCGATGTGCTGGCGCGCTACAAACGGATGACCGGACACGAGGTTCTGCATCCGATGGGCTGGGACGCCTTCGGCATGCCGGCCGAAAATGCGGCGATGGAAAAGAAGGTCCATCCCGGCGAATGGACGCGCGCCAATATCGC
>JBGTHW010000130.1:0-3742 GCA_041746035.1 Parasphingopyxis sp.
TTATGTTGCGGACGGACAGGCCGATTTCGGTGTCGCCCTGTGCGGCACGGGTATCGGCATCTCGATGGCCGTAAACCGCAATCCCGCCTGCCGTTGTGCGGTTGTCTGGGACAATCTTTCGGCGCGGCTGTCGCGCGAACATAATAACGCCAATGTCATCGCAATGGGCGCAAGACTGCTTGGCGGCGAAACAGCGAAGGATTGCCTCGCCGCTTTTCTCGAAACCCCGTTCGGCGGCGACCGGCATGTTCGCCGCGTCGATAAACTTTCTCACCCTCACTCCGCCAAGGAACCCGCATGAGCACCAGTCCCGCCGATAATTCCGACGTTCAGCCCGACGGGTTTTTCTCCGAAGCCGTCGGCACGACCGATCCCGATATTGCCGCTGCGCTGACCAGCGAACTCCATCGCCAGCAGAAGCAGATCGAGCTGATCGCCTCGGAAAACATCGTCTCGAAAGCAGTGCTCGAAGCACAAGGCTCGGTGCTGACCAATAAATATGCCGAGGGCTATCCAGGCAAGCGCTATTACCAAGGCTGCGCGCCATCGGATTCGGTCGAGACGCTGGCCATCGAGCGGGCGAAGGAACTGTTCGGTTGCGGCTTTGCCAATGTCCAGCCGCATTCGGGCGCGCAGGCCAATGGCGCAGTGATGCTCGCGCTGACAACACCCGGCGATACGATCATGGGCATGAGCCTCGATGCCGGTGGCCATCTGACACACGGCGCGAAACCGGCGCAGTCGGGCAAATGGTTCGATGCGATCCAGTATGGCGTGCGCGAGGACGATCATCTTATCGATTTCGATCAGGTCGAGGCGCTGGCGACAGAGCATAAACCGCGCCTGATTATCGCTGGCGGCTCGGCCTATCCGCGCATCATCGATTTTGCCCGTTTCCGCGCGATTGCCGACGAGGTCGATGCAATTTTCATGGTCGATATGGCGCATTTCGCCGGTCTGGTTGCGGCGGGCCATCACCCTTCCCCCTTCGGCCACGCCCATGTCGTGACAACGACGACGCACAAGACGCTGCGTGGCCCGCGCGGCGGCATGGTGCTGACCGATGACGAGGCCATCGCCAAGAAGATCAATTCGGCGGTGTTCCCGGGCTTGCAGGGCGGGCCGCTGATGCATGTTATCGCCGCGAAGGCGGCCGCGTTTGGCGAGGCGCTAAAGCCCGATTTCAAGAGCTATGCCGCCGCGGTTATCGAGAACGCCAAGGTGCTGGCGGGCCGTTTGCAGGAACGCGGTGCCGATATCGTAGCGGGCGGTACCGACACCCATCTCGCCCTTGTCGATCTCCGGCCGCTCGGCGTCACCGGCAAGGATGCCGACGAGGCTCTGGAACGCGCCAGCATCACCTGCAACAAGAACGGCGTCCCCTTCGATCCGCTGCCGCCTACGAAAACGAGCGGCATCCGCGTCGGCTCTCCCGTCGGCACAACGCGCGGTTTTGGCCCCGCCGAGTTCCGCGAGATCGGCGATATGGTTGCCGATGTACTCGATGGCTTGCGCGAAAAAGGCGAGGAGGGCGACCGGCAAGTCGAGGCGAACGTCAAACAGCGCGTCGAGGCGCTCTGCGAACGCTTCCCGATCTATCCGGGCCGATGAATGCGCTGCCCCTTCTGCGCCCATGATTCCAGCCAGGTAAAGGACAGCCGCCCGACCGAAGACGGCGCGACAATTCGACGCCGCCGCCAGTGCGAAGGCTGCGCGGCACGGTTCACGACATTCGAACGCATCCAGCTGCGCGAACTGACGGTGCTGAAAAGCAAGGACCGCCGCGAGACTTTCGACCGCGACAAACTCCGTCTCTCGGTATCGCTCGCCTGCCGCAAACGCGGCGTGGAGCAGGAACAGATCGACCAGCTCGTGTCCGGCATCCAGCGCCAACTGGAAACCAGTGGCGACACCGAAATCGCCTCGCAGCGGATCGGCGAGATGGTCATGGAGGGCCTCCAGCAGCTCGACAGCGTCGCCTATATCCGCTTCGCCAGTGTCTATAAGGATTTCACCGAAGCCAGGGATTTCCAGGAATTCGCGGGCACGGTGAAGGATCTGTTCGACGAACAATGAAAAGCCATACACAATCCGCCCATCCCGAGCGAAGTCGAGGCACAAGATCGAGCGAAGCCGAGATCTCCCGCAGTCCTTCATGACCTTCTGGACCTACATGCTACGGTGCGCCGACCAGCGTTATTATACCGGCCACACCGATAATCTGGAGCGCCGGATTGCCGGACACCGATCCGGTGCGTTCAAAGGTTACACGCATGATCGCCGCCCGGTCGAACTGGTCTGGTCGCAGGATTTTCAAACACGCGAACAGGCCAGGGGAGCGGAGGCGAAAATCAGGAAATGGTCGCGGGCGAAAAAGGAAGCCTTGATCGATGGGGATTGGGAGGCGTTAAGCCGGGCTGCTATTCCGCCCTCCGAGAGGGCGAAAAGGGTCTCGGCTTCGCTCGACCCGGCCCCTCGACTTCGCTCGGGGCGGACGGATGTGGGAGTCTCAACAAAAAATTCCGTCCATCCCGAGCGAAGTCGAGGGACAGCATCGAGCGAAGCCGAGATGCCTCGGGTATCCCCGCCCCCCGCCATCGTCCTCGTCCGCCCGCAGCTTGGCGAGAATATCGGCAAGGCGGCGCGCGCCATGCTCAATTTCGGGCTGACCGACATGCGGATCGTATCCCCGCGCGATGGCTGGCCGAATCCGGACGCGATCCCCTCGGCATCTGGAGCGGACAGCGTAATCGAAACCGCGCGGGTTTTTGCAACGACAGCAGAGGCCGTCGCCGACTGCGCCGATGTCTATGCCACCACGGTGCGCAAGCGCGGGCTTCCCAAGCCCGTCCTGTCACCCGAACAGGTCGCGACGAATATCCACGCCCTCCCCGCCCGTTCCGCGATACTTTTCGGCCCGGAACGGTCCGGTCTGGATGCAGACGATATCGCCCTGGCCCGTGCCATCGTCACCGTGCCGGTGAACCCGGATTTCAGTTCGCTCAATCTCGCCCAGGCGGTGATCCTCATCGCCTATGAATGGTCGCGAGGCGAAGGTCTCGCCGTCCCGACCGAAGGCGAAGACGCCCTTCCCGCCCCGCAATCCGATCTCGAAGGTCTGATCGATCACCTTGAGACGGCACTCGAACCGACCGGCTATTTCTTCCCGCCCGACCGCACGCCTTCCACTAAACGCACGCTGCGCTCGATCCTGACCAAACCCGGCTGGACGACGCCCGAAGTGCGTACACTACGCGGCGTTATCTCGGCGCTCGCAAAGAAGCGCTAGCGCCGCATCTCGTCGAACCGCGCCAGTTCGTAAGCGATGGACGCCTCGACCAGCATCTCCCACAAGGCCGCAATCAGCGGCTCCGGCAGGTTCGCTTCGCCAGCCAGCCGCTTCACATTGGCGATTACCTCGGCCTTGCGCTCCTCGTCTCGAACCGCCTCGCGATCCGGCTTTATTCGAGCGGCTGATTCCATATAGCCAAATCGCCTTGCCAGAAGCGCGATCAAGTCGCGATCGAGTTGATCGACTTCTCTGCGGACTTCATCCATTGTCTCACAGCTCTCGGCATTGATCACGCCAATCCGGATATTTCTCTTAGAGTCTGACTCGAAATTATCCTGTTTGATATCATGATTTTGCGATGCGTCTGGCGAGGAGTTGGACGGATGCCATGAAGAGCCATGCGGTTGCCGAGGCAATGGAGTGTTCGAAGTCCTTGGCAAGGCGTCGGTT
>JBGTHW010000131.1:0-20191 GCA_041746035.1 Parasphingopyxis sp.
GCCGCCTTGATTGCATCCTCGGCGTCCCCGACATGGCAATCATGCCTTCGCTCCATATCACCAAGGTTGCCTTTGGCTGCACATCGCTCGACGAATTGAAACGGCGTCAGGCGGGGCGGGTTGCCGAGGGCGAGCTGTTCATCACCACGCGCTACCGGCCCAAGCGATATGAAGAGATGATCGGCGGGTCGATCTACTGGATTATCAAACACCGCCTCATCATCCGGCAGCGCATCCTCGGCTTTGTCGAGAGCGACGACGGGCGCTGGAATATCCGGCTCGACCCGCAGCTGGTGCCGGTTCGCGCGCGGCCCAAGCGCGCGCATCAGGGCTGGCGCTATCTAAGCGATACCGACAAACCCGCCGATTTCGATGGCGACAGCGACGGGATCGCGGAACTGCCGCCGAAGATGCTGAACGAGCTGGCGCGGTTGTCGCTTATCTAAAGCAGGATGAAATTCGATGGAATCGTCATTGCGAGAAGCGAAGCGACGAAGCAATCCAGAGCGGCTGGCACCAGGATTTGCAGCTCTGGATTGCTTCGCTGCGCTCGCAATGACGGCATTGAGCCAACCTAAAATCATCATAGTCCGGCAATAGTGGTCGGATTTCAGTCGACACCACCCCCGCAAAACACCTGCCCGCCGCCGAGCCGCTGCACCTGACAGGCCGGGCTGCCGAACACGGTGACGGTGCCGGTCCCCGTCGATGTCACCTCGGCGGCGCGGCCGGCGGAGATATTGGCGCTGCCGGGGCCGGTCAGGTCGATGCGGAGATTGTCGATCTCAAGCTCTGGCGCTTCGAGTATGCCCGCGCCCTGCACCGTGACATGGCCGGTCTCTGCCGCGCCACCCGCTTCGACGATGCCCGAACCGATCAGCGTAAGCTGCATATCGTCCGCCTCCACATCCCTCACCGCCAGCCGCCCGCCGCCACCCAGGCTGAGCAATATCCGTCCGCCCTCCATATGGTCTATTTCCAGATCGCCTGCGCCGGAGACCATCGCCCGTTCCAGTTCCGGCGTCGTCAGGTTCAGCACGGCGCGCGCATTGCCCTCGCGCCCCGGAAACCCGCCCCAGTCGCTCGAGACATTGCGCCGCACACGCAGTGTCCGCCCGGTCACGCTCACCGCGATCTCGTTAATCGCCCGCGCATCGCCGACCGCACGCGCCGACGGGCCGCGTCCGGTCGTCACCCGCACGCTAAACGGTCCGTTGACCTCGATCCGGTTAAAGCTGGTTATCGTGAAACCGCGTTCTTCGGCGGCGACCGGGCCGGCCAGTCCGATCAGCACCAGGGTCGCAATCACGCGTATAATCATATCCGGGCCTCTCCCCATTCGGTCCATCCCGCGAAACGCGGCGAATTCTCCATATAGCCCTGGTCTTGCCGCGCGATGCTGAATCCAGCCTGAGCGATGGCAGAAGTTATCGGGCGAGTCAGGTGACAGCCACCGCCGATCCGCTTCCAGACCGGCTCGATCCGCCGTTGCCATTTGGCAACACCGGCATCGGGCGCGGCACCATGTTCGAGAAACAGCAGCTTGCCCGATGGTTTCAACACGCGGCGCGCCTCGGCAAGGCACTGCGGCTGATCCTGCACCGAGCATAAGGTGAAAGTGGCGAGCACCGTATCGAAACTATCATCGGCGAAGGGCAAGGCCTCGGCGACGCCTTCCCTGATGTCGAATTCGATACCCTCCGCCTTGGCCGCATCGCGCGCCCGGGTCAGCAGGCCGGGGGAAGGATCTACCCCCTGCACGCGGTTAACGCGCGTGCCATCATACAGCGCGAAATTCGCGCCGCCGCCCGCACCCAGCTCCAGCACATCGCCTTCGGCCTGCGGCACGACCAGCGCGCGTCGCTTCATGATCGGCGGCTGCGTGCAGCAAAAGCCGATCAGGCGCGGCACGACGTAGCGATTCCATAATCCCATTATGACCGGACGATGCCACAGTCCGCGCCGTCCGCATAGTGGCGGCAAACGCTACTGGCAGCGCAGTTCGCCGGACCCCAGCGCGCTGGAGCTACATCGTGCGCCACCCCGGACGGTGACGTTGCCCGATCCCATGATCGAGGCTTCGACTGCTTCGGTCGCATAGGCCTCGACATCGCCGGAACCTGCAATGCTGGCGTCCAGTGTTCCAGTGCGCAGCTCTCCGATTCCGATATTTCCCGAACCGGCGATATTCGTGCTCACCGCATGCGTCGATCCGGCGGCTTCGATACTGCCCGATCCGGCGACATCGAATGCCACTCGGCTGGCCCGCAGCGAGGCAATCGCCAGATTGCCGGAACCGCCGACGGAAGCCGCGAACGATTCTGCCTCAACAGTGTCGATCGCCATATCGCCCGATCCGCCTATCGAGGCTCCGGCGATCTCCGGCATCGTCACATAGACCGTCGCCCGCGCCGTTCCGCCAGGGATTGCCGAATGCTTGCGACCGACCCGCAGCGTATCGCCGCGCACATCGATCTCCAGCTGTTCGAGCGCCTGCGGATCGCCTTCCGCGCGAACGGAAAATTCATTGCCAATTGCGACTACGACATCGTCAGGCCCGCGCAGCGACACCTCGTCAAACCCTTCGAGCCTGAATTCGGCACTGTTGCCGGTGGCCGACACTGTGCCGCCGGTAGCGCGCTCGCCATCGGACCGACCGGTGCAGGCGACCAGTATAGAAGTGGCCACTATCGCCATTGCTAACCGGATCTCAAAGCTCCTCGCTGTGTTAATAATACAATACAGCAGGGAGCTTGCTGCTGCAAGCCCGTTATTTCAGGCGGGCGAGACGCCGGGCCTGCCTTTCGCTTGTTCGGAAACGCTGTCGACATCGCCGTCGCGTGCCATCTCGCCTGCCTCTTCCGCCTCGATCTCGTCATGATGGCTATGCAGCGGGGCGAAACGCAGCACACAATAGCCCGCAATCGCCGAGGCGATCGAGCCCATAAGCACACCGATCTTGGCCTCCTCGATCAGCAGCGCATTGCCGGGAAAGGCGAGCGCGCCAATGAACAGGCTCATGGTAAATCCGATACCGCACAATAATGCCGTTCCATATATTTGAAGCCAGGTCGCACCGCGCAACCTTCCCGCGAAGCCCAGCTTGACGGCTAACCAGACACTGCCGAAAATGCCGATCTGCTTGCCGAAGAACAGCCCGGCTGCGATACCGAGCGGCAACGGAGCAAAAATTTGCGCAACGCCCAGCTCGCCGACAGGCACGCCCGCATTGGCGAATCCGAACAGCGGCACGATAAGAAACGCTACCGGCCAGTCCAGCCCGTGCTCCATCCGGTGCAACGTTGAATCCTCAGCATCGGGCTGACCCGGCGTCACCCGCAGCGGTATCATCATCGCGGCGAGCACGCCGGCGATGGTCGCATGAACGCCCGACAGGAAAACGAAATACCAGAGTATGACAGCGCAGAGCACATAGGGCCATATTCTGACCACGCCGGAACGGTTCAGCGAATACATGACCAGCAGCACCAGCGCAGCAATCAGCAGCGCGAATGTATTGAGGCCCGCCGTATAGACCAGCGCGATAATTGCCACCGCGCCCATATCGTCGACAATCGCGACGGTGATGAGAAACAGCTTGAGCGAAGTCGGTGCCCGCTTGCCAAGCAATGCCAGTACGCCGATCGCCAAGGCACTATCGGTCGCCGCCGGAATCGCCCAGCCATTGGCCAGCCCCGGCAGCTCGCGCGTCACAAACAGATAGATCAGGGCGGGCACGATCATCCCGGCCGCCGCGGCTATGACCGGCAGCTGCCGTCGTTCCCATGTCGCCAGCCGACCGTCGATGAATTCGCGCTTTATCTCCAGACCGACAAACAGGAAAAAAATCGCCATCAGCCCGTCATTGATCCACAGATGCGCGTTCATCCGGTTTTCGGACCCGGGCCATAAGGTACCCAGCGGTATCTCATGCAGAATATGGTGATAGTCCCCATAATACCCGCTGTTGGCGACGATCATCGCCAGTGCAGCAGCAATCATCAGGACGATACCGCCCGATGCCTCGCTTCTCAGAAAGGCGCGCAATGCGGACCGGACGCCGGTGCGTTGGGGCATTTTTCCTCCGTGATTCTGGCGAAACCTCTATCCGCTCGATGCCAGAATGGAAACCGCCGATCCGGCCATTCGGCATTTTGTGGCTTTATTTTTTCGAACTGCCGGAATAGCTTCCCGAATCGGAGGGAGGCCGATGCAAGGGGCAGAAGCGCTTTTTCAGATTGCCGAGCTTGTTGTTCGCGAACTCGCGCTGTTCGCAGCGGTCGGCTTTCTTGTCGGCGGTATTGACGATCTTGCCGTCGATCTGATCTGGTTGTTCCGAAGATGCCGCGATTTTCTGAAGCGTCGCGACATCGGCCCCTTGCAGCTTTCCGCGCTTCCGCCGCCGAGAGAACCCGGCAGACTGGCGATCTTTGTCCCTGCCTGGGACGAGGCAGAAGTCATTGCATCGATGCTGACGCTGGCTGTTCGCCATCTCAAAGAACAGGATTACCGCCGTTTTGTCGGTGCCTATCCCAACGATCCCGAGACCGTTGCAGCGATTGAAACGGTCGCCGCGCATACGGCCCATATCCGGCTGGTTCTCTGCCAGCGCGGCATTATGTATCAAGCGCACCAACCTCCTACTCCCCTGTAGCACCGCGCTTCGCTAATGTGAATGCATGACACGCAAACCCGTTGTTCATGGCCTGATAAGGAAACGCGCGGAGATGGTAGGGCGTGTCACCGCGCTAGACGAAGAACGCACCCGCATGATCGCCGCGATAGATCATCTCGATTGCAGCATCCGCCTGTTCGAGCCGGACATAGATTTCGACGATATGCCGGTAAAGATACTGCCGCCAGCGAACGCGGCGTTTCGGGGCGAGTTTTCCCGCTTCCTGATAGAACAGCTACGCACCGCCAGAACGTGGCAGACCACCGATCAGCTCAATGCCAGGGTGATGGTCCAGCGCCGCCTTAATGAGACCGATAGCGCGCTCAGGGTGCTGTCACGCAAGCGGGTAGGCCATGCCCTTGCCAGACTGCGCAAACGGGGCGTGGTGCGGTCCTCACAGCGGGGGAAAGGGCCACTGCTATCGTGGCGACTGGTATCGCACGACGTGCAATTGCCGGAAGGGTGGCGGAACGGGGCGACGGCTGACTAGCCGAGTATGCCAGTCGTTCTTGCACTATCAGATGCAGCTGCTAATCCGCTGGCAGCGTCGGATTCCTTAAAGCCTCTAAAGGCGGCTACTAAGAGCGCAACCGAAAGCGCTGTCATTGAGATTATCGGTGCCACATAGACAGCGATCACATAAGCGGGGTTTGCTCCAAATGTCGTCATTGTCATTAAACGGTGAGAAACGTGGTATAATAAAGCCCCCATCGCGATTATGATAATTACCGTTATGCTTACGGCTATCCAACGCAACAAATACCGTTGGTCCGATTCATGATTGAGAGATTCTTTGGCTTTCGCATCGGCGTCTAATACCCGCAGTTCTATTTTCGAGTATCGATCATCGGCCTCGCCATCGGGTTTGCTTTTACCCTCCGCATCCGCAGCAGGCACAACAGACGATTCAGCCATTGACCTGCTGATTTTCGTATTGCTGACGCTTCGAGATATAATGTGATTGAATTAGATTGTCCGGTATCTCCGCATACGCTCCACCCCAACCCCTAGCAGTTTCCCAGGGTCCGCCCGAAACATGCGTAAGTTCCGACAATTTGAAAGGCGACATATGCCCGTAAATGTTGTAAATCTGTTCTAGAAACGCAGTGTCGGATGCGTCGTTAGGCGCGGGAAATTCCGGGTCTATTGTTTTCGGAACTATGCCTTGCGGGCGAAGCGAATTGTATACGTCTGGAATAACAGGGCCATGCCTCCACGCTTCAATGCGGTTGTTAAAAAGCGGTTGACTCGCCATTTCCAAACGCCAACCGTGGGCAATATAAGCCAGCTTCAACAGCGACATGATCGACAGCGCCCTTCCTTCATTGGAAGCGCGCTGGATGAACCAGTTGGCAATTTGGCGGGCGTCGTAAGTCATATCTCTGTAGAAAATATAGCAACTTATTTAATAAAATCAATACCCTAATTCGATTCCTATTTTCAATGGCTTAAGCCGCCCGCTGCCAATACCCCTTCCAATCCCGGCTAACGCTGGACGCCATTGCCGCCCGTGCGACCATCCCGGCTTGCTCGCCATTGGGGATGCGGCGGTTGTCTTCGCGCCATGATGCTTCCCGCGCATAGCTGGCAAGGTGACGACCGGCTATATGATGGTGCGTCCCGATTTCCATGCGACGAAGGCGGCTAAAGAAACTCTCGGCTTGGTTGGTGCAGACGCCTTCGTCCATGAACGCGATACTGTGATTGACGCGGCGGGTATCCCAACCGGCATGAAGCGCATCCCAGCCCGCGCCTTCGTCGGCATAGACGGTTGCCAGCGTCCCGACATGATCGCGAACGTAAGGAACGGCATCGCCTTCGTTAGCGACGATGAACGGAAGCGAGCGACCGCCACGTTCGCGCATGATGACAACGCACTGGCGTTTGCCGGTAAGGTTGGCTTTCAGGCGACGGTCGCGGCGGTCCTCTTTGCGGTTTTCCGGCTTGGCGTAACCGCCAAAATATGCGCCATCGATCTCGACAATGCCGTCCAGCTGGCGACCGGCCTGTTCGCGGGCCATCGCTTCGCGCAGCTTCATCGTAAGGACGTAAGCCGTCTTGTATTGGCAATCCAGATCGCGGCTCAATTGGAGTGCGGCAACGCCCTTCGCGCCGTTGACGAATATCACGATGGCGGCGAGCAAGTCGGTGAACGACATTTTGCGACTGGCAAAGATCGTGCCGGACGTGACGCTGAATTGATGGTGACAGGCAACGCACTTGAATTTGCGGCGGGTGCTAATGTCATAGGTTTCCGTGCAGCCGCAGCGCGGGCAATAGGCTTCCCCGTCCGTTTCCGGCCAGCGAAGGCCACAGAACGCCTTATAGGCATTGCCCTCGCCCATCGTGAAAACCGTTTTCAGGCTTAGGGTGCGGGCTTTTGCCGAGAGGAGAAAGTGCTGTTTGTGTGCCATGTAACCGTTTCCGTTGCTTATGCATCTTATATAGTGCTTTACTATGCACTATGCAAGGGGTAAAAGCATCGGATATGATGTTTTTATCGTGGAGACGTTACAATGCCGAAACAGCATCCCGCGCACTGGGAGGACACTGCCAAAACGCTACTGAAGGTTGAATTGAAAAAGCAGGGCGTGACCTATGCCGAGCTGCAAAAGAAGCTCGCTGCGATAGGTGTGGACGACGCTGAACCTAATATCCGGAACAAATTGTCGCGCGGGAAATTCACCGCTGTTTTCTTATTGCAGTGCTTGAAAGCTATCGGAGTCCAGTCGCTCGACATATCGCATATCTAGCAGCGTCATGGACTCCGAGCCGAATATCAGGAACAAGATCAGCCGGGGTAAATTTACAGCGGTGTTTTTGTGGCAATGTCTGACGGAGATAGGGGTGGAATCAATAAGATTGGACTGATTGCGGCAATCATTGTCGCCGGTATTTTTGGTGCCTGCCTTTTAGGATGGGGATTTTATTATCAATCATACTATCAGCAGACCGCATCCGATAATGCCGCTCAATATGCCAAAAATGCCGATGATCGCATAAGGCAAGCCTGCATTCCCATGCCCGCGCAAGCCGAAAATGAGTGCACGATACAAGCCCGTCAAACCGAGCGACAAGGCCAGCGCGACGAATATGATTTGTATTCGCAACGCATTATGGCTTTGTGGACTATGGTAATGGGGGCCGCAGCAGTCGTTGGCGTAGGATTGAGCACCATCGGTGTTTACTTGATCTGGCAGACGTTTCGAGAAACCCAAGCGACGGGCAATTTGATTTCTGCGCAAAACAAGACCGCCAAAGAGTCCGTTAGGACGCAAAACCGCGCCTATGTTTACGCTACTTCTGCTCGCATATGGAAAGGCTCGATCCAGTTGAAATTGGCCAATGGGGGGCCAACCCCCGCCCGATCTATAATTATTGAAACTACGAAACTGGTTTGGGGTAATTTGAAAATAGAAGACCGAACCATTGTGGTCAGTATGGCAAAGCGTTGTCCCTCTGTGGTGAAAGGCGATTCTGATTGGCTTAACATTGATCCCGGTGAGGACGCAGCTCGCACCGCTCACATCAAAAATTCCCTGCAAAGGGCAGAATCTGAAAAGGTGAAAGTTGACATCACGGGCAACATTTTGTCGGAGACAATTTTCGGTGAAAGGGCCGCTTTCCCGTTCCACTTCTACACCAACCGGGCGGGAATAAATGAAGGTGGTAAGCTGTTGATTGCCCGGACTGACTCCGATTTCGAAATCGGCCCCGCTAGTGAAGACGAACAACCCCCACAGGAGCGCGCCTAGACACCCGCTAATCACGCGCGTTCCGCGCTAGGCGCGCTCCCTTCAGGCTTGGTGCGTTTCCTACATAATGCCGTGCCAGCGCGCCGGACCGACAACCAAGGCCGATTGCCTCAATCACCTGTGGCGGGCGGTTGAGGACGACGAACGGCAGAGCGGCACCCGTTTCAAGGCGGTGATACTTCACGATGCCGAAGATATCGTCCATGGTTGCGAAATAGCCCTGTTCGACAGGCTTATCGAAGACCGATCGCTGGTCCAGATACCGGTTACACCGCTCGTCCATGAAAAATCGCGCTGGGCGAGCGGCCATTATTGCGACGAATTTGCCGAAACTCATGGCAAAGATCTGGTAGTGCGCAACATGCTGGGTGCCGGAGTCCCTTCGGCTGGCGTCGGCAGCGCTATTTCGCGCGATATGCTCGGCGAAATTGCCGCCGAGCGGGGCGGCATGCCCTTCGATTCCGAAAGCCTGACCGAAGATTACGAACTCGGTCTTAACATTGCCGAACGCGGCGGACGGAGCCTGTTTGCACGGGTTTATGACCAGGATGAACTGATCGCTGTCGAGGCCTATTTCCCGGCAACAATCGAGACCTCCGTGCGCCAGAAAACCCGCTGGATCACCGGCATCGCGCTTGCCGGATGGGACCGGCTGGGCTGGCGTGGCGGGCTGGCCGAGCGATGGATGCGGTTGCGGGACCGCCGCGCGATCCTGTCGGCGATTATCCTGTTTGCCGCTTATGCGACGCTCATTCTCGGGTTTCTCCTGCTCGTTGCCGCCTGGTTCGGCGGGCACGCACTGTCGCCCCTGACCCCCGCCGTCCGGCTTCTGCTGGCGGTGAATTTCGGGCTGCTCTGCTGGCGTCTGGCGATACGGGCGCTGTTTACCGGATATGGTTATGGCTGGCGCGAGGGCCTCCGCGCAATTCCTCGCGCGATCGTTTCCAACATCATCGCCATGATGGCCGCGCGGCGCGCGATGATGCGTTATCTGACCACGCGCCCGGGCGCCGAACCGCGCTGGGACAAGACCCGGCATATTTTCCCCGAAAGACCGGTATTCTAGATGATCCGGCTCTCTCCTCCGGTCCGTTTCGTCCTCGCGGCGATGATGCTCTGGACCGGCGCGCGCATATCGCTCTGGACGCCGGCCGGAGAACCGCGCTTTGCAAGCATCGCGCTGCCCGCCCTTCCGGCGGGGTCTTATTTCCCCTTGAACTTTTCGAACGCATCTATCGCCGCGGTCGATAGGCGACGTGGCGACGCGGCGACGCCGCTCCTTTTGGGCGCGATCGCCCCGCTTGCCGTATCGCAACGCACGACATCGCTACTGCGGTCGGCACTACGCCTCGATATGGCCGCGCGATCGCCTATCGCCGCGACCCCGGCCCCTGCGCCCACTGTCCGGAATGTGGAGAGCGACCGTTGGATGATGCTCGCCGCTTTTTCACCGTCCATCGCCCAACCGCTATTGATGCGGTACCCGCGACGAACCAGCCAAACTGCCGTGGAGAACCAAATCTCCCAGTGGCCCAGCCGATTGCGATTTTCCACCTATGCCCTCTGGCGCAGCGGAGGTGGACAAATCGGCCTTGCCAATCAGGGCGAACTCGGCGGCAGTCAGGCCGGCGCGCGCGCACTTTACCGGTTCGCCAGCCCCGGCTCTGTCGAGCTATCGCTCGCTGCGCGCATCTCGCGTCCCATCGAATCCAGCCGCGGCATGGAAGCCGCCATCGGCGTGTCGGCCAGGCCGGTTCGGGATTTTCCCGTGGAAGTAACGCTCGAACGCCGCATCGCGCTGGACAATGGGGGGCGCAATGCCTGGTCGCTCGGGATGGCGGGTGGTGTCGACCGGCAAAGACTGCTCGCCGGACTCGAGCTCGATGCCTATCTGCAAGCCGGTGCGGTCGGCGCGCGAAGCCGGGATCTGTACGGCGATGTTGCTTTCGCCGTTTCCCGTCCGATTGCGCTATCCGATCGTACCACACTTTCGCTTGGCGGCGGCACCTGGGCATCGGCACAGCCCGGCATCTCCCGTGTCGATATCGGTCCGCAGGTTACCTTGCGCGTGCCTGCGGGAGAAGCCTCCATGCGGGTGACGCTGGGATGGCGGCAGCGCGTGATCGGCAATGCCAATCCGGGATCGGGTCCGGTGCTGACCGTTGGAACGGATTTTTAGCGCATCCTTTCCAAAACCCGAATAACTGTCCGCTTCCTCCCGACAGGAGAAGTCGGTATCCGGTGCTTCCGATGGATATCTATCTTCCCATTGCCGAACTGTCGGTTAGTGCGCCAGTCATCATCCTGCTGGGCGTGGTGGTCGGCATCCTTTCCGGCATGTTCGGGGTCGGCGGCGGATTTTTGACGACGCCGCTGCTGATTTTTTACGGCATACCCCCTGCCGTTGCCGTCGCCTCCGCGACCACACAGATTACCGGTGCCAGCGTTTCAGGTGTGGCGGCCCATACGCGGCGCAAGGGTGTAGATTACAGGATGGGCGGAGTGCTGGTTGCGGGTGGCATTGCCGGGACTATCGTCGGCGGCATGGCGTTCCGCGCACTGCAAAGCGCCGGTCAGATCGATGTCGTTGTGGCAATTCTTTATATCTTTCTTTTGGGCGGCATCGGTATTCTGATGGTGCGCGAAGCCTGGACGGCGATCGACTCGCGGCGAACCGGCAAGCCCGTTAAGCCGCCCGTCCGCCGCCATCACCTGCTGGTTTCCAGCCTGCCGCTGCGCTGGCGCTTTTATGCATCGGGCCTCTATATTTCGCCGATTGCACCTCTCGTTATCGGCTTTGCCGTCGGTATACTTACCGTGATGCTTGGCATCGGAGGCGGGTTTATTCTCGTCCCGGCGATGATTTACATTCTTGGGATGTCGACCCGTGTGGTGGTCGGGACATCACTCTTCCAGATCCTGTTCGTTACCGCTGCTACGACGATGGTGCACGCGCTCACCACCCACGCTGTCGACATCGTCCTGGCCGTGCTGCTCCTGATCGGCAGCGTGACCGGTGCGCAGATCGGTGCGCGCCTCTCCTCGCGTATCAGTCCGGAATGGTTGCGGCTCCTGCTCGCTGCAATGGTCATCCTGATCGCCGTGCGCATGGCTCTCGGGCTCGGCTGGCAGCCCGACGAAGTTTATTCGGTGGAGTTGCGATGAACCGGTTGCGCCTGATATTTCTCCTGGCACTCGTGCCGATGCTGATGGGGCAGGCGCGCCCCCGCCTGGTGCCCGCTGTCAGCCACGAAGAGGTGGAGATCGTCTACAGTTTCACCGGAGCGGAAATCACCATTTATGGCGCGGTGCTGTACCCCGGAGGCATGGTCCCCGGCGAACCCGACGATATCGTGGTGGTGCTGAAGGGGCCCGAGCAGTCAATTCTCGTGCGCGAGAAGCAGCAGCGCGGCGGCATCTGGATCAACGCGGCGCAAGCGCTTTTCCGTTCCGCACCCACATTCTATGCAATCGCCAGCGCCCGACCGATCTGGGATATCGTCGATGAGCGCACCGCCGCAATTTTCGAGCTTGGCATCGACAGTCTGCAATTATCGCCGGCAAGTTCCAACCCGCCCGCCGAAGCGCAGCGCTTCGCCGTTGGCCTCACGGATTTGCGCAACCGCAACGATCTCTATGTAGAAATCACCGATGCCGTGGAGATCACAGAAGGCGTTCTTTACAGCGCCCGGATCGATATCCCCGCGCGCGTACCGGTCGGCGACTATACGGCGGAGACATTCCTGATCAGGGATGGGCGTGTGCTTGCCGGAGAAGTCCGCGATATCCACATCGACAAATCGGGCTTTGAGCGATTTATCGCCACAGCGGCCGAAAACAACGCTTTTCTCTATGGGTTGTCGGCGGTGCTGATTTCGCTCCTGCTGGGATGGATAGCGGGCGTCCTGTTCCGGCGCATCCGGTACGAATAGCCGGAATTCTGGTAAACAAAAATTTACCCCTGCTCTGCTATGCACGCTGTTCCAGACAACAGAATTCAGGGCAGGCGAGCAATGACCGAGATGGGCGCTTTTCGACCGGTAACAGAAGACGAGACAGGCAGCGCGGCAAAAGCCGTGGCCGAAGTGAAGAACGAAGGCGTCGTCATTGGCCGCGTCACCGAAATCGCCGGCTCCGGCTCGCAAATTGCCGTCGATTCAGCGATGCTGGCAAAAGTAAGGTCCGAGAGCGACCACACACTTTCCATGGCCGGACAAGTCGGTAGCCAGGTCAAGGTGAATGTCGGCGATCGCTGGCTGATCGCCAATGTCCGCACACTCGCCGCCGACGGTGCAGACAAGAACCGCGTCAATGCCTATATCGATTTTCTCGGTGAAGGGCAGGCCATCGAAGGCACAACCGATGTCGGAAAATTTCGTCGCGGCGTCACCCAGTTCCCGATTCCCGGCTCGCCGGTTCTCGCCGTTTCGGAAGCCGATATGCGGCAGATGTTCGCCGCCGAAAACCGGGCACATATCGAAATCGGCACGATCTATCCAACCCGCGATATTCGCGGCGCGCTCTATATCGATGCGATGCTCGGCAAGCATTTCGCCGTGCTTGGTTCCACAGGTACCGGCAAATCGACCAGCGTCGCGCTGATCCTCCACCGCATCTGCGAACTCGCTCCGGAAGGCCATATCGTCATGGTCGATCCGCACGGCGAATATAGCGCGGCCTTCAAGGGCGCGGGCGAGATTTTCGACGTCAATAATCTCGCTCTGCCCTATTGGCTGATGAATTTCGAGGAACATTGCGAGGTGTTCATCAATACCGAAGGGGCCGACAAGCAGCGCGACCGCGACATCCTCGCCAAATGTTTGCTCGCCGCGCGCAGCAAGCACCGGCTGTCGGAAGATATTCCCCGGCTGACCGTGGACAGCCCGATCCCTTATTTGCTGTCCGATCTTCTGTCGCTGATTACGACGGAGATGGGCCATCTCGACACGTCCTCCGACACCGCGCCCTATATGCGGCTGAAAAGCAAGATCGAGGAACTGAAGGCCGATCCGCGCTACAGCTTCATGTTTTCCGGGATGCTCGTCGCCGATACGATGTCCGAATTCGTCTCGAAGATTTTCCGTCTTCCCGGCCAGGGCAAACCGATTTCCATCGTCGATGTCTCGGGAATTCCGTCGGATATCTGTTCGGTCGTCGTCGCGGTTCTGGCGCGCATGGTCTTCGATTATGCCGTCTGGTCGCGCAATGAATCGCAGCGGCCGATCCTTCTCGTCTGCGAGGAAGCCCATCGCTACATCCCGTCCGAACGAATCAATGCGAACTCCGCTGTCGGTAACATTCTGGGCCGGATCGCCAAGGAAGGCCGTAAATACGGCGTTTCGCTGGGCCTTGTGACCCAGCGTCCGTCCGATCTGGCCGAGGGCGTGCTCTCGCAATGCGGGACGATCCTCTCGATGCGTCTCAATAACGACCGCGATCAGGCGCATGTTCGCTCGGCCATGCCGGAGGGTGCGCGCGGTTTCCTCGATGTCATCCCGGCGCTTCGCAATCGCGAATGTATTGTCTGCGGCGAGGGTGTTTCGGTGCCGATCCGTATCGAGTTCGACAATCTCGAAGAAGAAAAGCGCCCGGCCTCCGACGATCCGGTCTTTTCTGACCTGTGGACGCAGACCGGCGATGAAGCGGGTATCGTCGAGCGCACGATCAAACGCTGGCGTAGCCAGGGGCGGTAAGTCCCAAAATGCAGCGGGTGCCTATCGGGGTTTGCCGATGCCCGCCTCAAAACAACAAAGGCAGGAATGCCGGAAAACGCCCAGCTTTGGCTGGTCGCTATTCAGCCGGTTAGCTGTCTGAATTTTGCGCGCTGCGGCGGCTATTGGAAGCCGTCTCGTCACGTTCACGATCCTGGTTCGCTGCCAAGGCGGCCCCCGGCTGTATTTCGAGCAAATTCGCCAGCGTCGAGCGGAAGCGACCGAGTTCGGCACCCGCCAGCTGAGCCTGTTCGATAAAGCGCACCGAGCGCGGATCGACTTTCTGGCCGCCGCGCATCAGTTCGTAATGCAGATGCGCGCCGGTCGACATCCCCGTGGAACCGACATAGCCGATAACATCGCCTTGCGAAACGCGCGTACCGGTCGCAGCGGCGATGCGGCTCATATGGCCATAAGCGGTTTGCATGCCGTTGCCGTGATTGACACTGACATAATTGCCATAGCCGCCATTGCGTCCGGCATAATTGACGATGCCCGCAGCAGCCGCGCGGATCGGCGTACCGTAACCGGCTGCGATATCGATGCCGGTATGCATCCGGCGGCGGCGCAGGATCGGGTGATGGCGATAGCCGAAGCCCGAACTGACCCGGCCACTGACCGGCATCAGCATCTCGCCGGTCTGGCGACCGACACCGGAAGCCTCGAACCATTGCTCGCTGCCATTGACCGACCAGCGCAGCAATTGCGTTTCGCGCGAACCGCGCTCGATCCCCGCATAAACGAGCCTTCCGACCTCGGTCTCGCCGGTCTCGGCGCGGCGATGCTCGACGATAATGTCGAAGGTCGCGTCCGCACCGATGTCGTTGCTAACCGACATTTGTGTGCCGATGGCGCGCAGATATTCCTGGATGGCCCCCGGGGGGGCGCCGGCTGCGCGCGCCGAACGATAGAGACTCGATCCGACACGCCCGCGAATGCGTAGCGGCGTATCGTCGACCGCGATGCGCACCGGATTGGCGCGCAGCGCGCCATCGACGCGCGCGACCTCCATGCGCAGATCGAACCGCGCGCGGAAGGAAAGTTCGCTGACCGGACGCGGCACCGTGCGGTTTGGGCGGCGACCGAGCACGATATTCATCACCGTACCCGGCTGAATATCGGAGAGGGGAACGGTGCGTTCGATCATGCGCGCAAGCGTTACAGCTTCATCGTCCGAAACTCCGGCGCGCTCCAGCACCCGTTCGAAACTGTCGCCCCGGCCCAGCGTCGCCATCATCTCGATGCGCGGGCGTTCCGGCGTGCCGGCAAGCGGCTCGACAGCATCAGTTGCGGCCATGCGACGCCCGGTATCGCCGCCCAGCGCGAGCGGCGTAATCGCCTGGGCGCGGGCTTCGTCCCATTGGGCTTCTGTCATGGCCGCAGGCATGGCAGGCAGCGCCTCAACGCCAGGTGCCGTCATCAGTGTGCCGATGCAGAGCGCCGCGCAGGTCGCGGTGCCGCGCCACCAGGTCTTGCTGCCGATCTGCGCGCCGAGATCGACGACAAGGTCGATATCGCGCCAGCGGCTTTTTGTGTCCGGTGCGGTGCGCAGCGAACTGCCGAAGGAAGACGGGAGGGAATCGGCGACAAGCACGGCGGAGCCGCTGCCCGAACCCGCTGCAAAATCATGGCGCTGATACAAAAGCGACCCCGCTTGAAACCCGTAAAGACCCCGGCGCATACCCTCCGCACCGACGAAGGTGATTGTGGTTAAAAACCGTTAAAGTCAAATTAAGATCGGACCACCCGATTCCGCGATGCGCCGAGGCGAGCCGCTTTTCGGGCCAGCGGAATCTCCGGGCGGAGTTCGTCGCGATGCTTGCCTTTCGGCCCCGCATCCACGATTGTCATGGCCATGAGCAACTTCGCCCGTGCTCCGCTTGCCGCTGTGCTCGGCCCCACCAACACCGGCAAGACGCACTTGGCTGTCGAGCGGATGATGGCGCATTCCAGCGGCATGATCGGCTTCCCGTTGCGTCTGCTTGCCCGGGAGATCTATGATCGGGTCGTCGCGATCAAGGGGCCGAAGGAAGTCGGGCTGGTCACCGGCGAAGAGAAAATCCTCCCCGAGGATGCCCGCTGGCTGCTCTGCACGGTGGAATCGATGCCACAAGACCGCGATGTCGCCTTTGCCGCGATAGACGAGGCGCAGCTCGGTGCCGATCCGGAACGCGGGCATGTGTTCACCGACCGTCTCCTCCATCATCGCGCGCGGGAGGAGACGCTGATCCTCGGTTCGGACAGCCTGCGGCCGGTCCTCAAAGCCCTGACTCCCGAAGCCAAAATCATCTCGCGCCCGCGTTTTTCCACATTGAGCTATTCCGGGGCGACCAAGCTCTCCCGACTGCCGCCGCGTTCCGCCATCGTCGCCTTCAGCGCGGAGGAGGTTTACGCCGTGGCCGAAATGCTGCGACGATTATGCGGCGGGGCAGCCGTCGTTATGGGCGCGCTCAGCCCGCGCACCCGCAATGCGCAGGTCGCCATGTTCCAGGCGGGCGAGGTCGACTATCTGGTCGCGACCGATGCCATCGGCATGGGCCTGAATATGGACGTCCGGCATGTCGCCTTCGCCTCGCTCGCGAAGTTCGACGGGCGCAAGCGCCGCCGGTTATTCCCGCACGAGATGGCGCAGATCGCCGGACGCGCCGGACGGCATCAGACCGACGGCACCTTCGGAACGCTCGGCCTGGAGGGCGACGAGAAGGTTGCCTTCACCGACGAGGAAATCCAGCGGATCGAGAGCCACGAGTTTAACTGGCTGAAACAGCTTTACTGGCGCGAGGGCGACCCGCGTTGCGAGAGCATCGAGACGCTGATCGCCGATCTGGAGGCGAAACCGCAGGACGCAATGCTGCGCGCTGCACCCGAAGCGGTCGATCTCAAAATTCTCAAGAAGCTTGCCGAAGAATCCTGGGTGCGGGACCGGACCAGCCGTCCGGCGATGGTAGCGCGGCTGTGGAGCGCCTGCGGGCTGCCAGATTTCCGCAAGACCGGCGCGGACGGCCATGCGCGGCTGGTGGCGCGGCTGTTCCGGCACCTGTCGGATGGCAACGGTCATATCCCGGCGGAAACTTTCGCGCGCGAAATTACGACTCTCGAAAATGTTCAGGGCGATGTCGAAACGCTGGCCGGACGGCTCTCCGCCATCCGCATCTGGGCCTATGTAGCGCATCGCGATAACTGGCTGGCCGATCCCGCCAAATGGGCGGAACGGACGCGCACCATCGAGCAAAGACTATCCGACACATTGCATGACCGCCTCACGCAACGCTTCGTCGACCGGCGCACGGCGGTGCTGATGAAAGACCTCGGCGCGAGAAGCGAGGACGCGCTGCCGGTGCGTGTCGATGGCGAAGGCATCGTAACGGTGGACGACGAACCCATCGGGCGGATCGAGGGCTTTCGCTTTATCGTCGAGGCGGAAGCCAGCCACGCCGACAAGAAGCGGTTGCTAGCGGCGGCGGAACGCCGCTTGGGCGGGGAGTTCGCCACTCGCGCGGCGGCGCTGATTGCCGATGAGGACAATAATTTTTCGCTGAACACCAACACCGGAAAGCCGGTGACTCTGAACTGGCGCGATGGCATCGTTGCGCGTTTCGTTGGCGGCAAGGGATTCCTAGCGCCCAGGATCGAACTGGATAACAGGCTTACCGCACTCAGCCCCGAAATGCGCGATCGCGTGGCCGATCGCCTGCAAAGCTGGCTCGATAGCAGACTGGCCGAAATGCTCGGGCCGCTGCTCCGGATGGATGCCGCCATTCACGCGAAGACCACGCCGCCGCAGGTCCGCGCGCTGCTCGCGCCACTGGTCGAGGCGGGTGGCTTTGTCTCGCGCACATCTGTATTGCACGCGTTGCAGGCGATGGACAAACAGACCCGCTACCGCGCGACCAAACTCGGCCTTGTCATCGGTGCGCTCGATGTCTTCCATCCCCGGCTGCTCAAGCCCGGAACCATCCGCTGGCGCATGGCGCTCGACGCCATCCGGCACGACAAGCCGATGCCGCCTTTGCCGCCCGACGGCGCGACACTGCTCGCCGAACCGAAGGACAAAAACCGTACCGCATTCCAGCGTGCCGGTTTCCGGAGCTTCGCGGGCCAGATGCTGCGCATCGATATGATCGAACGCCTGAGCCGTACCGCCCATGAGAAGCGCGACGGCAAGAAACCCGCCGCACCCGACCCCGAACTCGTCACCTCGCTCGGCCTTGGCGACGCGGCGCTGGGCCAGGCGATGCAGGCACTCGGTTTCCAGCGCGTGAAGGGCGAACCACCGCGATGGATCTGGCGGGGCCGACGTACGGGCAAGCTCAAAGCGCACAAACCCGGCCCCGGCAACGCGTTCGCCAAACTTGCGGAGATGGATTTGCCGCGTGGCTGAGGAGACACTGCGGATCGACAAGTTTCTGTGGTTTGCGCGGCTTGCCCGCACCCGTGCGATCGCCCGGAAAATCGCCGAAAAGGGCCATATCAGGCTGGCCGGACGACGCATAACGCATGCCCACGCTATCGTGCGGGTTGGCGATACGCTCAGCATCCCGCTCCCCGGCGAAGTGCGCATTATACGGATCGAATCGCTCCCCGCGCGCCGCGTTTCCGCCAAAGACGTGCCGGACATTTATAGCCCGCTGGATTCGGTAGCCAACGACAACCGTTGACGCGCACCGCCTTGCGCGGGTAGCAGAATTTCGCGCGTGTTTAACGGAGAGCCGCACCCATGACCTATCTCGTCACCGATGCCTGCATCAAATGCAAATATATGGACTGTGTCGAGGTCTGCCCGGTCGATTGCTTTTACGAGGGCGAGAACATGCTCGTCATCCACCCGGCCGAATGTATCGATTGCGGCGTTTGCGAACCCGAATGTCCGGCCGAAGCCATTCTCCCCGATACCGAACCCGGCCAGGAAAAATGGCTCGAGATCAATACAAAATTCGCCGAGGAATGGCCGAACATCACGCAGAGCCGCGAAGCCCCGGCGGATGCCGACGAACATAAGGGCGAAGAGGACAAATACGACAAATATTTCTCGCCGGAGCCGGGCGAAGGCGACTGATTTGAACGCTTGATGCACGATAATTTCCATGCCGCACCGCAGCACTGGAAATTTTGTTACAAATGTGTTATATAATATGTTGAATGGCGGGCATTGATGCCCACCGGTTGAACGGCAACGCGCGGAAAAGGCAAACGAATTCGGTTGTTACAGGCAGTCGCCATGGCGTTCTGCCCGCCTGATTCGTTGAAGCCGCCGCCTGGAAAGGTTTTCTTACATGGCTAGCAAGGCACTCGATTTCGAAGTCGGCGATTATGTTGTTTATCCCAAGCATGGCGTGGGCAGGGTTGTCGAACTTCAGAATGAAGAAATCGCCGGCATGCAGCTCGAAATGTATGTGCTGCGGTTCGAGAAAGAGAAAATGACGCTGCGTGTCCCGACCAACAAGGTCGAGGGCGTGGGCATGCGCAAGCTGTCCTCGGACAAAACCCTCAAGGACGCGCTCAAATTGCTCGAGACCAAGCCCAAGATCAAGCGCACCATGTGGTCGCGCCGCGCCCAGGAATATGAGGCAAAGATCAATTCGGGCGACCTCATCCTGATCGCCGAAGTCACGCGCGACCTGTTCCGCGCCGATGACCAGCCGGAACAGAGCTATTCGGAGCGCCAGATTTTTGAAGCGGCCTCTAGCCGCCTTGCCCGCGAAGTCGCGGCAATGGAAAAAACCACGGAACCCGAAGCTCTCGAAAAGCTGATCGAGATCCTCGACGAGGCTGCGGCAATCTGGAACACCCAGAAGGCCGAAGAGGAAGCAGCCAAGGAAGAAGCAGCGGAAGCGGCCAAGGAAAAGGCGAGAGCGAAGAAGGACGGCTAGGCGCATTTTCTTCGAATAGAATTACAACCCGGTCAGGCTCATGTCTGGCCGGGTTTTCTCTGCGCGAAATCGGCGCGCCGCTGGACAAGCCCGATGAAATGTGGACGGTGGAAGCCTATGCGAAAACTTCTCCTCCTGCTCCCGGTCTTCCTCCTCGCCGCCTGTGCTACTCTCCCCACA
>JBGTHW010000132.1:0-7090 GCA_041746035.1 Parasphingopyxis sp.
TGAATATCGCAAAAAGGGGAAATTCGATGAGTCTCGTTGATCGCGCACAAAGGATACTGCTTTCGCCCAAGACGGAATGGGCGAAGATCGATGCCGAACCGGCAACGCCGGGTAGCCTGTTTACGAGTTACGCGATGATACTGGCGCTCTTGCCGGCCATCGGGGCATTGCTGAACGGCATTCTTGTGGTCGGCGCACTGGGTGTTCCAGGACTCGGTATAGGTTTCATCGTTATCACGGCAATTGTGTCTTATGTTATCAGCCTCGGTGTCCTCTATTTGATGGGAATTATTGCCGCCGCCCTCGCGCCGAGTTTCGATGGCAGAAAAGATACGACAGCGGCGATGAAAGTGCTGGTTTACAGCGCGACCGCGACCTGGGTTGCAGGATTCTTCTCGTTTATTCCGGTATTGAGTATACTGATCGCGCTCGCCGGTTTCGGCTATGCTGCCTATCTGATCTATCTGGGATGCCAGACAGTTCTGAAAGTTCCGGAAGGTAAGGCTGTCGGCTTTACGGCGGTTACCATTCTCATCTGGATCGGTATCTATTTCGTGGTTTCGATGATCGTCACTGCGGTGATCATCGGTACGATGTTTAGCGGTGCGATGATGGGTGCCGCCGCCGTCTACCGATAGAAGACAGTTTTTCTATCTGCGGCGAGCCACTGGCGAAAGCCCGTGGCCCGCTTCGTATTTAGTTTCTATAAGGGCTTCATGGCCAAGGCACGACGATCGAACGACTGGGGTTTTCCCCGCTGGCGACCCTATGGCGCGTCGCGCGAAGCGGTCGAGGTGCGGATCTGCGATCGCCATGGCTGCGACGAGCCGGGGAACAACCCTGCGCCGAAATCGCCGAACAGCCCGGATCGCTGGTATTTCTGCGAAAAGCATGCGGGCGAATATAACCGCAATTACAATTATTTCGAAGGCCTGACCGACGAGCAGCGCAAGCGCCGCGAAGCCGACGAGCGCCGCGCCGCCGAAGCCTTTGCCGAAGCCGCGCATTATGGCTGGGCCGGACCGGGCGACGGCACGCGCAGCGGCGATGAACTCCGCTCGCTAGAAATCCTCGAACTGGAAACCGACGCTACCATCGAAGAGATCAAGAAAGCATGGCGGCAGCTCGCCAAGGACAACCATCCCGATGTGAAGCCGGACGACGAGGAAGCGGCGCTGCGCTTTGCGGCAGGGCAGGCCGCATGGGACGTTTTGCGCACCGCCGAGGAACGGCGCGTCTGGAAGGGCGCTTAGGCAGCCAGTCCTTCGAATTGCAGCCGCGCCAGCCGTGCATAGAGTCCATCATTTTGCTTCAGCGTCGCATGATCTCCGGTCTCCACTATCCGCCCGTTATCCATCACGACAATCCTGTCCGCCGAGCGAACCGTTGCCAGACGATGAGCGATCACGATCGTGGTGCGTTCTTCCATCAGCCGGTCGAGCGCCTGCTGGACCAGCCGTTCGGATTCCGCATCGAGCGCCGAAGTGGCCTCGTCCAGCAAAAGTAACGGCGCATCGCGAAGCAGCGCGCGAGCGATGGCGATGCGCTGGCGCTGCCCGCCTGAAAGGCGCGCGCCGCTCTCGCCAAGAAACGTATCGAATCCTCCCGGCAATTTGCGCAGGAATTCCGAAGCATTGGCCGCATCGGCCGCGGCCCAAAGCGCGTCGTCCGAAGCCTCCCAGTGGCCGTAACGCAGATTGTCGCGGGCCGAGGCACCGAAGATAATCGTTTCCTGCGGCACCATGGCGATGCGGGCGCGTATCGCCGCAGGGTCGGCCTCGCGCAAATCGACGCCATCCATTGTCAGCCGCCCCTGTTGCGGATCGTAGAAGCGTTGGGCGAGCTGGAACAGCGTGGTCTTGCCGGCTCCCGACGGGCCGACAACCGCAACCAGTTCGCCCGGTTCCACGGCCAGAGCGAAGTCTTCCAGGGCATGGGTTTCAGGGCGGGTGGGGTAGCTGAAGGTCACATTCTCGAACGCCAGTCTTCCCTCCGCCGGTTCAGGTAGCGGGTGCGGCTTTTTCGGGGCGCGGATTTCGGGGACTTCCTGCAGCAATTCGTTCAGCCGCGCCGCCGCGCCCGCGCCGCGCATAAGCTCGCCGAACACTTCCGTCAGTGCACCGAACGCGCCCGCGACGATCATGCCGGTCAGCACGAACGCCGCCACCGCGCCGCCGGTAATCCGTTCGTTGATGACGTCGTCGGCGGCCTGCCACATTACCATGGTGATCGCACCGAAAATCAGCGCGATGATGATCGCTGTCATTACTGCGCGGATCAGAATACGCCGCCGTGCCGTCGAAAAGGCGCTCTCGACCGCCGTGCCGAAGCGGCTGCTTTCGCGTTCTTCCTGCCCGAAGGCCTGGACGATTTTCATCGCGCCCAGCGTTTCGGCGATCATCGCGCCGACATCGGCGATCCTGTCCTGGCTGTAGCGCGAAAGATCGCGAAGTTTGCGGCCCAATATAATGATCGGACCGAGAATCAGCGGGATACCGATCAGCAGCATCCCTGTCAGCTTGGGCGACAGCGTAAACAGATAGACGATCCCGCCGATCCCCATCACGATATTGCGCAGCGCCACCGAAATGGTCGTACCGACGATCAGTTCGATCACCGAGGTGTCGGAAGTCATTCGCGAAGCAATTTCGGACGGGCGGTTTTCCTCGAAATATTTGGGATCGAGCGCCAGCAGGTTTCGCTGTACCGCAACCCGCAAATCCGCGACAATCCGCTCGCCCAGCCAGGAAACGAAATAGAACCGCGTTGCCGTCGCGAACGCCAGCACCACCACAATAAACAGCAAATAGTAGAAATATTCGGAAATATCGGTCTCGAGACCGCTGAATCCGCGATCGATGACCCGCCTAAAGCCGTCCGGAATCGCCAGGGTTGCCGCTGCCGCGACAAGCAGCATAGCCGCCGCGCCCGCAATATGCCACGGATAGTGCGACGCGAAACGCCAGATCAGGGCAAGGTTGCCCAGCTTGCGGGTGGGCGGTGCATCGTGATCGCTTTCGGCCATGAAATTCGCGTAGCAGTGGCAGCCGGAGCGCTCAACTCACCCGAAAAACAAATGCTGCATTGCAACGCGCGCCGCTTTGCCCCAAATTGCGAAAAGGAAAATTGCGAAAAGGACGGCGCGTTTTGCCGGGTTGCGGGGAATATGATGCTTTACGATATGTATGAGATGCAGCGGTCGATGCTGGCCGGGGCCAGTTCGATGGCCGGTATGAGTGCGCAATGGTGGCAGAATCCCGCCAATCCGTTCGGTTACAGCCCGATGGGGACGGCGATGTCCTCGGCGCTCGATGTCTTCGCGCATGCCTCCGCGCCGCGCGGCAAGCCCACTTTCGGGATCAGGGAGGTCGAGTTCGAGGGCAAGATGGTGCCGGTGAAGACGCGCGTTGCGTGCCGCAAACCTTTCGGCCAGCTCAAGCATTTCACCAAGGACGGCGTCGAGGGACAGCCGAAACTGCTGATCGTCGCGCCGATGTCCGGTCATTTCGCCACGCTGTTGCGCGGCACGGTGGAGCGGATGATTCCCGGTCAGGAAGTCTGGATCACCGACTGGCGCGATGCCAGGAATGTCCGGCTGTCGGAGGGCGCTTTCGATCTCGATGATTATGTCGATTATCTGATCGCGTTCCTCGAACATATCGGTCCGGGCGCGCATATGCTGGCGGTCTGCCAGCCCTCGGTGCCGTGCTTTGCGGCGGCGGCGATCATGGCGGCGAACAGCAACCCGGCGCGCCCGAAAACCCTGACCATGATGGGCGGGCCGATCGACACGCGCGAGGCCCCGACGGCGGTCAATTCGATGGCGACAACCCGGCCCCATGGCTGGTTCGAGCAGAACGCCATCGCCACCGTGCCGCTCTATTATCAGGGCGGCGGGCGCAAGGTCTATCCCGGTTTCATGCAGCTTGCGGGTTTCATGTCGATGAATCTCGGCAATCACCTGATGAGCCACTGGGAAATGTACAAACATCTGGTTGCCGGCGACGGGGCGAGCGCCGATGCGACCAAAGACTTTTACGAGGAATATCGCTCGGTGGCCGATATGACGGCGGAGTTCTATCTTCAGACCGTCGATGTCGTGTTCCAGCGGCATTTGCTGCCGCGCGGCGAGTTTACCCATCGCGGCGAGCCGGTCGATCCGGCGGCGATGGCCGATATCGGCCTGCTCGCTATCGAGGGCGAGAATGACGACATCTCCGGGCTGGGCCAGACCAGGGCGGCGCTGACGCTGGCGACGAAACTGCCGAAATCGAAAAAGCAGTATTATATGGCCCCCGGCGTCGGCCATTATGGCATTTTCAACGGCAGCAAATGGCGTAACATGATTGCCCCGGTGGTGGAGGAATGGATCGCCAAAAATGATTAAGCGTGCCGGATATGTTTTCGCGGCGCTGGCTGTCGGTTTTGCCGACCCCGTTGCGGCTTATGCGCCGACCGATCCGACGGAACTCGATGAGAGCGGCGGGCTGTCCGACCGGCAGTTCCAGTCCGAAATGACCGCCGTCCAGCGCCGTTTGGCAGAGGAAGATTGTCCCGGCGCGATGGCATTGCTCGATCCGCTGCTGCCGCGCGCGACTGGCGATCGGCGCACGACGGTCCAGCTTTTGCGGATGATCTGTTTTTCCGATCAGGGCCAGTTCGACGCGCTGACCGGGGTTCACACCGAACTTGCCGAAACAGCGCCGGATAATCCGATGGTGCAGCTGCATGGCGTGATTGTCGCGCTCAATCGGCAGCAATTCGAAATCGGTGCTGAACGCATGATTATGCTCGCCGAGAATAATCCGCAGGCGCTTCAGGGTCTCAATGGCTGGGCTTTCCGGGGGATCGGACAGAAGCTGACCGAGGAGGAAAATTACGAGCTGATCGACAGGCTCCATATCGCGCTGGCCGCCGCCGACTGGCAGCCCATCGATATGCCCGAAATGCGTGAGGCGATCGCGCTTGGGGCTATCGACGCGCATCTGGCCGATGGCGAGGAGGCCGTGGCGCGTGAGTATCTGCATCGCGTGACGACACCGGGGCCGCTGATCGCGATGGCGATAGACCGGCATTATGAGACGCTCTGGACCGATGTCGGCAATGCGCTCGGGCCGCAGCGTGGCAGGGCCGTCGACGATTATGCGCGCGAAAAATTGGGCGCGTTTGCCGATAATCCCGATGACGCGAGAACCCTCCGCGATGCCGTGCGCGCTTATGCGATGCTGGGCCGGTATCGAGAGGCTGCCGATCTGGGCGAGCGGGTCGAGATTGGCGAAGGGCTGGGCGAGGAGGCGATGGAAACGCTGCGCCTGCGCGCCGTGTCGCTGCTGGCGCTGGGCGAAACCGATGCGGCCATCGGCGTGCTGGAGCCCGCCGCCGCACTCGATCCGGCGCAGAGCTTTTTTGCCGTGAGTGCCATTGTGACTCTGGCCGAGTTTCTTGATGTGGCACAACGGCCGGACGACGCTTTGCGAGTAACGCGGGAGGGTCTCGAAAGCCTCGGCGACAGGCTGAGCGAGAACGGACGCGGCTGGTTGCGGCGTACCGAAATCTGCGCGCTTTCGGCTCTTGGAAGAACCGCCGAGGCGGCTCCTCTGGCCGACGCCCTGGCCAGCGACAGGGCGCAAAACGAAGCGGCGGCGATCGAAGCCCTGCTGTGTTTCGGCGACGACGAACGCGCTGCCGAAATCGCAATCGAGTCGCTCGCCACGCGCCGGGGAGCGGAGTTCATCGCCGACCAGTTTCAGCCGGATGCGGCGCTCGGCACGGGCACGACATTCTATCTGCGCGAACAGTGGCAAAGGCTGTTGCAACGCGACGATGTGCGCGAGGCGTTCGATGCAAGGCTTCGCATTTTGCCGCGCGAATACTGGCCGGCGGAAGACCCCCGCCCGATCCCCCGCGCGCCGCTTCCCGACGGTCTGCCGATGACCTGAGCGGCAAGCCGGACGGCGCATTTCGTGCTGTAGCGGCTAAAAAGGGGGTGATTCGTGACCTGGCACCCCCGCCATTTTTTGTGTGCCGAAAAAACAGTAAAAAAAATCTAAAAAAATTTGACCCGTTTTGACCCGGTTTCACGCCTTTAGGAATAAGGACAATTGTTTTTGCAATTTCAGGGGAGTGAATCATGGCCGATTTCGATACGAACGACGCAACTGCGAATACGAACGAAGATGCAATCGATACGGGGCGGGGCGCGCTGCGCTCCGGTCTGCAAAGCGGCATCGGCTTCGTGCCGCCGTCGAGCATTCATCTGGGCGACGTGCATTTTGCGACGCCCGCACTCTTGGCTGGCGCGGAGAATGCGCCGCAGGTGGCGCCCCCGCGACCGTTGCTTAGCAATTACACTGCCTCTACGCGCACCATTGGCGGATTTGCCGAGGCCGGGTCCACCGTCACGCTGTTCGATGGCGGAGTCGAATTCGGGACCACTCTCGCCAGCGACAGCGGTCGCTGGTCGATTATCCTCGAAGATCTGTCCGACGATCTGCATCGCTTCACCATCACCGCGCGCAACGCCGATGGCGAAAGCGAGCCGACTTCGGTGCTCGGCGTGCTGCAGGGGATGCAAGGCGCGATCGTGTTCGGCGAAGGGGCAGGGTTCTACAGCTTCATCGGCACCGATTCGGACGACCGCTTCAATATGCTCGGCTCGACCTTCTATGCGGGCGGCGACAGCGACCAAATGCTGGGTGGTGCGGGGAATGACAGCTATTATGTTGCGTCGTTCGGCGACATTGTTTTCGAAACGGCGGGCAATGGCGATGAAGACTCGGTTACGACCGGCCTTGCCGTTTATACTCTTGCCAGCAATGTCGAAATCCTGACCGGCGACACGCGGGCGCTCGATATGCCGATCGCCGGTCAGGATCTGACCGGCAATATCGAAGACAATTTTATCGCGACGCGCGACAATCTGAATGACACGCTGTCCGGTGTCGAGGGTAATGATTCGCTGGATGGCGGTGGCGGCGACGATATACTCGTTGGTGGCGCCGGCAACGACAGTCTCAATGGGGGCAACGGCCAAGACATTGCCATTTTTAGCGGCAACCGTGCCGATTATTTCGTCGAGGACCGGAATTTT
>JBGTHW010000133.1:0-7285 GCA_041746035.1 Parasphingopyxis sp.
GCTGCGGCCGCCGAGGCCGCAGCCGCCGCTCAGGTCCAGGCCGCCGAAGCCGATCTGACCGCCGCGCAAAGCCGTATCCGCCTGATAGAGACCCTGCGCGCCGAACAGCGCGCCCGCCTTGCTTCGCGGCAGGGGTCGATCATTCAGCTTACCGCCGCGCTGCAAACCATGGCGCGTCGCCCGCCTGCGCTCGCCCTTGTCCAGCCGGGCAGCATCCGCGATCTCGTTCATGTCCGCTCGCTTTTCTCGACTACCCTGCCTGTCATCCGCGCGCGAACCGCAAATCTGCGTGCGGAGGTGGCCCGTGGTGCCAATCTCCGGCTGGATGCCGACCGCGCAGTCGCGGTTTTGGAGGGGCGACAGCAAAATCTTCAGGAGCAACGGACGCAGCTTGCCCGGCTGGAACGTTTTTCGAGGCAAACTGCCGAACAACTGTCGCGTCAGGCCATGGTCGAAACGGATAAAGTCATGGCCCTGGGCGAGGATGCGCGCGATATTCGGGCGCTTATGAGCGAACTCGACCGTCAGGCGGAGGTGCGCGACATCCTGATCGACCTGCCCGGGCCGCGGCTGCGCCCTGCACAGCCCGGCGAAGCGCGTGCGCCAAGGCAGGACACGGCTAGCAACGACAGCGACCGGCGACCGCCCTACCGGCTCCCGGTTATGGGCGAGGTTGTCGAGGGACTGGGCGAAGTTTCCGACGAAGGCGTGCGCTCGCGCGGCCTCACCATCGCGACGCAGCCGGCTGCGCAAGTCAGCGCGCCGACGACCGGACGGGTAAGCTATGCGGGCGAATTCCGGGGTTATGGCCAGATCGTCATTATCGACCATTCCGGCGGATGGACAACGCTGATAACGAGTCTCGCCCGGCTCGATGTCGGAGTCGGCGAGGTCGTGCGGCAGGGCAGCCCGATCGGCCGGGCGGGTCGAGACCGACCGACGATAACTGTCGAGTTGCGGCGCGGCGGTCGCCCGGTCGATATTTCGTCTCTGGTAAGCGGCGGTTAAGCAGCCTCGACATAGACTTTCGCGCGAGGCGCAATGCCGCTATATGCGGCGCACACAGAAAGAGTATTGAATAATGGCCAAACCCGTCCTTTCCGCCATCGGTGCCGTCGGCGCTCTGGCTTTGATCCCCGCCTTTACCGCTTCGCTAGCCGCCGTCGATGTCGATACCTATCGCGAACTCGACCAGTTCATGGACGTGTTCGAGCGTGTGCGCGCCGAATATGTCGATGAAGTCAGCGACGAGGATCTGATGCGCGGGGCCATCGACGGGATGCTTTCCAGCCTCGATCCGCACAGTTCCTTTTTGGCCGCCAGCGATTTCGAAAGACTGCGTACGCAGACCGATGGCGAATATGGCGGTCTCGGCCTGACGGTGACGATGGAAGACGGCGCGGTAAAAGTCATTTCGCCATTCGAGGATACGCCCGCCGACAGAGCCGGTATCCGGGCGGGGGATTATATCACCCATCTCGATGGCGTATTGATCTTTGGCGGGACGCTGGACGAAGCGGTCGAACAGATGCGCGGCGCGCCCGGATCTTCGATCGATCTTCGCCTCGTCCGTCCGGGCCGCGACGAACCGCTCGAAGTGACGCTGGTCCGCGAAGTGATCGAGCTCCACGCGGTCGAATGGGAAGTGCAGGACCGGGTCGGTGTCATCAATATCAACACCTTCAACCGCAATACCGGCGAGGAAGTCCGCGCCGCCATCGCCGCCATTGACCAGTCGGTGGGCGGCAGGCCACTGGGTTATGTGATCGATCTGCGCTCGAATCCCGGTGGTCTTCTCGATCAGGCGATCGAGGTTTCGGACGCGTTTCTCGAACGCGGCGAGGTCGTGTCCCAGCGCGGTCGGCGGAGCGGCGATATCGAACGCTATTATGCGCGGCCCGGCGATTATACTCATGGCCTGCCGCTGGTTGTGCTCGTCGATGCGGGTTCGGCCTCGGCGTCCGAAATCGTAGCCGGAGCCTTGCAGGATCACCGTCGCGCGCTGGTGCTGGGCGAGCGCAGCTTCGGCAAGGGTTCGGTGCAAACACTGCTGCCGCTTTCCGAAACGAGCGCCTTGCGGCTGACGACGGCGCGCTATTTTACGCCGTCGGGCCATTCGGTGCAGGAAGGGGGCATCGAGCCGGATATCGAGGTGCCGCAGCTCTCCAATCCTGACTGGCAAAGCGCACCGCGGTTCCGGGAAGCCGATCTGCGCCGCCATCTCATCAATGAAGCATCCGTGGAAGACGATGTCCTTGAAGACGATGTCCGCGACGATCCGCGCTTTACCGCGACTTCCGAAGAGCTCGAAGAGCAGGGTATCGAGGACTTCCAGATGCATTATGCGGTCGAGACAATTTCGCGGCTCGCGCGTGGCGGAGGCAGTACGGTTGCAGGGCGGTCCCGCTAGATCCTGCTCCATCGCAAAATGAGCAATTTCGATCTTGCGCGGCTGATTGCGCTGGCCACGCCGGTAGCGCTGCTCGCCGGTGCGCTCGGGTCGCAATATATCGGCGGACTCTATCCGTGCGAGATGTGCCACTGGCAACGCTGGCCGCATTATGCGGCTGTGCCGCTGGCATTGATGGCGATCCTGACCCGCAAAAGCCCGGCCCCAGCCATGCTGTTCCTGTCGCTGGCGATGCTGGCGATCTTTAGCAGCGGTGCCATCGGCGTGTTTCATGCGGGCGTCGAATATGACTGGTGGCAGGGCCTGACGAGCTGCTCGACCGCGCCGTCCGCCGGTGGCGATTTCATGAGCGATATCATGGCGACGCCGATTATCGGTTGCGACCAGACTCAGTGGGAGTTTGCGGGCATCTCGCTAGCCGGATTCAACGCGATTTTCTCGATCGGGGCTGCTATGGCGATTGCATGGCTGGCGACACGCAGGACAAAGTGAAAATAACCGCTCGCACAGAGCCTGTCGCATTGCCCGGCGCCCGGAAGCCCGATGTCGAATCGATGATCCGCGTCGACCAGGCGGGGGAATATGGCGCAACGCGCATCTATGCGGGCCAGCTCGCCGTGCTCGGCGACCGCAGTCCCGCGGCCCGCTCGATATCGCGCATGGCCGCACAGGAAGAGCGCCATCGCGCCGCCTTCGATACGATGATTGCCGAACGCGGGGTGCGCCCGCCGCTGCTCCAGCCCTTCTGGGACCGCGCCGGCTTTGCGCTTGGCGCGGCAACGGCACTGCTCGGCCCGCGTGCGGCCATGGCCTGCACCGTCGCGGTCGAAACCGAAATCGACAAACATTATCAGGAGCAGCTCGATGCGCTGGGCGATAGTGACCCTGAACTGAGCGATATGGTGTCGGAATTTCGCGAGGAAGAACTCGAACACAAGGATATCGCGCTGGAACAGGGTGCCGAGGAGACGCCCGGTTATACGCTGCTGTCCGGTGCCATACGCATAGCCTGCAGGGTCGCGATTGCGGCCTCGAAACGCATTTAGGCAGGTTCAGGCTCCGGAAAGCTGGCTTTCCTCATAATTTTGACGGATAAAAACACATGCCGGTGCGTTTGACAGGCAGAAGAGAGGAAATTTCGATGATACGTTCAGTTTCTGCTATCGCCGCAATCGCTACCGTCGGCCTGTTGGCGGTAACCCCCGAACCCGCAGAGGCGCAGCGCAACGAGACCTTTCTCTATGTCTATGGCGACGACGATTGCCCGACCAGCAATGGCGAGGAAATCGTGGTGTGTGTGCGGCTCGATGAGAGCGAACGCTATCGCATTCCGCAGCAACTCCGCGAAACGCGCGACCAGCCCGCCGATTCGGCCTGGGCATCGCGTGCGCGCGCTATCGAATATGTCGGCGCGAGCGGCATACAGAGCTGTTCGCCGGTTGGGGCCGGCGGTTTTACCGGCTGTACGCAGGAACTTCTCCGGGCGGCGCGCGCCGAAGGCGGGGCGCTGCTGGAGTTTTAGAGCAGTATAAAATATGGTCGAATCGTCATTGCGAGAAGCGAAGCGACGAAGCAATCCAGAGCAGCAAATAGCTTCTGTGTCTCTGGATTGGTTGACCTTCGGTCCCCTGCGGCCCGCTGCGCTCGCAATGACGGCGTTGACTTGACCTCAATCATCGGACTCTAGCCCGCCGCCTGCTGCTCCGCGATCCAGCGGTCGATCTGCTCTTCGAGAAGGTCGAGCGGAACCGAACCCTGTTCCAGGACGGCATCGTGAAACAGCCGGACATTGAAACCTTCGCCCAGCGCCTCTTCAGCGCGCGTCCGCAAGGCCCGTATCCGCAACTCGCCCAGCTTGTAGGCCAGCGCCTGCCCCGGCCATGAAATATAGCGGTTGACCTCCGCATCGATATTAGCATCGGTCAGCGCGGTGTTATCGCGCATGAATTCCACCGCGCGCTCCTTCGACCAGCCGAGCGCGTGGATCCCGGTATCGACGACGAGCCGACAGGCGCGCCACATTTCGTAGCTCAACCTGCCCATATCTTTCGCCGGCGTATCGTAAATCCCCATCTCGATACCGAGCCGCTCCGAATACAGCCCCCATCCCTCGGTAAATGCTGTGAAGAATGCTGCATTCTGCCGCAGCGGATGGATATCGAGTTCCTGCTGCAACGCCATCTGATTGTGATGGCCGGGGACACCCTCATGCGCGGAAAGCGCCGGGATTTCCCATAAAGGCCGCTGGTCGAGCAGCGATGTATTCACATAATAGGTTCCGGCAATTCCGCTTTCCGGCGAACCGCCATTATAATAGGCCGTCGTCGTGCCCTCCGCGATTTCCGCCGGAATTTCGCGAATGCCATAGGGAAGGCGCGGCAGGGTGGCGAACAGCGTCGGCATCAGTCCGTCGATGGCCTTGGCCTGACGCGCAACCGCCTGCATCAGCTCCTCGGGCGTTTCGGCGTAATATTGCGGGTCGGTTCGCAGATGCTCGATAAAGGATTCGCGACTCTCGAAACCCGCTTCGGTCGCGACCTGATCCATTTCTGCGCGGATACGGGTAACCTCGTCCTGACCGATCTGGTGGATTTCTTCCGCCGAGAGATCGGTCGTCGTCATCTGGCGGATACGGAACGCATAATAGTCCGCGCCGCCTTCCTGCGACGAGATACCCGGATTTTCGCGACAGGCAGGTTTGTAGCTTGCCAGATACCAGTCGAGATGGCGCTGATATTCCGGGTTCAGAACATCCGTGACGATGGTTCGCGTCTCGCCCGCCAGCCGCTCGAACTCGGCTTCGGCGATGCCGGACGGGCGCGGCCGTGTGAAGGGTTCGTAGAAGCGCGATGCGGCCGGATCTTCGACGATAACCCCGGAGACGGAACTTTCGAAGCCATCGAGCACGACGCAGGGCAGTATCATGCCGCCCGCAATCGCCTGGTTGCTGATCGCAATCGCCTCGCGGTTTAGCGCCGGATATTGCCGGAGGCGCGCCAGATAGCTCTCGAAATCGGCGACCGTGCGGAACGGCAGGTTGTTTGCCATCGAAGCAAAGCCCTGATGCCAGCCGCTATAGGTCGTGAACAGCATCGTGCGTTGCGGAAAGCCGTTGGCGGCAATGGTCTCGCCCAGCATCCGTTCGACAATCCCGTAATCGGTCTTCGCGGCGGTCGAGAGTTCGTCTTCCGGAATCGCGTTCAGCCGGTCGAGAAAGGCCTGCGCCTCCGCTGCCCGCCGGTCCTCTGCCGCAAGGCTGATATCGCCGATCCGGTCGTCATACTCGCGCACCCCGACGCTGGTCGCCAGCACCGGGTTTTCGCGCAGGATGGATTGCCAGATTTCATCCATAAGACTCGCAAGGTCTTGATCGGGCGTGGCCCAAACGGGCGTGGCAAACAATAATAGCGCGGCAAAGATCGGCAGCCTCATGGCAAATTCTCCCTTGTGTTTCGTTCTCTATCGCGTCTCGACGCGTTTCGGGCAAGAGAGGGAGCGATTTTCCTTGCCGGTCGTTTATGGATGGAAGTCATCAACGAGGAGAAACCCCATGAGCGACAATATCTATAAAGTCACCGAAGTCGTCGGCACGTCGGAAACCAGCATCGAGGACGCGATCTCGGGGGCGATCGAGCGCACCGCTAAAACGGTTCGCGATATCGGCTGGTTCGAAGTCACCGAAACCCGCGGCCATGTTGTCGATGGCAAGGTCCAGCATTATCAGGTGACGATGCGGATCGGCTTTCACGTCCACGATTAGATACGCGGTCATTGAACATTTAGATGGTCTCGCGCATTATACTGTAAATGGCAGCGCAATTTTTCGACGAGGTCTGGGGACATAGCAGGGGGCGCAAGCCACGTCCCGGCTTCGAGTCTGTCGCACGCTGGATTCGCGAGACGCCCCAAAAGGAAATGAAGCGACGGCAGGCATCGGCGGAAGCCGCCTTTCGTCAGCTCGGCATCACCTTCAATGTCTATGGCGAAGAGGAGGAGGCCGAGCGGATAATCCCCTTCGATATCGTGCCGCGCGTTTTCACGGCGGACGAATGGTCCAGCCTGAGCGACGGTCTGGAACAGCGGGTGACGGCGCTGAACATGTTCCTCGAAGATGTTTATGGCGCGCGCAAAATTCTCGCCGATGGTGTAGTCCCCGCCGATCTCGTTCTCTGCAATCCAGGCTTCACACCTGCGGTCAATGGCATGCGTCCACCGCACGGCATCTATGCCCATATCGCGGGGATCGACATGGTCCGCACCGGCCCCGACGAGTTCTACGTCCTCGAAGACAATGCCCGGACGCCTTCGGGCGTGTCTTATATGCTCGAAAACCGCGAGGCGATGCTGCGGCTTTGCCCCGAATTGTTCGAGCTTTTCGAAGTCGAACCGGTCGATCGTTATCCCGATGCGCTGAAGGAAATGATGCAATCTGTCGCGCCCGATTGCGCGCCGAAAGAGCCCTGCTGCGTGCTGCTGACGCCGGGGCATTTCAATAGTGCCTTTTACGAACACAGCTTTCTGGCCGACAATGTCGGCATCGAGCTCGTCGAAGCGGCGGACCTGATCGTCGATGACGATGTCGTCTGGATGCGAACCATCGAGGGGCGGCGGCGCGTCGATGTCATTTATCGCCGTATCGATGACGATTTTCTCGATCCGCTGATCTTCCGCCCCGATTCGATGCTTGGCGTACCGGGTCTGATCGCCGCCTATTTCGCGGGCAATGTCACGATCATAAATGCCCCCGGTGGCGGCATCGCCGATGACAAGGCGATCTACAGCTATATGCCCGAGATCGTGAAATACTATTCCGGCGAAGACGCGAAACTGCCGAATGTAGAAACCTGGCGCTGCCGCGAAAAGGATGCGTTGCAA
>JBGTHW010000134.1:0-7607 GCA_041746035.1 Parasphingopyxis sp.
AGCCCTGCGGCACCCATCGCGGTGAACTGGCGGCGGTTGGGCGACCAGTCGTGGCGAGGCTTGCGGGTGTGCTTTTCGAGTTTTTCAAAGGTGCACATAATAATTTCCTATGCTAAAGGTAACCCACAGATAATCGGTCCAGACACCGATCCAACGATTTCCTGGAAAATAAAAACTTTCGCTTCCCGCGTCTGAATTCCACTGCTTTCCATGTTCAGACTGTTTAGTGGGCCACGCAAAGATGCTCCCATACCTTCCGGTACGACCATGCGATACTGATTTTTGCCAGACGTTCGGGCGAACAGAAATCATCGTCGACCGCTGGTATCTCTCGATCAAAGTCAAGTTCTTACAGCTAAACCGTGAGCCCCAAATGCCCCGCAATCGCCTCTCGCACCGCCTCAAGCCGCGCCGCATCGAGCACCCCCAGCGCCTCCGCCGCACTCGCATCGATGGTCGCGATCTTGGCGGTGCGGATCAGCGAGGGGACGGGCAGGCCGAACTGCGCGTGATCGCTCTCAATCGCAATATCGTCGGGCCAGTGTTTGTTCGCGGCGCTGGTGATCATCGCCACCCATAGCAACGCTCCATCCGGACCGACGCCGCCATCCGACACCACCAGCGCGGGCCGGTGCTGGCGGGTGTCGCGATCGGTATAGGGAAAGGGCACGCGGACAATCGCGCCCGTCTCAAAGACCGGCATAGGCCTCCGCATCCGCCTCGCCCGACCATTCGGAAAAGCTGGCGAACGGATCGTCGGCAGCATCGGCGCGCATCAGGATGACGCGGTCGCCGTCGATCTCATAAGCCAGCCGGTCGCCTTCGTGCAGCCTCAGCGCCGCCCGCACGGCCTTTGGAATCGTGGTCTGCGCCTTGCTGCTGATTTTCGAAATGATCATGGAGGGCAATGTAAGGAATTTCCTTACGACGTGCAAGCCTAGGCTACACCCGTGGATTCCGTGAAACGTCATTGCGAGGAGCCGAAGGCGACGCGGCAATCCAGAACCACAAGCTCCGATACGGGCCGCTCTGGATTGCTTCGCTGCGCTCGCAATGACGTTCCCCATTGTCGAATGACGTTCCCCATTGTCGAAAGCGAGTAACTCTCGAACGGGCCTTGGAAACTGCCGGTCCAGCGCTATGTCAGGGGAGTGTGGGGGGGGCTCTTGCCCTTCAAGAACAAATCTGGAACAAACCCATCTCATGCTAACCAAGATATCCGTCAAAGGTGCCCGCGAGCATAATCTCAAGGGCGTGGACATAGACCTTCCGCGCGACAAGCTGATCGTGATTACCGGACTGTCCGGGAGCGGAAAATCCAGCCTCGCCTTCGATACGATCTATGCCGAGGGGCAGCGGCGCTATGTCGAGTCGCTCTCGGCCTATGCGCGGCAGTTTCTGGAGATGATGCAGAAACCGGATGTCGAGCATATCGATGGTCTCTCCCCGGCCATTTCCATCGAGCAGAAAACGACGTCGCGCAATCCGCGCTCCACCGTCGCGACGGTGACCGAGATCTACGATTATATGCGGCTGCTGTGGGCGCGTGTCGGCATTCCCTATTCGCCCGCGACCGGCAAGCCGATTGCCGCGCAGACGGTCAGCCAGATGGTCGATCGCGTCATGACGCTGGAAGAAGGCACGCGCTTTTACCTGCTCGCCCCGGTCGTGCGCGGGCGGAAGGGCGAATATAAGCGCGAGATTGCCGAATGGCAGAAGGGGGGCTTCACGCGCGTCCGGATCGATGGCGAATTCTATGATATCGAGGACGCCCCGGGCCTCGACAAGAAATTCAAGCATGACATCGAGGTGGTGGTCGATCGGCTTGTGGCGCGGCCCGATATGGAAACGCGGCTGGCGGACAGTTTCGAGACCGCGCTGCGGCTGGCGGATGGGCTGGCCTATGTCGACCTGGCCGAGGGCACGGCGGCGGAAGCGCTTGAAAACCCCTCCCTTTTAAGGGAGGGGCACGGGGTGGGTGCAGAGCGAAGCGAAGCGAGCGTAGATGTTTCCACGGACTCCCCCGCCCCTAGCCCCTCCCCTGAAGGGGAGGGGAATATAGGCGGCAAACTCAAAGGCGCAGGCATTCCGGATAACCGCATCGTCTTCTCCGAAAAATTCGCCTGCCCGGTCTCCGGCTTCACCATCGAGGAAATCGAGCCGCGGCTCTTCTCTTTCAACGCGCCGCAGGGGGCCTGCCCCGCCTGCGACGGCCTTGGCGAGAAACTCGAATTCGATCTGGAACTGGTCGTGCCGAACGAGGAATTGTCCATAAAGAAAGGTGCGGTCGTGCCCTGGGCCAAGTCGAACCCGCCCAGCCCCTATTATATGCAGGTGCTGGCGAGTGTCGCGCGGGCCTATGATTTCGATCTTGAGACCCCGTGGAACAGGCTGACGGACGAGCAGCGTGATGTCATCCTCCATGGCACAAAGGGCAAGCCGATCACGCTGTCCTTCAAGGATGGCCGCAAAAGCTACGACGTCAAAAAACCCTTCGAAGGCGTCATCGGCAATCTTCAGCGCCGCCTGATGCAGACCGAGAGCGCCTGGATGCGCGAGGAGCTCGGCAAGTTCCAGACGGCGGCACCGTGCGAAGTGTGCGGCGGCGCGCGGCTCAAGCCCGAGGCGCGCGCGGTGAAGATCGCCGGGGAGGATATCTCAATGAGTGCGCGGCGACCCGTCGGCCATGCGCTCACATGGTTCGAGGAGCTGCCGCAGCACCTGACAAAACAGCAGAACCAGATTGCGGCGGCGATCCTGAAGGAGATCATCGAGCGGCTGGGGTTCCTCAACAATGTCGGCCTGGATTATCTCAATCTCGACCGCTCGTCGGGCACGCTCTCGGGCGGGGAGAGCCAGCGTATCCGGCTTGCCTCGCAGATCGGCTCCGGCCTTTCCGGTGTGCTCTATGTTCTCGACGAACCCAGCATCGGGCTGCACCAGCGCGATAATGGCCGCCTGCTGGAAACGCTCAAACGCCTCCGCGATCTCGGCAATACCGTGATTGTGGTCGAGCATGACGAGGAGGCGATCAGGTTGGCCGACCATATCGTCGATATGGGGCCGGGCGCGGGCGTCCATGGCGGCGAGGTGGTGGCCGAGGGCACGCTGGCGACAATCCTCAAGAACAAGAAAAGCCTCACCGCCGATTATTTGAACGGCCGTCGCAAGATCGAAGTGCCTGAGGAACGGCGCAAGGGCACGGGCAAGAAGCTGGCGATCAAGGGCGCGACGGCGAATAACCTGCAAAGCGTCGATGCCAGCATTCCGCTCGGCACCTTCACCTGCATCACCGGGCTATCGGGCAGCGGCAAATCGACGCTGACTATCGACACGCTCTATGCCGCCGCCGCGCGCTTGCTCAATGGCGCGCGCATCGTTGCGGGCAAGCATGACAAGCTCACCGGCCTCGAATATCTCGACAAGGTCATAGACATAGACCAGTCGCCGATCGGTCGCACGCCGCGATCCAACCCCGCCACCTATACCGGCGCCTTCACGACGATCCGCGACTGGTTCGCGGGCCTCCCCGAAAGCGCGGCGCGCGGCTACAAGCCCGGGCGGTTCTCTTTCAACGTCAAGGGCGGGCGCTGCGAAGTCTGCAAGGGCGACGGCGTCATCAAGATCGAGATGCACTTCCTGCCCGATGTTTATGTCACCTGCGAGGAATGCGGCGGCAAGCGATATAATCGCGAAACGCTCGAGGTGAAATTCAAGGGCAAATCGATCGCCGATGTGCTCGATATGACGGTGGAAGACGCGCATGCCTTCTTCAAGGCCGTCCCGCCGATCCGCGACCGGATGGCGATGCTGGAACGGGTGGGGCTCGGCTATATCAAGGTCGGCCAGCAGGCGACGACTTTGTCGGGCGGCGAGGCGCAGCGCGTGAAGCTCTCCAAGGAACTCAGCAAACGCGCCACCGGGCAAACGCTCTATATTCTCGACGAGCCGACCACGGGGCTACATTTCGAGGATGTCCGTAAACTCCTCGAAGTGCTCCACGCGCTGGTCGAGCAGGGCAACACCGTCGTCGTCATCGAACATAATCTGGACGTCATCAAAACCGCCGACTGGATCCTCGATCTCGGCCCGGAGGGCGGCGACAAGGGCGGCGAGATCATCGCGACGGGCACGCCTGAACAGGTGGCAAAGACGAAGGGGAGTTTTACCGGAGAGTATCTGAAGGAAATGCTCGGCAAATGAGCCTCCCCGAGATCGACGACTGCGGAAACAAAGGGACGGCTCTTTTCGCGCTTGCCCGGTTTCCCTAACTCTGCGGCCCGTATTTCTCTTCGAGCTGGCGCAGACATGCGGTGAGGGAGCGTTCGGGGACGGGCTGGTAGGTGCGGCCTGCCTATCGAGCCGGACTGGCCGTTGCTCTATCGGGCAAGCGAAACGGGGTGTTCCTAGCGCGGAGGGGGACGCATTCGGATTGGTTTGACGAGTGAATTAGCCGAAAGACAGATACCACTCGGTCCATGTCCGCCCGCTTGGCAGCGCCTGCCACACGGGTTTCGACTGGTGGGTGACGCGGTATTTTGCTTTCATAGGGTTACCACAGGCTTTTGACCGAATACCGGCGCATGTTCGCGTCAGCCGTTACCAGCGTCAGATCGAGAGCAATTGCATGCGCAACCAGCATCCGATCTACAGGGTCGCGGTGAATATCGGGCAGGCCGACGGTCACTGGCCAAAGATCGGCTGGATAGTCGAGCAAATCGAAACCCAGCTCTGCCTCCAACAAAGGAATATCCACTTTCGCCGGAAACCGGTTTCGAGCCAACAGATCGCTATATTCATATGCCGTGACCGCACTCACGAACAAACGCGTATCGGGGTCGGGCAGTGTATCGACGAAGCGCTTGCTCAGCCTCTCATCATCGTTCGCAATCCAGGCAAGAACATGGGTATCAACGAGCAGATCCAAATTTCCTCCGGAATCGTTCTTCCGGATCGCCGCGATCCGCTTTCAATGCCTCCAGGCTGAGATCGTAGCCTTTGAATGCGTCCTTGTATTTGCCGATTGCCGCGACCCGTTGTCGCGCGATTTCCACCCGCTTTGCCTGATCTACCTCCTCAATGGGAACCAGTTTCAGCTTGGGAACACCGGCCTTCTGGACAATCACATCCTCCCCCGCGAGGGCGGCAGCGACGAGTTCCGAGAAGCGCGTTTTGGCTTCGCCTATATTCACATGGATGGTCATGATGTGGACAAGATAGGTTGGTCACGTTACTTGGTCAAGTTGCAATTCGAGCTTGATAATTGGCCAATATATAGCTACAATGTAGCTACAAAAGGAGCAAGGCCATGCCTGCCAGCGAAAGTGTCCGTGCGCGGATCGACGGTAAAACCAAAGTCGCAGCGAGCAATGCGCTGGCCGCTATGGGACTGACCGTGTCCGACGCGATCCGCATGATGCTCCGCCGCGTCGCCGAGGAAATGCGGCTGCCTTTCGAGGTGACCGTTCCCAATGCCGAGATTCGCGCCGCGATGGACGAACTGGATGCTGGGAAGGGCAAAGCTTTTGGGAGCGTCGATGAACTGTTCGACGACCTCGGCATCTAGCCAATGCTTACACCCGTTCGGACGACAGCGTTCAAGAAGGATGTCAAGCGGATTCAGCGGCGCGGCAAGAATATGGCGAAGCTCAAGGCCGTCATCGCCATGTTATTGGACGATGCCCCGCTAGACCCACGCCTGCGTGATCATCCGCTCAAAGGCGAATGGGCGGGATGGCGCGACCTGCATATCGAGCCGGACTGGCTGTTGCTCTATCGGACGAGCGAGATGGAGGTGTTTCTGGCGCGGACGGGCAGGCATTCGGATTTGTTTGGGGAGTGAACAGAAAAACGTCATTGCGAGCGCAGCGACGCAATCCAGAGCCGTGGACCTCGTCGCCTGCCGCTCTGGATTGCCGCGTCGCCTTCGGCTCCTCGCAATGACAACCATCGAGCAAGCCGGGCAGTTTCGGTATCAGGCGGCTATATCGAAACTGGTGACAATCGGCGCGCCGGAGAAATCCATCGGGAATTCTTCGAGATACAGCTCGACCGCCTCGCGCAGATTGGCGATGGCCTCCTCGACCGTTTCGCCCTGCGTCGTCGTTCCCGTTTCGGGGTTGAAGGCAATATAGCCGCCTTTAGCATCGGCATTGAGGACGGCTGTGAGTTGCATGAGCTTACCCCTTAGATATCAGTTTAACGAGCAATGACGCAAGACACTGCGGACGAATGGGCGGGCTGGCGCGACCTGCCTATCGAGCCGGACTGGCTGTTGGTCTATCGGACGAGCGAGACGGAGGTGTTCCTGGCGCGGACGGGGATGCATTCGGATTTGTTTGGGGAGTGAGCTGTTAAACAGGTGGCAATGGTTGGTTCTCGCCAAAACGGACGGAGATCGGAGCATCGGTACTGTCTAAATCTCCATTGAGTATGATATATAAGCCTCCACCCCGATAGCTTGCAGGGCTGTCAAAATGCGCAATTATGAAACTACTGGGTTCTTCATCCCGACAATTTGAAACTGACGCAATATCGTCGAACGAGAACTCCGAGAATTTCTGCTGACAATTGGAAACATTGTTACAGTCCAGCGGAACGTCGTCACCATTGTTCCGCGATTGAATCAGCCTGTCGATAACGGCAATTGCCAGGACTGCTGTCTGGGCATCGGGCGCGGAGAACATGTCCGCATAGATAAGATCTCCACCGCAATCTTGTCCGACCATCGCTGACGCAGATGCCCGACTAAACAAGTCTATGCCGAACATCTCAATGCCAATTATGCGAAGGCGCGAGGCCTCCATATCGCCAACAGCATCTTCATATGATCGCGATGTATCGTCGCCGAGAATTCGCGTTGGTTGCAGATGAAATTCACGGTTTCCGTTTGGCATACGCCTCTGCCTCGAATTTTCGAGGTAACCGCATAGGTAGCAAACACACTAAAATCGAACGGAAAGTTTGGGGATCCCCATACCCGAAGTAGACGAAGGTCAGCGGCAATTGTCTCCGCCAGACGCTCTTCCACTTCCTGCAGGTTTTCGTTGTTCAGATCACTCATCTGAGCAGGTTGAGCCGCAGCCGATGATGCGAAAACCACAGTCAAAATAGCCAACAGACTTCTTACACTCATATCAAAGCGGCTCCTTATGTCGCCGAGTAAATCCGGCGATCGTCCCCCGGACGATCACTCTATACGGATTTACTCCCACTCAATCGTCCCCGGTGGCTTACTCGTATAATCATACACCACCCGATTGATCCCCTTCACCTCATTGACGATCCGCGTTGCCACGCCGGTCAGGAAGCTCGCATCGAAGGGGTAGACATCCGCCGTCATTCCGTCGGTGCTGGTGACCGCGCGCAGACCGCAGACGCTGTCATAGGTGCGGCTGTCGCCCATGACGCCGACGGTTTTGACCGGGAGGAGTACGGCGAACGCCTGCCAGATGGCATCGTAAAGTCCGGCATTGCGGATTTCTTCGAGATAGATCGCGTCGGCTTTGCGCAGGATATCGCAGCGTTCTTTGGTGACTTCGCCGGGTATCCTGATCGCCAGCCCCGGGCCGGGGAACGGATGGCGGCCGACGAAGGCTTCGGGGAGG
>JBGTHW010000135.1:0-35464 GCA_041746035.1 Parasphingopyxis sp.
GGTTACGCCTTCCTCTTCACGGGTCCCCTTGAACAATATCCGGTCCTCTGGCCCGAAGCCCTGATACCAGATGACCCAGCAATAAATGCCGAGCACCGCCGGCACGCCGAGCAGCAGTTCGCTCCATTCCGGGATCATCGTTGCGGCATAACCGATGATCGTCGCCGCCACCGCCGCCCAGATCAGCGCCCAGCGCCACGGGCTGACAGGCGCTTCGAGCAGGCGCGAGAGCAGGCGCGCCTTGGCGATGGAAGCGAAGCCGAGCGCCAGCGCCAGCGCCAGAGCCGGGCCGGTCGCCTGGATCATCATCGGCAAGTCGTAAGCGCGCATGATGAGCACGAATGCGACGCTGAGAAGCGCCTGCCCGATAATCGTCGCCGAGGAGATCATGAGATTGCGATGTCGCGCGACGTAAATCAGGGCAGTTTCCGACACGGCGGCGGTCGCCGCAACGACTTCCGCAGCGAGAAGGACAGCGAGGATCGCCACACCGCTGATAAAAGCAGCACCAACCAAGCCCATTACCGCCTCGCCTGGAATTCCGAGCGCCAAGGCCACCCCGGCCTGCGCCGCGATAATCCAGAAGCCGGCCTGTCGCACCTGTTGGGCCACGGCGGCCTTGTTGCCGACTTTCAGATTTTGTGTGATCACCGGGCCGAGGATCGGATCGAAGCTGGTTTTCAGTTTTTGCGGCAGTGAGGCGACCTGCTGCGCGACATAATAGATACCGACAATCGCGGGCGAAAAGAACAGGCCGAGGATCGCGATATCGATGCGGCGCGAGGCCCATTCGATGGCATCGGCTCCGGCCAGCGGCAGGTTCTGTCGCGCCAGCACAAGCAGACGCGCGGGCTCCGGCCGCCAGCCCCGCGGGATACCGTAGGTTCGAAAGAGCGGCCAGAGCGAGGCGATCAGCGCCGCCACCATCGACAGCACATAAGCGATGATCAGGCCATCGCGCGAGGATATGAAAGCCAGGGCGAACGCGGCGATGCTGATCGTCCAGGGTTCGATGATCGCGCGGGCGCGGACGGTGGAGGCGATATCGTGGCGATAGGCCAGCGCGGCGAGCGCGATGTCCGATGCGGCCAAGGCAAAAATCGTCAACGGGAGGAGCCATTGCAGTCCCCTGATATCGCTGTTGGGGAACATCGCTTGCGGAAACACCAAAAGCAGCACGACCGCTATTGCCGAGGCGACAAAGCCGGCCAGCATCGCATCCCAGATGACGTTGACATGCGGACTCTCGGTCTTGGAGAGCTGTTCGGCCAGCCCGCGCTTGAGGCCCAGCGTCGCCAGTTGCGCGGCGAACTCCACGACGATGACGGAATAGGCGAAAATGCCCAGTGCCTCGGCCCCGTACCAGCGGCCCGCGATAAACAGAAACGGAATGCGCGCCGCCAGCCGCAGGATAAAGCCGAAAAAATTGGTGCGGCCGCCCTTGGCCAGCGCCTTCAGATCGGCGGGAGGGGTTTCCGTTTTGGCCAACGCGCTAGATCGGGTTTGCCATCAATGCGCCGCGCCCCAGCTTGGGCCCGTGCCGATATCGACGGCGAGTGGCACGGAAATTTTCACCAGCGGCGCGGCGGCATTTTGCATGACATCGCGGATGATGGCGGAAGCCGCATCGACATCGCCCTCGGGCAGCTCGAACACCAGTTCGTCATGCACCTGCAACAGCATGCGGACATGTCCGAGGCCCGCCTCTTCCAGCGCGGGCATCATCCGGGCCATGGCGCGCTTGATGATATCGGCGCTGGTGCCCTGGATCGGCGCGTTAATCGCCGCGCGTTCGCTGCCCTGGCGTTCATGCTGCTTGGAACTTTTCAGGCGCGGGAAATGGGTTTTCCGACCGAACAGCGTTTCGGTGTAGGCGGTTTCGCGCGCAGCGGTCAGCGTCTGGGTGATATAGTGATTGATGCCGGGGAAGCGTTCGAAATAGCGGTCGATCATGTCCTGCGCCTCGTCCGGCGTAATCTCCAGCCGTCCCGCCAGCCCCCAGCGTGAAATGCCGTAGAGGATCGCGAAATTGATCGTCTTGGCGCGGCCTCGCGTGTCGCGATTGACCTCGCCGAACAGCTCCTTCGCCGTCATGTCATGGATATCGCCGCCCGTCTCGAAGGTTTCCTTCAGCGCCGGCACGTCGGCCATATGCGCGGCGAGCCGCAGCTCGATCTGGCTGTAATCGGCCGCGAGCAGGACATTGCCTTCCTCCGCTACAAAGGCGTGGCGGATCTGGCGGCCGATTTCGGTGCGAATCGGGATGTTCTGGAGGTTCGGTTCGGTCGAAGAAAGTCGCCCGGTCTGCGCACCGGTCAGCGAGTAGCTGGTGTGGACGCGCCCGGTTTTCGGGTTGATCTGCGCCTGAAGTGCATCGGTATAGGTCGATTTGAGTTTCGAAACCTCGCGCCAGTCGAGCACCTTGCGGGCAATCGGTTCGCCGTCGCGCGCCAGTCGCTCCATCTCGGTGACATCGGTCGACCAGACGCCGGACTTTCCCTTGCGCCCGCCTTTCAGCCCCATCCTGTCGAACAGGATTTCGCCGAGCTGTTTGGGGCTGCCGATTGTAAAGCGTTCCCCGGCGATCTCGTGGATTTCGCCTTCCAGTATCTCCATCTGTTTGGCGAATTCAGCGGACAGCCTAGACAGTTCCTCGCGGTCCACCTTGATCCCGTTCATTTCCATTTGCGCGATAACCGGCACCAGCGGGCGATCCACCAGCTCATATACGCGCGTTACCTGGTCCGTATGCAGGCGCGGCTTGAGGCGTTTCCAGAGCCGCAGCGTGACATCGGCATCCTCGGCGGCATACTCCGTCGCGCGGTCCAGCGGCACTTCGGCAAAGCCGATCTGCTTTTTGCCGGTGCCGACCATATCCTTGAATTTCAGGCAGCTGTGCCCGAGAAACAGCTCGGCAATCTCGTCCATCCCGTGGCCGTGCAGGCCCGCTTCCAGATCGAAACTCATCACGATAGTGTCGTCGATGGGCCCTAGCGCGATATCGTGATGCGCGAGCACGCTCATATCGTATTTGAGATTATGGCCTATCTTGAGGACTGCGGGGTCTTCGAACAGCGGCTTGAGTTTCGCGATGGCGGTGTCGAAATCGATCTGGTCGGGTGTCTCGTCGAGTAGCCCCTCGCCGCCATGGCCTAGCGGGATATAGCAGGCCTTGCCCGGTTGGGTTGCCAGGCACACGCCGACCAGCCGCGCGGTCACCGCTTCGAGGCTGTCGGTCTCGGTATCGATCGCCACATGCCCGATATGTTGCGCCTCGGCGATCCAGCGATCCAGCGCCGCTTCATCGGTGACAGTTTCATAAGCACTGCGATTGATCGGCGGTTCGTCTTCGGCGGGCGGCGCTGCTTCGGTCTCGCTATGCTGCGCCATCTCCGCATTGGCCGTGCCTTCGCCGCCGATCCGGGTCAGCAAAGACTTGAAGCCATGATCCTCGAGAAAGGCGCGCAGTGGCGCATCCGGGATGTCCTTTAGCGCCAGCGCATCCAGTGGCTGCGGCAGTTCGCAATCCTCTTTCAGCGTCACCAGTATTCGCGACAGCCGGGCATTATCGGCATGTTCGATCAGATTCTCGCGCATTTTCGATGGTTTCATATCCGGCGCGGCGTTCAGCACCGCATCGACCGTGCCATATTCGGTAATCAGCTTGGCGGCGGTCTTCGGGCCGATACCCGGCACGCCGGGGATGTTATCGACGCTGTCGCCCATCAGTCCCAGCACCTCGCCGAGTTTTTCCGGCTCGACGCCGAATTTCTCCTCGACATGGTCCTTGCCGAGCCGCCGGTCGCCCATAGTATCGTACAGATCGAGGCCGGGTTCGATCAGCTGCATCAGATCCTTGTCCGAGGACACAATGGTGACTTTCCAGCCCTCGGCCAGCGCAGCCTTGGCATAGGAGGCGATCAGATCGTCCGCCTCGAACCCTTCCTCGTCGATGCAGGGCAGCGAGAAAGCGTGCGTCGCATCGCGGATCATCGGGAATTGCGGAACAAGGTCTTCGGGCGGCGGCGGACGGTTCGCCTTATATTGATCATAGAGATCGTTGCGGAAACTTTGCGACGATTTATCGAGCACGACCGCCATATGCGTCGGCCCGTCCTCGGCATTGAGCTGATCGACCAGCTTCCACAACATCGTCGTATAGCCATAGACCGCGCCGACCGGCTCGCCGCGGATATTGGTCAGCGGCGGCAGCCGGTGATAGGCGCGGAAAATATAGCTTGAGCCATCGACAAGATAGAGGTGGTTCTCGGCCATCGCGGGGGTCTAGCCGATTGGGGCGATGGGGCAAAGGCCAGTTAGAAGCCTATATTGCGCTCTGTCCCCGCCGATCTCGCCACCACACCCAGAACGCGAAGCCGACAAGATAGACGCCGCACCAGCCATAGGCCGGGATAATGCCAAACACCCAGGCTAGGCCGCCGACGGCGAGGCACATGAAGATGCTGGTAACGCAATGAAAGAAGATGAGCGTGGACGTCGTCGTCGCGCGGCTCGTGCCATCCATCACGCGCTGGAATTTTGCCTCGGCCAGCACCCATACTGGCGCGATAAAGATATAGGCCAGCATCAGCGGGATCAGCAACCAAGCCGACTGGGCGGTACCCGCCGCGATCAGGCAAAGTCCGGCGAGAAACGGGAATAGCCAGCCGACAAAGTGGTATTCCGCAAAGCGGTAGGCCGCGATATTGGCGGCGGCGTGAGCCGCGACTGCCAAAGCCGCGACAAGTCCGAAGCTCCAGATAGGGATGCCGACGGCAAGGTAATAAAGCGGATCGAATTCCTCGAGCACGCCAAAGATCATGATGCCGACTGTCAGATAAACAGTGATGAAGCGCAGATCGGCATGGGCGCGGAATTCGCCCAGTGCATCGGCGAAATGGCTGAAATAGCCGGGAGCATCGCCTTGAGGGCCGCGCCGTCTGTTGTCGGGAAGCCATCTGGCGGCGAGTGCGGCGAGCGTCAGCGGCGGGATGGCAAGCCATAGCGAAAGCGGCATCGAGAAATGGCCGACCACCCCGCCAAGGATGAGCGCGATGCCGCCGCTGATTTCGGTGATGGCGCGGTCGCGGCCGAGGATGCGGTCGAAGTCTCCCGTTTCGTTAGCCGCCTCCATGTGCTCGTAGAGCAAGGCTTCCTTCGATCCGGAAACGAGCGAGTCCGCAAAGCTAAAGACAACGAAGCCCAGTGCGAAAAAGGCGAAGCTGCCATCGGCGAAGACCCAGAGAATAAAGGTAACGATCTTGATCAACGGCGCGGCCACAAGCAGCCAGCGGCGATCAAGATGATCGGAAAGCGCGCCCGAAGGAATTTCGAATATCGCCGCCATAACCGACCAGACGACGAAAAGCAGTGCGATATCCCACACACCAAGGCCGGACAGCGAGAAATAAGCCGTGTAGATCGCGTAGCCGAGGATGAAGTCGATCAGGAAGACGTAAGCGTAATAAGCGCGAAGGAAGCGGCGGAGTGGCATGGCCAGGAGTTAGGGGACTAACACCGTATCCACCGCCTCATCCGCCAGTTCCGGATAATCCGTCGTATAATGAAGCCCGCGGCTTTCCCGCCGATGGAGCGCCGAGCGGACGATAAGCGCGGCGACTTCGATCAGATTTCGGAGCTCGATCAGGTCGGGCGTCACCCGGAAATTGCCGTAATAGTCGTCGACTTCCTGCCTCAGCAATTCGACGCGATGTTGCGCGCGTTCGAGGCGCTTGGTGGTGCGGACGATGCCGACATAATCCCACATGAAACGCCGGATTTCGCGCCAGTTATGGTGGACAACGACTTCTTCGTCGGAATCGGTGACGCGGCTTTCGTCCCAGGCACGGATGGCAGGCGGTTCGGGTAACTCGCCCCAGCGCGCGGCGATATCGTTGGCCGCCGCCTCGCCGAACACGAAACATTCCAGCAGCGAGTTCGAGGCCAGCCGGTTCGCACCGTGCAGCCCGCTCTCGGTGACTTCGCCCGCCGCATACAGCCCCGGCAGATCGGTGCGGCCCTTGAGGTCGATCAGCACGCCGCCGCAGGTATAATGCTGCGCGGGGACGACGGGGATCGGTTCCACGGTCATATCGATGCCGAGGTCGAGCAGCTTCTCGTAAATATTCGGGAAATGCCCGCGCACGAATTCCGGCTCGCGGTGGCTGATATCGAGATGGACATAATCGAGGCCGAGCCGTTTGATCTCGTGATCGATGGCGCGGGCGACGATATCGCGCGGGGCGAGTTCGGCGCGGCGGTCGAAGCCGGGCATAAAGCGATAGCCGGGGTCGGGCGCGCCAACGGGCAGCTTCAGATGCCCGCCCTCGCCGCGCACGGCCTCGGTGATCAGAAAGTTTTTGACGTCGAGATTGTGAAGACACGTCGGGTGGAACTGCATGAATACCATATTGGAAACGCGGCATCCGGCGCGCCACGCCATCGCGATACCATCGCCGGTCGCGCCGCGCGGGGCAGTTGAAAACAGATAGGTGCGGCCCGCGCCGCCGGTGGCGAGGATCGTCGCCCGTGCCGGAAAGGCTTCGACATGGTTGCTCGCCTTATTGAACGCATAGGCACCCCACACATGGCTGCCGCCCACCGGCTCTTCTCGATGCCGATCCGTAATCAGATCGATAGCGACCATATCGGGCAGCATGGTGATATTGGGATTGGCTTCGGCGGCTTTTTGCAAACCTTCCTGCACCGCCCAGCCCGTCGCATCGTCGACATGGACGATGCGGCGATGGCTATGCCCCCCTTCACGCGTGAGATGGAGGTCGCCATCGTCCCCGGCATTGAAGGGCACGCCGAGATCGATCAGCCGCTGGATCGCGGCGGGAGCATTCTCGACGACGAACTCGACAGTCTCGCGCCGGTTCAGTCCTGCGCCTGCATCCATTGTATCGGCGATATGGCTCTCAAATGTATCGCCCGGTTCAAGCACCGCTGCGATCCCGCCCTGTGCCCAGGCGGTTGACCCGCCCGCAATTTCGCCTTTGGCGAGGACGAGCACCTTGTAGTTTTCAGCAAGCGTAATCGCCGCCGTCAGGCCCGCTGCGCCGGATCCGATAATGAGGATGTCGTGGATCAAAACTCCCCTCCCGCGGCGGGAGAGGAATTAATGGTGCAAACCCGTGCCTTCACGCCGCTTCGCGCGTCAGATTCAAAAACACATCCTCCAGATCGGCCTCTTTCGTCGACACATCGATGATATTATGCCCCGCCTCGCCCAGTGCCCGCAGCACCTCGCCCGCATTCACCTTGTCCTTGCGATAGGTGATCGACAGCGTCGTGGGATCGAGAATCTCGACCTTTTCGAACGCCGCCGTGTCCGGCGCTTTCCCGATCTCGCGCTCTACCGTTACGACTACCGCCTTCTCCTGCGCCATATTCACCAGCTCGCGCGTCGGCTTGTCGGCGATCAGCTTGCCCTTGTTGATGATTGCGATGCGGTCGCACAGTTCTTCGGCTTCTTCGAGATAATGGGTGGTGAGGACGATGGTGACGCCGCCCGCATGGAGTTCGCGCACATACTCCCAAAGCTGCCGGCGCAGATCGATGTCGACCCCCGCCGTCGGCTCGTCGAGCACCAGCACCGGCGGCGTATGCACCATCGCCTTGGCGACCATCAGGCGGCGTTTCATGCCGCCCGAAAGCGTTCGCGCATAGGCGCTCGCCTTGTCTTCGAGATGGACCGCGCGGAGCAGCTCCATCGTCCGGCGCTTCGCCTTGGGCACGCCATAAAGCCCCGCCTGTATATCGAGCGTTTCGCGCGGCGTGAAAAAAGGATCGAACATGATTTCCTGATTGACGACGCCGATGCTTGCTTTCGCGTTGCGCGGATTATCGTCGATATCGAAGCCCCAGACGGTTGCCGTGCCCGACGTCTTGTTCGCCAAGCCCGCAAGGATATTGATCAGCGTCGATTTCCCTGCGCCGTTCGGCCCGAGCAGGCCGAATATCGACCCGCGCGGAACGGCGAGATTCACGGCATCGAGGGCTTTGATATTGCCCTCGTAAATTTTGGTGACGTTTTCGACCCTGATCGCTGCTTCGCTCATAAGACAAGCGCATAGCCGTTCGTGCGCTTGCGGCAAAGCCGCGTCCGATCAGGGGCATGTTTGGGGATAATCATTGAGTAACCGAACCTCTTCGGCGCACTTTCGCACATTGCTATCATTCCACAGCTGCTAGGCGGGGTTAAAAAAATGCGGAAGGCCCGCAATAACGCCATTATCGGCCGTTGCCCGCGATGGCACCGATGGGATTCGGGGCGACACCCTTCCCGGGGGCAACGGCGGACGCGACAGTCGACAGCGCGATTATACAGACAGTTAGCGGCACGAAAGTCACGGGCTGCGCAGAGTTTTAGCAGCGCATTAACCACGACGTTTCAGAGTTCCTTTCCAATTATGCGGCATAATCGTGCCGTGACGAACAGACTGTTCCGTGTGCGCCGGGGGGCGCTTGCCGTTATGGTTGCTCTGCTCGGAGCAGCGCCTGCCTATGCCGGGAATACCAGCGGCGCAGCACAAACATCTATCCTCGACCGCCTCAGCGTTTCCCAGACCGAGGATCTCGATTTCGGCATCATTGCACCAGGAGCCAGCGGCGGTCGTGTCACGATACAGCAAAATACCGGGCGATGCTCGGCAAGCGGCAGTCTCACCCTGCTCGGGGATCGGTGTCATCGGGGCGCATTCGAGGTTCGCGGCGATACAAACGCACGAGTCGCTATTTCGCTGGGCAGCAACACAACCATATTAACCCGCGTCAATGGCAGCGAAACCATGAGGGTCGATCAATTGCGCGTGAATGCCGGCCCGAACAAGCAGCTCGACGGATCGGGCGAACTTGTCTTCCATGTTGCCGGACGCCTTGCGGTGGGCGGCAACCAAACGCCTGGCCTTTATCAAGGCACGTTCGCGGTAACGGTCGAATATCGGTGACCGTGCCGGAGGTGCAAATGTTTTTGAAACGCTAGCACGCAATTAACCAAGCGCGGTGAGACAGCTTTAGGAAGACTTGCCTATACCGTTCGAGAGTTTGGGGTTTTGGGACAATGAAAAAGCAGGGCTTTCTTGCGGCATTTATGGCCGCGCTGGTGCTCGCCGTGCCGGGTTATAGTGTCGCGGGGGCGGCCAACCCGACCGGCGAGGCATCGGCCGACGTTACCGTCGCAAGCCGGCTCAACAAGGAAGCCGACATGGATTTCGGGCTGCTCATTCCGGGCACAGCCGGGGGGACGATCACGGTCCGGCCTAACGGAACTCAGGCGGTCACCGGCACGGCCACCCGCGCCGGGGGCAGTTTTCACCCGGCGGGATTTTCCTTCGAGCGGCGCATATTTCGCGATTATCCGCAATATGCCGGACCGCGCGCCACCGACTCTATTAGTCTTGTCAATCCGGCCTATCCGGGCAGGCCGATGCGGCTGCGAAATTTCACCACCGATTTTAGCCAGTTTGCCTATTTCTTCAGAACGGAATACGAATTTCATGTCGGCGGAACGCTGGAGGTGGCGAGCGATCAACCGGCGGGCGCCTATACCGGCACCTTCACCGTTACGCTCGATAATTTCTGATCGCCTTGCGGCGGCGATTGCCCTTGTTTGCACCGCTTGCTAAGCGCGCCGAACGATGATCGATCCGCCCGAAATAGCCCGTGTGAATTCTCCGCGCGTCTCCTGCGACGGCGAAACCGACATTCCGGGGGGCGATGCGCTCGGCCATCCGCTCGTCTGGCTGGAAATAGACGAGCACGGTTTCGTCGATTGCGGCTATTGCGACCGGCGCTTTATCCTGATCGGCGGGCTGGCGGACGGCAGGGCGGATAATAGCGTTGAGGGTGTTACCGGAGCCGAATAGTTCTATATCGGCAGCATGACCTTACCCACCGACCCCCGCGCGCTTCTCTATCGGAATGACGCGCTCGACCCCGATACCGCCAAACGCCTCGCTGCCGAAACCCTCGGCAAGGCCGACGATGGCGAACTCTATCTCCAATATATCGCCAAGGAGGCATTCGCCTTCGACGATGGTCGGTTGAAAACCGCGGATTACAGCACCGAAGCGGGCTTCGGCCTGCGCGGTGTGTCGGGCGAAACCACGGCCTTCGCCCATGCCAACGATATCAGCGAAGCGGCAATCCGGCGCGCAGCGGAAACGATGCGACTGCTCGATCCGGCCAGCCAGCCGCGCCAGGCTCCGCCGCGCCCAACCAATATGCATCTCTATACCGCAGACGATCCGCTGACGCTTGTGCCCTTCGCGAGGAAGGTGGCGCTGTGCGAGGAAATCGATGCCGCCGCCCGCGCCCGCGATCCGCGCGTCGTGCAGGTGACGACCGGGATATCCGGTAGCTGGAGCGTGGTCGAGATCGTCCGACCCGATGGCTTTGTGGCTACCGATATCCGCCCGCTGGTTCGGCTCAATGTTTCGATCATGGTCGAAGAGGGCGATCGCCGCGAGGCGGGGTTCTTTGGATTGGGCGGGCGCTATCTATATGACCGGCTGTTCGAGCCGGAAAACTGGAACCGCGCGATAGACGAGGCGCTGGCGCAGGCGGTGGTGAACCTGTCCTCCGAACCCGCCCCTGCCGGAGAAATGACGGTGGTTCTCGGTCCCGGCTGGCCCGGCGTGTTGCTGCATGAAGCCATCGGTCATGGTCTGGAGGGGGATTTCAACCGCAAGGGCACCTCGGCCTTTTCCGGGCGGATGGGCGAGCGAGTGGCGGTGCCGGGCGTGACCGTCGTCGACGATGGCTCGATTGGCGAGCGGCGCGGCTCGCTCTCGATCGATGACGAGGGTACGCCGACACAGGAAACCGTGCTGATCGAGGACGGCATACTGACAGGCTATATGCAGGACCGGACCAATGCGCGGCTAATGGGCGTGCCCGCGACAGGCAACGGGCGGCGGGAGAGTTTCGCCTATGCGCCGATGCCGCGGATGACCAACACCTTCATGCGCTCGGGCGAAGACGATCCGGCGGAAATCCTGAGCCGTGTCAAGGACGGCATTTTCGCCAAGAGTTTCGGCGGCGGGCAGGTCGATATCACTAGCGGCAAATTCGTCTTCGGCTGCACCGAAGCCTATCGCGTGAAGAACGGCAGGATCGGCGCGCCGATCAAGGGCGCAACGCTGATCGGCGACGGGCCGACCGTGCTGACCAAAGTGTCCGCCATCGGCAACGATCTCGCGCTCGACGAAGGCATCGGCATTTGCGGCAAGGCGGGCCAGTCGATCCCGGCCGGCGTCGGGCAGCCGACGCTGCTGATCGACGGGCTGACGGTTGGCGGGACGGCGGCGTAGAAGTGTTTTAACACCGTACCATAACACCGTACTATATAGTGCAGGGTGTAACTTTTGACGGTCTTCAAGGAAGAATAATGGCCGATTTTTTCGACGCACTGAACGACAAGCATATCGCCTTTGTCGAAAAACAGCCGATGTTCTTCGTCGCGACCGCCGCTGCCGATGGCCGGATCAATCTCTCGCCCAAGGGTTATGACTCGTTCCGCATTCTTTCGCCCGGCCGCGTCGCCTGGCTCGATCTCGGCGGATCGGGCAATGAGACGCATGCACACCTGACCGCCGATGGCCGGATCACGATCATGTTCTGTGCTTTCGAGAATCCGGCGCTGATCTTCCGCATTTACGGGCACGGGATTCCTGTTTTGCCGCAGGATGAGGGCTGGGACAAACTCGCCGCTCATTTCGAGATACTTCCCGGCACACGGCAGATTTTCGATATCGCGATAGACAATGTGCAAACCAGCTGCGGCTGGGGTGTGCCGATGATGGAGCACAAGCACGATCGCGCGACATTGCAGAAAGCGCACAGGCAGATCGCCGCGCAGGACTGGCTCGATAAAGTGGCGGGCCGGACCGAGAGCATCGATGGCCTGCCTGTTCGCCCCACGACCCGCTATTTCGACGAAGAGATAAAGCTCGATGGCGCTGGTTGAGCTCGCCAGATTTTCCAGCGGTATCGAGGGACAGATTGTCCGGTCGCGGCTGGAGGCGGATGGCATTCCGGCGGTCTGTTTCGATACCGGCATGAATATCGCCGAGAGTGTCGGCATCATGATCCCGGTGCGGGTGATGGTCGATGACGACAATCTGGAAGAGGCGCGGGCGATTCTTGCCTCCTGCGATCCCGCAAAATGAAGATCGCGCTGGCGCTTGGCGGCGGCGCGGGGCTGGGCTGGGCACATATCGGCGTGTTGCGGGCGCTGGACGAGGCGGGCATCGAAATCGGCGCGATGGCGGGCACCTCGATCGGCGGGGTTGCCTCCATCGCCTACGCCTCCGGGCGGCTCGACCGGCTCGAGGAAATCGCGCATTCGGTCAGCAATGTGCGAAAGGTCATGCGGTTTCTCGGCCCCAACTGGCGCAAGGGATCGGTGCTCAGCGGCAAGGCCATCGGCAGGCTGATCGACGAAAATCTCGGCGACCTCACTTTCGAGAGTCTCGCCATCCCTACGGCTGTCGTTGCCGCCGACCTGATTTCCGGCGAGCCGGTTGTTCTGGATGAGGGGCCGGTCGGCGAGGCCATTCATGCGACGATTGCGCTGCCGGGAATTTTCCACCCGGTGCTGCGCGACGGGCAAATTCTGTCCGATGGCGGCTCGGTCATGCCGGTTCCGGTATCGCCGGCGCGCGCCCTGGCGAGCGGGCTGCCGGTCGTAGCGGTCAATCTGCAGGGCGATTATCTGGCGCGGCGCAACACCGTCGGCATTCGCGAAGGCGACGATTCCCGGCTGACCACGCTCGGTATCGTGCGTGGCGCGACCGGGCTGATGCTGTCGCGGCTGGCGCGCTATTCGCTCGATCTCAACCCGCCCGATCTCGAACTGGCTCCTTCGGTCGGCCATATCGACACCTCGAATTTCACCCGCGCCGAGGATCTGATCGGCATCGGCCACGCCGCAGTCACCGAAGCCATCGACCGTATCCGCGATATTGCGGCGCAATAGGAAAAATCCTCGCAGCGGCCTAATTGCGCGGCAAACAGGGTTTACGTCCGCTATATTGTAATAAAATTATGCAAGAGTCGTAAATTCTGTTTCATTACCATTTGACATATTTGCTGCATTGCAGCATCGTCTTCGAATCAGGGAGGCGATATGAAACTTGTCATAGCAATCATCAAACCGTTCAAGCTGGACGAAGTGCGCGAGGCGCTGACGGCAGTCGGCGTCCAGGGCATGACCGCCATCGAGGTAAAAGGCTTCGGGCGACAAAAAGGGCAAACCGAGGTTTACCGCGGCGCGGAATATGCGACCAACATGGTCCCGAAGATCAGGCTGGAGACGGTCGTCAGCGACGATCTCGCACCGCGCGTCGTCGAGGCGATAGCCGCTGCCGCCCACACCGATTCTATCGGCGACGGCAAGATATTCACGCTCGATGTCGGTGCTGCACTGCGAATTCGCACCGGCGAAACCGACGACACGGCACTTTAGGACGGGGGACAGACCATGCGTTACCTTATGAAATTATCGGCGGCGGCCATCGCCGCGCTCGCCGCCGCCCCGGCCTGGGCGCAGGCAGCTGCGGAAGCCGCAACGGAGGTCGCCGCCGACACGATGGACAAGGGCGATACCGCCTGGATGATCGTCGCGACCGTGCTGGTCATGGCGATGATTGTACCGGGCGTCGCGCTGTTTTACGGCGGGCTGGCGCGGACCAAGAATATGGCATCGGTGCTGACGCAGGTTATCGGCCTTGCCAGCCTCGCCATGATTATATGGGTCATCTTCGGCTATTCGATGGCCTTTGGCGGCGATGGCAATATGTTCATCTCGAACTTCGGCAAATCCTTCCTCGCCGGGGTAACTTCCGATTCGACCGCCGCGACCTTCAGCGACGGCGTCGTCATCCCCGAATATATCTTCATCGCCTTCCAGATGACCTTTGCGGCGATCACGCTGGCGCTGGTCGCGGGCGGCACGATGGAGCGGGCGAAATTTTCGACGATGATGCTGTTTGCCATCCTCTGGCTACCGCTCGTCTATTTCCCGATCGCCCATATGGTCTGGTATGAGGGGTCCGATGCGGCGACGACCGGGCTGATCTTCGGCTGGGGCGCGCTGGATTTTGCCGGTGGCACGGTCGTGCATATCAATGCCGGTGTCTCGGCGCTGGTCGGCTGCATCATTCTGGGGCCGCGCATCGGCTACAGGAAAGAGGCGATGCCGCCCCACGCTTTGACGATGACGCTGATCGGCACCGGCCTGCTCTGGGTCGGCTGGTTCGGCTTCAATGGCGGATCGGAACTGGAGGCGGATGGCGTGGCCACGCTGGCTGTGCTTAACACCTTCGTCGCGACCGCCGCCGGTGTGCTGTTCTGGATGCTGGCCGAGAAACTGACGGGCCGCAAGGGTTCGCTGCTCGGCGCGTGTTCCGGCGCGGTCGCCGGTCTGGTCGCGGTCACCCCGGCGGCGGGCAATTCCGGGCCGTTCGGCGCGATCCTGCTCGGCGCTGTTGCCGCGGTCGTCTGCTTCTGGTTCGTCGCCATTATCAAGCCGAAGCTCGGCTTCGACGATACGGCGGACGTGTTCGGCATTCACGGCATCGGCGGTATCGTCGGCTCGCTCGGCACTGCCTTCACGATGCTGCCGGGTCTCGGCGGACCGGGCGATGCGGATTACGCCGCCGGTGCCCAGTTCGTAATCCAGTTCCAGAGCGTGGCTGTAGCGATAGGCTGGGCCGGTATCGGCTCCGCCATCGCCTTCACCATCGCCAGGCTGGTGACGGGCGGGCGCGTCGATGAGCAAGCCGAACGCGAAGGCCTCGATCTCGCCGAACATGGTGAGCGGGCGTATAATTACTAAAGAAATTCGTTCCTGCGAATGACACTGGCCGGGGAGGAAACTCTCCGGCCCTTTTTTGTTTTGTTACGCTACTGGAATGTTGCCGCCGCGACACGGCAGCCTGCGGAAATTTGGCGCGATCGATTTCCCGCTTGCCAATCGCCTGAATAGGCGTAATTCGCAGCTATAACATAAAATAAGGGGAGGGTTTTCGATGGCCATTATCGCCGCATCTTTCAGCAAATCGGCTAGACTGCTGGCCGGAAGTTCGCTTTCCGCTCTTTTACTCGGCGGAACCGCGTACGCGCAGATCGAGGAAACGCCCAGCGGCGCTATTGCCGATGAAACGGTGATTATCGTTACCGCGACCCGGCGCGAACAGGCGATCCAGGACGTGCCTTTTTCGATCAATGCGCAGACCGAGGAAGACCTTCAGCGCGCCAATGTTACCACGATCGAAGATGTGTCGCGCAATGTTGCCGGTCTGACCATCCAGAATTTGGGTCCCGGCCAGAGCCAGATCGCGATACGCGGCGTTTCGGCCGGCCAGATTGTTCGCGATCAACCCGGCGTCAAGGAGCAGGTCGGCGTCTATCTCGATGAATCGGTGATTTCGTTGTCGCTATTCACGCCCGATCTCGACCTTTTCGATCTCAATCGTGTCGAGACATTGCGCGGCCCGCAGGGAACATTGTTCGGTTCGGGATCGGTCGGCGGCACATTGCGCTATATCACCAACCAGCCCGATCCAGATCTTTTCGAGGGCGCGGTCGAAGGCAATATCAATCTCGTCGATGGCGACGATATCGGCGGCAGTTTGCGCGGTGTCGTCAATGTGCCGATTGCCAATGGCGTTGCGGCTGCTCGCGCGGTCGGCTATTACACGGAATTTGGCGGCTTCGTCGATGCGCTGCGCGAAGGCGGCGGTGTCGACGAGGATGTCAATTCCGGTCGGCGGTATGGTGGACGGCTTGCCTTCGTGTTCGAGCCGACCCCCGATATCACGATCACACCGAGAATCCTCTATCAGGAGGTCGAAGCGGACGGTTTTAACCGTCAGGAAGTCTTCAATCTCTTCGCTAATCCGTTCACAACCACGCGTCCTGCGGTCCAGCTTCAAGAACGCCAGCAGTTTCTTCTGCGCGACGAAGAGTTTCGCGATGAAACGCTTATCGCCGATCTTGTCATGTCGTTCGGGATCGGCCCGGTCGAATTCAGCTCGATCAGCAGCTATACCAACCGCGATATATTGGTGAGCCGCGATGCCAGCGCATTGTCCGGCAGCGTTTCGGTCGATCTGGGCTTTCCTGACGTCGCTGTGACACTGCCGTCGAACCTGCGCGACGTTACCGATCTTGAGCAGTTTACACAGGAAATACGATTGGGTTCGGTCGATCCCGGCCCCTTTCAATGGCTGATCGGAGGTTTCTATTCAAATACTGATCGCGTCTATGCGCAGCGTTTGCCAACACCGGGATATGATGCCTTTACAGATGCAACACTGGGCGCAGGAACATCGGCGGCTGTGGCTAACGGTTTCCCGGCGGATTCGCCGTTCAACTCCGATCTTGCCTACACTATCGAGCAGATTGCCGCGTTCGGCGAAGCCAGCTATGACATCACCGATCGCTTTACGGTTACGGCAGGTGGTCGCTATTATGATTTCAGCGAAGTCCGAACGATTACGACCGGCGGGCTTTTTGCCAATGGCGATGTCGGCGTCGTCGATCGCACGGAGTCGTCGGGCTTCACGCCGCGTTTCCTACTCAGTTACGAAGCGAGCGACGAAGTTACGCTCAATGCCCAAGCATCGCGCGGGTTTCGTCTTGGCGGCGTCAACGACCCGTTGAACATTCCGCTCTGCACGGCGCAGGATGCCGCGATATTCGGGGGTTTCCAGGACTATGACGACGAAACATTGTGGAATTACGAAGTCGGTTTGAAAGCCCGGACAGGCGTCCTGACCTTCAATACGGCGGCCTTCTACACCGATATCAGCGATCTTCAGGTGACGCTCGATGCCGGGTCCTGTTCGTCGCGTATCGTCTTCAACGTGCCCGACGCGCATAGCATGGGCCTTGAATTCGAGTTCGCCGTCCAGCCCTCGCAAGCCGTCGATGTCAGCATTGCCGGGAGCATCATCGAGGCCGAGTTCGATTCCACCGTTGTCGACGGGACCGGTGCCGTAATTGGCGGTATCCGCAGTGGCAATCGCCTGCCCTCGGTTCCCAACTTCCAGATCGCCATCAATGCGGGTTACAATTTTCCGCTCGATCCGAACTGGGATTCTATCGGCTTTATAAGAGCCTCGCTCCAGCATGTCGGCGACCGCTTCACCCAGCCGAGCGATCAGGAGAACAATCCGCGGGCTTTCGTGTCGAACTTGCCCTTCGGCGGTGCGCCCGGCACCGATGCGACGATCGTCGATCTCAATCTGCCATCCTACGAACTTATCAATCTAAGTGTCGGGGTCGAACTCGCCAGCCAGCTCGACATATCGGCCTATATCAACAATGTGCTCGACGCCAATCCGCTCCTCTCGTTCGATCGCGAGCGCGGCGGCCGCGCCAGGCTGGGCTTTCGCGTAGGCCAGCCGCGGACTTATGGCCTGACCGTCAGGCAGCGCTTCTAAGCGGACAGAATGCCAGAAAAAGGGGCGGGAGGCCGATTCCCCAACCCTTTTTTAAGAAGCGCTACAAGCTGAACGCTTGGGCGATTTTCCGGGCACACTCATCGGGAGAGGTTTCGCTGGTATCGATTTCCAGATCATAGGCTATGCCCTTATGAACCCGGCCATATTGCCAGCGGGCCAGCCCGACAAGGCGATCTTTCCGGTCCCGTTCCCTCTGTTCGAGCATATCCAGTGGCGCAAAAAAACCGACGAAACGCACATCGAATTCACCCAAAACTTCTCGATAATAATGCTGGTCGGTCTCATAGAGCATTACATCGTCGACCAGGAGACTGTTGCCCTCATGCGCCAGTGCCGCGACCGACCGGCGAAATCCGCGCATTAGCCGGTCCATCGCCGGACCCATCTCGATGGCTACGGACGGACCATTACTGGTTTGTAATGTCTTAAAAACGATACCATCGGGATGATCCATCATTGCGTCGGGCAGCATTTCGAGAAATGCATCGCCTGGGACATGCAGGAAATGTTCGGAAGCAATCTTCTGGAGCGCCTTTGCCGTGGAACTCTTTCCCACACTTCCGATACCATTGAATATGATGATGCGCGGGTCAGTCATCGCCGCTCTCCAGCCACTTTGCCTTGATCGTATGGCTGGTATCGCGTGAGCCGTCATGACTCCAGCCGGGCGCGGCGAAGAGGTAGGCGAGCTTGTTGCGCCAGCCGGGGATGGTCGTCACATCTTTGGCGATCCCGATCCATTCATGGAATGCCGCCCACAGCAGGTTGAAACTGCCGAGATTCTTGATGATGCCGTAGCGCGGGCGCTCGTCGTCGCGCTCCGGCTCATAAGTGCCGAACATTCTGTCCCAGATAATCAGCATTCCGGCATAATTGCGGTCGAGATAGCGCGGGTTGGTGGCGTGGTGGACGCGGTGGTGCGAGGGCGTGTTGAGCACCGCCTCGAACCAGCGCGGCATCCGCCCGATGGCCTCGGTGTGAATCCAGAACTGGTAGATCAGATTCACCGCGCTCGCGAAAATCAGCATCGGCACCGGAAACCCGAGCAGAATGATTGGCAGGCTGAAGGCGAAACTCAGGCTGAAAAAGCCTGTCCATGTCTGCCGGAGCGCGGTCGAGAGATTATAATGCTGGCTGGAATGGTGGATGACATGGCTTGCCCAGAACCAGCGCACCCGGTGCGCCATCCGGTGGAAGACATAATAGGCCAGATCGTCGAGCAGGAAGACGACGATCCACGCCCACCAGATATAGCCGATATCGAACAGCCGGAACTGCGCCAGCCAGAAGGACAGCGCGATCACCGCCGATCCGGTCAGCGCCCCCGCCACCGTGCTGCCGGTACCGAGCAGCAGAGAGGTGAGCGTGTCCTTCGTCTCATATCGCGACGGATCGATCCGCCATGCGACGAGCATCTCGATCAGGATCAGCGCAATAAAGGCGGGAATCGCATATTGCACCGGATCGGGGAGCATTTCAGGCATAGGGAGCGCCTTCGAGCCGTTTCGCCCAATGTTTCGCGTCCTTTTCGTCAAGCTCCAGCATCACATCGCCGAACATGCGCTCTCCGGTCGCAATCTTCAATCGTCCGCCCTCACGCTCGATTGCCGGCGCGGACTTGAAAATGCGAGCCGCCATCTGCGCACCATGTGGACGGACGAGTATAATTTCACCATTGTTCCCACGCACCAATGCGGCCCGGCCTTTGGCATCGATTACCGCCCCCGCAGGTCGAAATCCGCTCTGTGCCTCTCGCGCCAGCTGCATCGCGTGTTTCGCGTCGGCGATACCGGGCGACTTGCCGAGACCCAGCAGCCAAACCAGCCCAGCAACCGCGAACACCGCCCCAAGCGATCCGGTGAGAACCAGCCAGCTCATTTTCCGGAGTGAAACGCGTCCATGATCGAGCGCACCGGCGCGACATCGTAGCCCGCCTTTTCCGCTGCTGCCTCGATCGCGTCGGGGTGATCGCCGAGATGCGCGCGGGTCAGCGCCCAGAGCAGGGTCGAGCGTGTGCCGGAGCGGCAGAAGGCGAGGCATTTTCCGTCATTGGCCTCCAGCGCCTCCGCCATCGCCTCGACCTGCGGCAGCGAGAAACCGGCATGGGTCACGGGTATCAGCACATAGTCCAGCCCCGCCTTGCGCGCCGCCGCCTCTATCGACGCGCCCGAAGGCTGGTCCGGCGCTTCGCCGTCGGGGCGGTTGTTGATAATCAGCGTTACGCCTTCTTGCGCCGCTTTTGCGACATCGCCGGGCCTGATTTGCGGGGAAGCGAGCATCGTGTCGCTCAATATGCGGAACATCGGGGTCTCCTTTGCGTGTCCTTTAGGGATGCAGCGCCACATTCGGCAAGCGGCCTTGTCAGGCGAACATCCTCACCACCTGCAGGAAGGGTTCGCCGTATTTCGCCAGCTTGCTCTCGCCGACGCCCGATATATGCGACATTTCGGCAAGGCTGGCCGGTTTTTTCGCGGCCAGTTCCCGCAGCGTCGAATCATGGAAAATCACATAGGGGGGAATCGCATTTTCCGTCGCGATTTCGCGGCGTTTGTCGCGCAAGGCTTCGAACAGCGGGTCGCCGACCGGGTTGGCGGTCTGGCGCTCGCTGCGGGTGCGGCGCGGTTTTTTCTTCGGGACGATGAGCGCGACGCTCTCCTCGCCCTTCAGGATCGCGCGCGCCGCCGGGCCGAGCGCGAGTCCGCTATGATCGGTCAGAACGAGCGCCTCGCGGGTTTGCAGTGCGCGCGCCACCGGCTTGAGCAGCGCGGCTTCGCCCTCGTCGAGAATATCGAAGACAGACAATTTGTGATGGCCGAGCTGGTGGATTTTCTCGCTGCTCTTTCCTGCCAGCACCGCCTCGATATGGCCGGTGCCGAACCGCTGCCCGGTGCGATAGACGGCCGACAGGAACTTGCGCGCTGTTTCTGTGACGTCGGTCGTTCTGGGCGGATTCAGGCAATTGTCGCAATTGCCGCAGCGTTGAGGCGGGTTCTCGCCGAAATAGCGGAGCAGGATCGCGCGGCGGCAATCGGCGGTCTCGACCAGCGCGCCGAGTGCATTGAGCCGCACCCGCTCGCCCGCTTTGCGATGATCTTCGATCTCATGCTCTATGCGATGGCGCGCGGTCGAGAAATCCGCTGCCCCCCAGAACAGGTGCGCCTCAGCGGGGTCGCCATCGCGGCCCGCGCGTCCGGTTTCCTGATAATAGGCCTCGATGGATTTGGGGATACCGGCATGGGCGACGAAGCGGACATCGGGCTTGTCGATGCCCATGCCAAAGGCGATGGTCGCGCACATCACCATATCCTCGCTCGAAACGAAGGCGGCCTGGCTGGCGGCGCGCTCATGCGGTGGCAGGCCGGCATGATAATAGCCGGCATTGCGCCCGGTCGCGGCAATCGCGGCGGCGAGCTTTTCGGTGCGCGCGCGGCTGGTCGCATAGACGATGCCCGCGCCCGGCTGCTCGGCGACGAGATCGGTGATCTGGCGCGTGGCGTTGGCGCGCGGCTGGATGACATAGCGGATATTGGGCCGGTCGAAGCCCGCGACGATCATGCCGTCTTCGGGTATGCCGAGCTGAACCAGGATATCTCCGCGCGTCTGATGGTCGGCGGTTGCGGTCAGGGCGAGGCGCGGAACATCGGGAAAGCGATCGAGCAATGGCCGCAACAGACGGTAGTCGGGGCGGAAATCATGGCCCCATTCGGACACGCAATGCGCTTCGTCGACGGCGATCAGCGACAGCGGCGTCGCTTCGAGCAGACTCTGAAATCCGCCGCCGCTCGCCCGTTCCGGCGCGACATAGAGCAGGTCGAGCGCGCCCGCGCGGAAACGTTCGACGGTCTCCTCGCGGTTGCTGTCCGCCGAAGTCAGAGTCGCGGCGCGGATGCCCGCGGCTTCGGCGGCGCGGACCTGATCGTGCATCAGCGCGATCAGCGGTGAGATGACGAGACCGGTGCCGGGCCGGGCGATGGCCGGTATCTGGTAGCAAAGCGACTTGCCCGCGCCCGTCGGCATCACGGTGAGACTGTGCTGCCCCGCCATCACCCGGTCGATCACATCGCGCTGGACGCTGCGAAAGCTCTCATAGCCGAAGGTGGAGCGGAGGATGTCTTCGGGGCTGGGCATGGTGGAGCTAGTTCTTACCGCCTTTTTCCATCAAATCTTTAAGACCGCTCAGCGCCCGGGTTTGTATCTCGCCTTCTTGTTTGACCCCGGCCTCCTTCAACACGGTTTCTGCCCGGGGGCTGCGCGGGAAGGGATCGAGCGCGAGACCCATCGTCTGCGCCACCGCCTCGCCGAGATCAATGCCGCTGCCGTCATGGAAAACGGTTTCGCATTCGCTCTCGGAAAGTTCGATTTCCTCGTCCGATGGCACCTCGCCTTCGGGCAGGAAGTGCAGCTCGAAAGGCTCCTCGATTGTCGCGGGCACGGCATCGCCGGTCGCGGCGCATTGCTGTTCGAGTTCCGCGAAGACCGTGCCGTGCGCGACAATGCGGTCGCCGTCGCGATGGAGGTCGATATCGGCGCGCAACAGAGCGATGCCGAGCAACCCGAACCGCTCCGCCAGCGCTTCCCGCTCGTCTGGTTCCGCTGCTACGGGATGCGCGGACGGGCTGGACACTATCCGGTCGACCGCCACGGGGCGGGAAAATTCGGGCTGTTCGGTCATGGCAGTTCGGGCAGTGTCCCCGCGACGATGGCGGTGTCGTCTGCGTCCCGCAAGGCACGGGCGAATCTGCAAAGCCGGTTTTCGACGAAGCCGAGCGCTTCTTCGTCCGGCCTTTCGCCGCGATACAGATTGCGGGCCAGGGCATCGGAGAAGGCGTCATTGCCGGTGAACGCACCGCGGTAGGCCGAGATACGCCCGCCCAGTGCGCCGACCATCCGGCCGACCTGCTTGCCAACACCGACATCGCCCACGCCGATCTCGCGCAACTGGCCATCCATATCGGCGATAAACACTTCGGCGAGCAGCGCGCATTCGCTGGCCCGCGCTTCGCCTTCGTTTTCCAACCGGATGAGCACCAGCGAGAGTATCGCCGCGATCATGTCGAAACGCCCGTCCTGCGTGTCGGGAACGCCGCCTTTCCGATACCATTCCGGATCGCGGCCATGGGCGACGACTTTCCGATAAAGCGGCTCCAGCGCCTCGCGCGGGCGGGATTTTCCGATAAACCGGTCGAATATGCTCATGAGTCTTTCATTATCCCTGTCGCGCAAGCCTTGCCATGCACCCTGCCTTCCGCATATTGAGCGCGCAGCTTTGCGATGCAATGGCCGGATGTATCGGTATTGCACCTATGGAGACTTTCATGACCGGACGAGTAAACCGAATGCCGCTGACGGGTGCTGTTGCCGCCCTGCTTCTGACCAGTATCGTCGCGAGCGGCTGTACCCAGCTTCGCTCGCACAAGGGGTATATCGGAGATCGGGTGCTGATCGATTCGATTCAGAGCGGGGTCGATACCCGCGAATCGGTGCAGGCGACGCTCGGCCGTCCTACTTTCACAAGCCAGTTCACCCGCGGCAACGAAACCCCGACCTGGTATTATTATTCGCGCGATACGCGGCAGCTAGCCTTTGCCCGCCCCAGCCCGACCGCCCAGACCGTCCTTGTCGTCCAGTTTGAGGACAACGGCACGGTTTCCAGTGTCCGCGATCTGGGTATGGACCAGATTGCTTCGATAGACCCATGGGGCGAGGAAACGCCAACGCTCGGGCGCAATATCAACTTTTTCGACGAGCTGTTCGGCAATATCGGGCAGGTTGGCGCGACCGGCGAGGCCGGAACCACTGCCGACAATCCCGGCGGGAACTAGCGCTGTCAGTCTCGCCTAGCGCGCAATCCCGCCCGCTGCCAAAACGGCAAGCGTGACCAGCTCGCTCGCGGTCGTCGACATTGTCGTGATCTGGACCGGTCTTGCCATGCCGACCAGCATCGGCCCGATTACCGAATCGCCGCCCAGTTCCCGCAACAGCTTCGAGGAAAGATTGGCAGATTGCAGGCCCGGCATGATCAGGACATTGGCGGGCTGCGACAAACGGCTGAACGGATAATTCTCCATCAGTTTCGGATTGAGCGCGACATCGGGTGCCATCTCGCCCTCATATTCGAAACTCACCCCGCGATTATCGAGCAGGGCGACCGCCTTGCGGATATTTTCCAGCCAGGTGCCCGAAGGATTACCGAAGGTGGAAAACGAAAGAAACGCGACGCGTGGTTCGTGGCCCATGCGTCTCGCGACAGCTGCGGTCTGTTCGGCGATATCGGCGAGCAGTTCGGGCGAGGGACGCTCGTTGATCGTGGTATCGGCCATGAATACGGTATGGCTCTTGCCAACCAGGATATGGATGCCGAACGGGCGGCGGCCCTCGACCGGATCGATGACCTTCATCACCTGGCTCAGCGACTGGTTATATTGGCGGGTGACGCCGGTGATCATCACATCGGCTTCGCCGAGCGCGAGCAGCAGCGCGCCGAAGATGTTGCGGTCCTGATTGACCATCCGCTCGCAATCGCGCCGCAAATAGCCGCGCCGTTGCAGGCGCTCATACAGAAAATCGACCATCTCGCCGACCAGCGGCGAATTGCGGCTATTGTGATATTCGTAGCTTTCGGGATCGTCGACACCGAGTTTGCGCAGCCGATCCGGCACATCGTCGCGACCGACCAGCACCGGAACACCATAGCCGCCATTGCGGAACTGGATGGCGGCACGCAGCACCACCTCTTCTTCGCCCTCCGCAAACAGCACCCGGCGCGGTTGGGCGCGGGCCTGTTCGAAAGCCAGCGTCAGCACGGCATTGGTCGGGTTCAGGCGCGATTTCAGCGTGTGGCGATATTCGTCCATATCGAGGATCGGCTGGCGGGCAACGCCTGAATCCATCGCTGCCTTGGCGACGGCTGGCGGCACAATTTCCATCAGCCGCGGATCGAACGGGGCAGGAATGATATAGTCCGGCCCGAAACTGTGCGCCTTGCCATAGGCGGCGGCGACTTCTTCGGGCACCTGCTGCCGTGCCAGTTGGGCCAGCGCCTGAGCGGCGGCAACCTTCATTTCGTCGTTGATGGTCGTCGCGCGCACATCGAGCGCCCCGCGAAAGATGAACGGGAAGCCGAGGACATTGTTGACCTGGTTCGGGTAATCCGAGCGCCCGGTGGCGATGATCGCATCGGGCTTGGCGGCCTTGGCGTCTTCGGGCATAATCTCGGGATCGGGATTGGCCATCGCGAAAATGATCGGCTGTTCGGCCATCGAGGCGACCATATCCTTGTCGACGACACCGGCGACCGAGAGCCCGAGAAAAAGATCCGCGCCCTCCATCGCCTCGCGCAGCGTTCGCTTGTCGGTTGGCGCGGCGTGGGCCGATTTCCACTGGTCCATCGCCTCCTCGCGGCCCTGATAGATGACGCCCTTGGAATCGCACATCAGCACGCGATCGTTGGCGACACCCATGGCCTTGAGCAATTCGGTGCAGGCGATAGCCGCCGCCCCGGCACCGCTGACCACGACATCGAGTTCGCCGATCTCGCGACCGGTGAGGTGAACAGCGTTGAACACGCCGGCAGCGGCGATGATCGCCGTGCCGTGCTGGTCGTCGTGGAACACCGGGATATTCATGCGCTCGCGCAGCGTCTGTTCGATAATGAAACAGGCAGGTGCGGCTATGTCTTCCAGATTGATGCCGCCGAAGCTCGGTTCCATCAGTTCGATGGCGTCGATCAGCCGATCGGTGTCTTCGGTGTTAAGTTCGATATCGATCGAATCGACATCGGCAAAGCGTTTGAAGAGGACAGCCTTGCCCTCCATCACCGGCTTGGAAGCCAGCGCGCCGAGATTGCCCATGCCGAGAATGGCGGTGCCATTGGAAATCACCGCGACCAGATTGCCTTTCGCGGTATAATCATAGGCGGTGGCGGGATCGTCGGCGATGGCCTGGACCGGCACGGCGACACCCGGCGAGTAAGCGAGACTGAGGTCGCGCTGCGTTGCCATCGGCTTGGTAGCGACAATCTCGATCTTGCCGGGCCTGCCCTCGGAATGGAAAAGCAGCGCTTCGCGCTCTGAAAACTGGACGTTGGACCCGTCGCTCATGATAATCCTCTGTGGGCAAGCCGGTGGATAAAAACTGAATTTGGACGAGCGTCTTTTGGGGCATGGCGGCGGCGGCGGCAAGACGCTATCCTGCTTCGGCAATGGCAACCACGGCAAAATCGAAACCCGCGACACGGACGGCCAAGAAGGCAGGGCCGACGCCCATGATGGCGCAATATCTCACACTGAAGGAAACCGTCCCGGATTGCCTGCTGTTTTATCGCATGGGCGATTTTTTCGAACTGTTTTTCGAAGATGCCAGGATCGCCGCCTCCGCGCTCGATATCGCACTGACGGCGCGGGGCGAGCATGAGGGCAAACCGATTCCGATGTGCGGTGTCCCGGCGCACAGCCATGAGGCCTATCTCGCCCGGCTGATCAGGGCCGGACATCGCGTTGCGCTTGCCGAACAAACGGAATCGCCGGAGGACGCCAGGAGGCGAGGCGGCTCGAAGACTTTGGTCGGGCGCGCCATTGTCCGGGTGGTGACGGCGGGAACGCTGACCGAGGAATCGCTGCTCGACGCGAAAGCTGCAAACTGGCTCGTCGCCGTGACCGAGGTTGGCGGTATTCTGGGAATTGCGGCGGCGGACATTTCGACCGGTCGTTTCGAGATGTCATCGACCGATCCGCAGACGCTCGATGCCGAGCTGGCGCGGCTGTCTGCGGCTGAGGTGATTATTCCTGAAGGCTTCGTGCCGGAACCTGAGCATGCACATATTTGCGACGTATCCGATTTCAGTAGCATCGCAGCCGAGAGGCAGCTAAAGTCTATCTTCGGCGTGGCAACGCTTGACAGCTTTGGCGCGTTTGAGCGCGCCGAACTGGCTGCCGCGGGCGGCCTGCTGGCCTATCTCGATCGCGCAGGCCGGGGTGAACTGCCGTTTCTCCAGCCGCCGGTCCGCCATCGCGTCGCGGAATTCATGCTGATCGACTCGGCAACGCGCGAAAGTCTGGAGCTGACGCAGGCGGTGACGGGAGGCCGCAAGGGCAGCCTTCTCGATTGCATCGACCGCACGGTGACGGGCGGCGGGGCACGGCTGCTGGTCGCCGACATTAGCGCGCCGCTCGCCGCTTCGACCGCAATCGAAGACCGGCTTGAGCTTGTAGCCGCGTTCGAACGCGATGCCGGGGAGCGCGAAGCCCTGCGCCTTGCGCTCAAAGCGTTGCCCGACATAGGACGGGCACTGGGCCGATTGGTCGCAGCGCGCGGCAGTCCGCGCGATCTGGGTCTGCTGCGCGACGGCCTCGATCAAGCCCGCTGCCTCAATCAACGGCTTTTTCGAATTGCGGAGCCGCCCGCGCTGCTTTCCCGTCTTCTGCCTCATCTTGCCGGCCACGATGCCCTGACCGGTCACTTGTCACGCGCGCTGGTCCCCTTGCCGCCCATCGAGACGGCCCAGGGCGGCTATATTGCCGAAGGCTACGACGAAGCACTCGACGACTTGCGCGCGACATCCGGCGAAGGCCGCAAGGCGATCGCCGCGCTCGAGGCGCGCTATCGGGAGGCGACCGGTATCGCCAGCCTCAAGATCAAGCATAATAATGTCCTTGGCTATCATATCGAAGTTCCCTCGAAACATGCCGACACGCTGATGACAGCAGAGTCCGGCTTTACCCATCGCCAGACTTTGGCCGGCGTCGTACGGTTCAATGCGCCCGACCTGCATGAGCAGGCGCAGCGCGTGTCGCAGGCTGGCGCGCATGCGCTGGCCGCGGAAGCGGCGCATCTGGAAGAACTTGTCAGCCGCGCGCTGGAGGACAAAGCAGCCATCGCGGCTACCGCCGATGCACTGGCGCGACTGGATGTCGCGGCCGCGCTCGCGGAACGGGCGGCAGAGGGCGGCTGGGCACGGCCATCGCTTGCCGATCATCCGTGTTTCGAGATCGAAGGCGGTCGCCATCCGGTTGTCGAGGCGGCGGTCGATAGTCAGGGCGAGCGCTTCGTTGCCAATGATTGCGGGCTGTCTCCCGATGAGCGCCTCTGGCTCGTTACCGGGCCGAATATGGGCGGCAAATCGACCTTCTTGCGCCAGAACGCACTGATCGCCGTCCTCGCACAGGCGGGCAGCTATGTTCCCGCCGCCAAAGCCACACTCGGAATTGTCGACAAGCTGTTCAGCCGAGTCGGGGCGTCGGACAATCTGGCGCGCGGGCGCTCTACTTTTATGGTCGAAATGGTGGAGACGGCGGCGATCCTCTCCCAGGCGACCGAAAACAGCTTTGTCATTCTCGACGAGGTCGGGCGTGGGACATCGACCTATGACGGGCTGGCGATAGCCTGGGCGGTGGTCGAGGCGGTGCATGACGTCAATCGATGCCGTTGCCTGTTCGCGACGCATTATCATGAACTGACGAGGCTCGCCGAGCGGCTCGACGCGCTGTCGCTCCATCATGTTCGCGCGCGCGAATGGAAGGGCGATCTCGTATTGCTGCATGAACTGGCCGAGGGGCCGGCCGATCGCAGCTATGGATTGGCGGTGGCCAAGCTTGCGGGCCTGCCGAAAGAAACCGTCACCCGCGCAAAATCGGTGCTGTCAAAGCTCGAAGCGGGGCGCGCAGCCACAGGAGGGCTGGCGGCGGGCCTCGACGATCTGCCGCTGTTCAGTGTCGAGGTCGCAAAAGAAGAAACCGCGACCGATCCTTTACGCGAGGCGCTGGAGGCGATCCATGTCGACGACCTCAGCCCGCGCGAGGCGCTCGACGTTGTTTACCGGCTGAAACGGGTGGCGGAAGAGAGCGGCGGTAGCTAGCTCGGTACGATGGCACTCGTCAAAATCACCCATCGCCGCGCGATTATCGATCGCCGCAAGGTTGCCGCCGCCCTCGGGGAGGTCGAAGGCGACGATGTTACGCAGCTTCGCAAGGCCGCAGTCGATATATTGCGCGAGGCACTCGACCGCGGGAACAAAGAGCTGTCTCAAAGGCTTGAGAACAGGCCCGGTCGCGGCACAATGATCACGGTGAGTTACGCGTTCCTGCACGACCAGCTTTTGCGGTCGATTTACGATTTCACGGCTCAGCGGCTTTATCCGAACAGCAATCCGTCGGATGGCGAACGGCTCGCACTGATCGCGGTCGGCGGCTACGGGCGCAGCGAGCTGGCACCGTTTTCCGATCTCGATATCGGCTTTCTGACACCCTACAAACAGACGGCCTGGGGCGAGCAGGTCATCGAATCGATCCTCTACACATTGTGGGATCTTGGCCTTAAGGTCGGCCATTCCAGCCGCTCGCTGGACGATATGGTGCGGATGGCGAAGAGCGACCTGACGATCCGCACGGCGCTGCTCGAATCGCGCTATATATGGGGCGACGAGACCCTGTATGATGAAGCTGCCCGGCGCTTTTATGACGATGTCGCTGAAGGCACAGCACGTGCCTTCACCGCCGAAAAACTGGAGGAGCGAAATGCGCGACATGAACGGATGGGAGATAGCCGCTATGTCGTCGAACCGAACATCAAGGATGGCAAGGGCGGGTTGCGCGATCTTCACACACTATTCTGGATCGGCAAATATATTCACCGAACGCAGGGGCTTGCCGATCTCGTCGAACATGGCCTGCTGACCGCCGACGAACTGCGCGAATTCCGCAAGGCGCGTAGCTTCCTGCTGGCAGTGCGGTGCCATTTGCACCTGATAGCGAAGCGGCCCGAAGAACGGCTGACCTTCGATGTTCAGCCCGAAATAGCCGAACGCATGGGCTATGTCGAAAGCGCCGGCAAATCGGCGGTCGAGCGGTTCATGCAGCATTATTTCCTGATCGCGAAACAGGTCGGCGATCTGACCGGTGTGTTTCTTGCCCATCTCGACGAGCAATATGGCGCGCGCGGACTGCGTTTCGCGATGCCGGCCCTGCCGCGACGCAAGCCGCGCAAGCTCAACGGCTTTACGCTCGATCGCGGGCGGCTCGCGGTGCCGGAGGACGATTTCTTCGAAAAGGATCCTGTGCGGCTGATCGAACTGTTCGCACTGGCCGACAGACATGAGCGGGAAATTCATCCGCTCGCAATGCGGCAGGCTGCTCGCGACGAACATCTCGCCGCGACAATCCGCGACGATGAGCGCGCCAATGCGCTGTTTCTCGATATACTGACCAGCCCGCGCGACCCGGAAACGGTGTTGCGCTGGATGAACGAGGCGGGCGTATTTGGCCGGTTCGTGCCCGATTTCGGCCGTGTCGTCGCACAAATGCAGTTCGATATGTATCACCATTACACCGTCGATGAGCATACCATCCGTGCCATCGGTTTGCTCGCCAGGATCGAGGGCGGCGCGCTCGCGGAGGACCATCCTCTTTCCACCGCAATAGTGAAAACGCTTGTTTCACGCCGGGTGCTCTATGTGGCCGTGCTTCTGCACGACATTGCCAAGGGCCGCGGCGGCAATCATTCGATACTCGGAGCCGAGGTCGCCGAGGAGCTATGCCCGCGCTTCGGGCTCGATGCAGGAGAGACCCAGACGGTCGCCTGGCTGGTGCGCCAGCATTTGCTGATATCGGCCACCGCTTTCAAGCGAGACCTCGCCGATCCCAAGACGCTCGAAGATTTCGCGCTTGCCGTCAAAAGCCCGGAACGGCTCAAATTGCTGCTGGTCTTGACCGTTGTCGACATCAGAGCGGTTGGTCCGGGCACCTGGAATAGCTGGAAAGCGCAGCTTATCACCGAACTCTATCGGGGTGCGGAAGAGCTGTTGCGGTTGGGCCATAAACAGCAGGGCCGGAGCGAACGGATCGCTGCCGCGCAGCAGGCGCTGGCGGTGCGGCTCGACTGGGACAAGGACATTCTGGAGCAGTATTTCAGGAAACTGCCCGCCGCATACTGGATTGCCGAGAGCGAAGATGTTGCCGAACAGAATGCGCGGCTTGTCGCGAAGGCGGAAGCCAGCGACGACAATCTTTCTATTGAAATCGCGCCAGATGCGGAACGGGGCGCGACATTGGTGACTATCTATATGGCCGACCATCCCGGGCTTTTTTACCGACTCGCCGGCGCGGTCGATATGGCCGGTGCCAATGTCATCGACGCGCGTATCCATACCTCGCGCGACGGCATGGCGCTCGATAATATTCTGGTCCAGAATCCGCAGGGCGGGATGTTCGACGATCCGGGACAGGTGGCGCGGCTGGAGACCGCGATCCGCGATGCGCTCGCCAACAAGCACAAGCTGCGCGACAGGCTGGAAAAGAGGCCGCTGCCGCACCCGCGCGCCGACGCGTTTCATATAGAGCCGGTGGTGCTGATCGATAACAGCGCGTCCAACCGCTATACGGTGATCGAGGTCAATGCGCTGGACAGGCCTGCGCTGCTCAATGGTCTCGCCGATGCGCTGTTTCAGGCCAAGGCAACGATCCGCTCGGCGCATATCGCAACCTATGGCGAGCGCGCCGTCGACACCTTTTATGTCACCGATCTTTTTGGCGAGAAAATCGCCAATGCCAATCGCCTTAAGGCTTTGCAGAAATATCTGCTGGAAGCGGCGAGCATACCTGACGTGGACAAGCGGGACGCCGCTTAGGCCGGTTGCGGTTCCAGCGGTCGCGCCCTTTTTTCGGGCGGCGCTTCGGGTGCTTCGGGCGGGGCATAGCTGACCACGATATCGCCGGGTTCGATCACCGGCTTGGCCTCGGTCGAGAAAAACAACAGACGCCTGTCGGGCTTCAGCACGCAGACCATATGCGCCTCGCTGGCGAGATTTTTCTTCAGCGCATCCAAGCCGTATTTCTCGGTGATCTTGGTGCGCGAGAAAACCCAGTCGTCGTCCTCGCATTTCAGGAGATCGTCGATGGTCGGGCCTTTGGGCATTAGAACGCGACCGCGTGCATGATAGGCTTCCCGATCCCGGTCCGCGCCGATCTGGCTGACCGCATCATAGCCCATTTCCGGGCCCAGATCGTCGCAAATCAGGGCATTATAAGCGTCATTGTCGGTCGCCGCGATCAGTTCCTGAAACTGGCCCAGATCGAGATGTTCCTGCGTGACCTCGTCGAGGATATCGCCGCGATAGATATCGAGCTCGCGCTTGCGCGCCGCGCGCAGGGCATATTGCGAAGGATCGGCGACCGTCACCGGAATTTCCAGTTTTTTGAGCAATTCGCCGAAATCGATGGTCCAGCGATTGGCCCCGACGATCAGCACACCGTTTGCTTCGCCCTGATCGATGCCGAGCCGCCGCGCCCACCACCCCGCCGAAAAGCCGTGCGCGAAAATCGTCGCAATGACGACGCCGAAAGACAGCGGAATCAGCGCTTCGGCGTCTTCGATCCCGAAATCGACAAGGCGGATGGCGAACAGGCCGGTGATCGCGACGGCGACGATACCGCGCGGCGCGATCCAGGCGATGAACAACCGTTCGCGCCACGGCACGCTGGAAAACAGCAGCGAGACGAGAATGGTCAGCGGGCGCACGACGAACAGCAGCAGCACAAGAAAACCGCCAAACCGCAATATGCCTTCTATCGGGTCCGACGAACTCGTCTGGAAACTGGTGATGACCTCATAATCGAGCGTCGCCGACAGCATGATGAAGACGCCGGAAATCAGCAGGACGGCGAGATCCTCCTTGAACCGCCGCAGCGCGTGGCTGGAAAACATCGGTCGGTTGGCCATGACGACGCCCATGATCGTCACCGTCACCAGTCCGGTTTCGTGCTGGATGATATCGGCCAGCACGAAGCCGCCGATCACGAGAATCAGCAGCGTCGCCGCTTTCAGATATTCCGGCACATAACCGCGCGGAAAGAACCAGGTGACGCCCCAGCCGAGAGCGGCGCCGAGCAGGGCGGCGATGAAGGTCGATCCCAGCACGTCGAAACTGATGGCCGCGATGTTCGAACTCGCGCCCTCATAAGTAATATAGGCGAAAATGAAGACGGCGAGCAGCGCGCCAATCGGGTCGTTGACGATGCCTTCCCATTTCAGGATGTTGGAGACGCGCGTGCCGACGCGCAGCGTGCGCAGCATCGGCCCGATCACCGTCGGTCCGGTCACCACAAGAATGCCTCCGAACAGCGCCGATACTTCCCAGCTCAATCCCGCGCCATAATGGCAGGCGAGCGTGCCGAGCATCCAGCCGAGCGGGACGCCGATTACCACCACCCGCATCACCGCCCAGCCAGCGTGGCGCAATTCCCGGAAATTGAGGCTCAGACCGCCCTCGAAAAGGATCACCGCCACCGCGAGCTTGATGATGGGCTCCATCAGAGCCCCGAAATCCCGTTCGGGATTTATGAGGCCTCCGCGGAATATATCGCCGGGTATCAGCGCGCTGACCGGCCCGACAAGGATACCCACGATCAGCATCAGCGCAATCGCCGGTCTGCCGGTGCGCCACGCGATCCATTGCGCGCCGACACCGGCAATGCCGATGACCGCAATTTTGACCATGAGGGAATCGAGCGCCATTGAGGCTATCCATGCCGTGACTTAGAAAACGATTCAACTTATTGTTGTGGCTGGCAGAGAGGAGGAACGATCATGGCGGTGACTGGGATGGGCGGATTTTTCTTCCGGGCTAACGACCCGGATGCACTGACCGCATGGTACAAGAAGCATTTCGGAATGGGTGGCCATGACGCGCTGTGGCAGCAGGCCGCCGGCCCGACGGTCTTCGCGCCCTTCAAGGCGGACAGCGACTATTTCGCCGCCGACAAGGCGTTCATGCTGAATTTTCGGGTCAAGGATCTCGACGGCATGATCGCGAAACTGGAGGCTGCGGGGATCGATGCGATGCGTAAGGACGAATGGGACGGCGATGGCAGCTACGGCCATTTCGCCCGCGTCCACGATCCTGAAGGCAATGCGATAGAATTATGGGAACCGCCTGCGGAACTGCCGGAAGAATAAGACGGGGCTGTAACAGGCACGGCTCTTGTTCCGGTTCGACCGCCCTTCCATTGGCGGCAAACTTTCCTGTAAGTGGCGATCCAGATGGCCAGTAATCTTCAATGCGATATCGCGATACTCGGCGGCGGACTATCCGGCGGGCTGATCGCGCTGGCTCTTCATGAAAAGCGCCCGGACCTGAAAACGCTAATCGTCGAGACAGAAAGCGCGCTCGGCGGCAATCATATCTGGTCGTTTTTCGCCAGCGATGTTGACGAAGACGGCATGGCCCTTCTCGAACCGATGGTCTCCCATCGCTGGGACGATTATGAGGTGCGCTTTCCGTCGCACAGCCGCCAGCTTGGTGTCGCCTATCATTCGATTCGTTCGGAGCAGTTCGACGCAGTGCTGCGCGATCGGCTACCCGAAAGCGCGCTGCTGACAGGTGTCAATGTCATCGGTGCAGGCCCCGAAGCGGTCATGCTGGAATCGGGCCACAGGATCGAGGCGGGCGGTGTCATAGACTGCCGGGGCGCGGGCGATCTCAGCCAGCTTGCTTTGGGCTGGCAGAAATTCGCGGGCGTCGAACTGGAGCTGGAAGGGCCGCACGGGCTGGAACGCCCGATTGTCATGGATGCAACAGTCGAGCAGATCGATGGCTATCGCTTCGTTTATGTCCTGCCGCTCGGCGAAAAGTGCGTTTTTATCGAGGAAACCTATTATAGCGACCTGCCGGCGATGGATGCCTCTGTCATCGAGGATCGCTGCCGCGCCTATGCCGAAGCGCAGGGCTGGAAGGTGGCGCGCACAGTGCACAGCGAGAAGGGCGTGTTGCCGGTGGCGATGACCGGCGGCGATTTCGAGAGTTACTGGCGCTCAGGCGGCAAGACCGCCAAGGCGGGCGTGCGTGCCGGACTGTTTCAGCCGACCACCGGTTATTCTCTGCCCGATGCGGTCCGCACCGCGCTGATGGTGGCGGGGATGGATGACCTGTCCGGCGACGCGCTGCACGATGCCCTGCATGACCATGCCCGCAAACGTTGGCGTGCCGGGCGCTATTTCCGGATGCTGGACGCGATGATGTTTCGCGGGGCAGGCACGAAAGATCGCTATAAAATACTCGAACGCTTTTACCGGCTCGATAGCGGCCTTATAGAGCGGTTCTATGCCGGGCGCAGCACATGGGCAGACAAGCTGCGTATCGTGTCCGGCAAGCCGCCTATTCCGGTTGGCAGGGGCATCAAGGCTCTTTGGGAAAGCAGACAGATATGACCAAGGCAGCCATTATCGGCGCGGGATTCGGCGGACTGGCGCTGGCCATCCGTCTCCAATCGGCGGGGATAGAGACGACCGTGATCGAGGGCCGGGACAAGCCGGGTGGACGCGCCTATTATTGGGAACGCGACGGCTTCGTTTTCGACGCCGGGCCGACCGTCATCACCGATCCCGATTGCCTTGCGGAACTATGGGCGCTGTCCGGGCGCGACATTAAGGACGATATCGAGATGATACCGGTTTTTCCGTTTTACCGGCTGAACTGGCCGGACGGGACCAGTTTCGATTATTCGAATGATGAGGTCCGGCTGACCCGCGAGATCGAAAAACTGCGGCCCGAAGACGTCGCCGGTTATCGCGAGTTTCTGACCTATTCCGCCGGAGTGTATGAGGAAGGTTATGTGAAGCTCGGCGCGGTGCCGTTTCTCGATTTCAAATCGATGCTGAAGGCCGCGCCGCAGCTGGCGAAGAAGCAGGCCTGGCGCTCGGTCTATTCGATGGTGTCGAGCTTTGTCGAAAACGAGAAACTGCGCGAAGCGCTGAGCTTTCACACGCTGCTGGTCGGCGGCAACCCGTTCAAGACGAGCGCGCTCTATGCACTCATTCATAAACTTGAAAAGGATGGCGGTGTCTGGTTCGCCAAGGGCGGCACAAACCGGCTGGTCGCAGCGATGGTCACGCATTTCGAGCGGATCGGCGGGACGATACTCCTCGGCGATCCGGTGACGCAGATCGAGACGGTCGGCGAGCGGGTTACCGGCGTGTGCTGCGAAAGCGGCTGGCGCGACGAT
>JBGTHW010000136.1:0-10053 GCA_041746035.1 Parasphingopyxis sp.
GTGGACCCGAAAATCGCGCCGCTCAGGGTCTGCTATCGCGCTCGCGGGGCTGACGCGGATTATCGAGGCCGGATTTTGGCATGGCGACGGCAGAGACATCCGGCAAAGAGCCGATTTCTATTCGCCGCCTTCGCCGACCACCTTCTCGGCCAAAATCGTCAGGCCCTTGTCGTTCACTTCCGCGAATCCGCCTTCGACCTTGATCGTTTCGGCGTCGCCACCAGCGGTTTTGAATATCTGGATATCGCCGTCACGGATAGTGGTCATGACCGGCGCATGGCGTTCCAGGATACCCATATCGCCCTCGGTACCGGGGACAACGACCATATGGACTTCTTCGGAGCGTAGAAGTTTTTCAGGGGTTACGAGTTCGAAATTGAGGGGCATGGTTCTAGCCTTCGATGATCGCCATGGTGATCAGCATCTGGAGGTTTGAGCCGTTCTGGTTGACCGCCGTCGGGCCCGAGATGTTGAGCTGGATACGGTTGTCGGTGTTGGGCTGGGAGAGATAGAAAAGCTGGCGCGTGATGCCGTCGCTCTCGCCCGAGGCGGCTTCGTCTTTCTGCCAGAGACCGCTTTCGAGCAGCCGCTGCTCGATGCCGGGGCGCGCGGTCTGGGCGAGCTGCGTGTCGCCGATCATGATGCGGCAGGCCGGGTTCTGGGTATAAGCCGCGATCCAGATCGCGCCGCCATTGGCCGGCCATTGGGTGTACACCGCATTGCCGAGATCGCCCGCGGCAGCAAGCTGCCGCACGGGATCGGGCGCTTCGGACGAGAAGGTTACGCCCTGTGTGCCAAGATAACGCTGCTCCGCCCGTGAGGTGTCGTCCGGTTCGAGAACCTGATGAAAACAGGCGACAACCGACTGGTTCACCGACTCGGCGAAGGCATCGGACGTTGGCTGCTGCTCCCTTTGGGCGGCGGCAGGCGACGCCGCGACGATACCGGCGAGCGAAAGGGCGAGGATGATGTGTTTCATGGATACTCTCTCAGTTACTGACTCTATGAAAAGCAAAATAGCCCAAATACGGCCCGATCCCAAGCCCTCCCCTGAAAGGGAGGGGCTTTTTGCTGCTACGCAGCTTCAGCCGCCATCTTTTGGGCTTTCTCGCGCGCTTCGGCGATACCGCCGACCATATAGAAAGCCGCTTCGGGCAAATCGTCATGCTTGCCTTCGACGACTTCCTTGAAGCTCGTGACCGTGTCTTCGAGATCGACGAACTTGCCGGGAAGGCCGGTGAAAACCTCGGCGACATGGAAAGGTTGCGAGAGGAATTTCTGGATCTTGCGGGCGCGCGCGACGATCAGCTTATCTTCCTCGGAAAGCTCGTCCATGCCGAGAATGGCGATGATGTCCTGCAATGATTTGTAACGCTGGAGGGTTTCCTGAACGGCACGGGCCGTCTCATAATGTTCCTGGCCAACAGTGCGTGGCTCAAGGATGCGTGACGTCGAATCGAGCGGGTCAACAGCGGGATAAATACCCAGCTCCGAAATCGCGCGATCGAGCACGGTCGTTGCGTCCAGATGGGCGAAGGAGGTTGCCGGCGCAGGATCGGTAAGATCATCGGCAGGCACATAGATGGCCTGAACCGAGGTGATCGAGCCCTTGTTGGTCGACGTAATCCGCTCCTGCAAATTGCCCATATCGGTTGCCAGTGTCGGCTGATAGCCCACAGCGGACGGGATACGGCCAAGCAGGGCGGACACTTCCGAACCGGCCTGTGTGAAGCGGAAAATGTTGTCGACGAAGAACAGCACGTCCTGGCCTTCCTGGTCGCGGAAGTACTCGGCGATGGTCAGACCGGAAAGCGCCACGCGGGCACGCGCACCGGGAGGCTCGTTCATCTGGCCATAGACCAGCGCCACCTTGGAGCCTTCGGGCGTTGCCACGCCGTTGGCGTCCTTGGCGATAACGCCGGCATCGAGGAATTCGTGATAGAGATCGTTACCTTCGCGGGTGCGCTCGCCAACACCGGCGAACACCGATGTGCCGCCATGGCCCTTGGCGATGTTGTTGATCAGCTCCTGAATCAGCACGGTCTTGCCGACGCCGGCACCGCCGAACAGGCCGATCTTGCCGCCCTTGGCATAAGGCGCGAGCAGATCGACGACCTTGATACCCGTGACGAGGATTTCCGCGTCGGTCGACTGATCGACGAACAGCGGGGCTTCGGCGTGGATCGGGGCGGTTTGCTTGGCACCGATGGGGCCAAGCTCGTCGATCGGCTCGCCGATAACGTTCATGATGCGGCCAAGCGTTTCGGGGCCGACCGGCATCGCAATCTGCGAACCGGTGTCGGTTACTTCCTGCCCGCGGACAAGGCCCTCGGTCGCGTCCATGGCGATGGTGCGCACCATATTCTCGCCAAGATGCTGCGCGACCTCGAGCACGAGCTTGTTGCCATGATTGTCCGTCGTCAGCGCGCTGAGAATGTTCGGGAGTTGATCGGGGAAGCTCACATCGACGACAGCGCCGATAATCTGTGAGACTGTGCCGACATTGTTGGTTGTGGCCATTTTTCTTTCCTTGCCTTCTTAATAGCTTGCTACAAAACAACGACCATCGGGTTGGTCAGTACGACCTCCCGGAATGGCCGCGCAAATGATTTCAAAGTCTTCTGTGCCAAATTGCTCGTTCGCTTGTTCAAGCATCCACCAAGTGTAGTCTGGCAATCCAGCCGGCGGGGGTACCGCTCTTCCGTCGACAACCACTCGATCGATGATTTTCGATTCGCCAGCGCATGCACGCTCTGCATCCATTACGGCTTGTTCTCGTTCGTCGCTTGAAGCGTCGGCTTGCGGAACGGGCGTGTCAATTTGGCCCGATTCCTCGGCAGGCATCCGAATCACCTCGTCACCGGAATCGCAAGCCATCAAAGTTATGAGAGATAAAGACATCAGCAGCCTCACAACGCCTCCGCACCCGAAATAATCTCGACGAGTTCGGTGGTGATAACCGCCTGTCTCGTCCGGTTATATTCAATTGTCAGGTCGTTGATCAGATCGCCCGCATTGCGCGTGGCATTGTCCATCGCGGTCATCGATGCGCCTTGCTCGGATGCCATATTTTCGAGCAATGCGCGGTAAATCTGGATGGCAAGGTTGCGCGGCAGCAGTTCTTCGAGGATTTCGTCCTCATCGGGCTCATAATCGACTGCGGCCTTGCCGTCGGCGTCGTCCTCTTCCGCAACGGGAACGGGGATCAGCTGCTGGGTTTGCGGTTCCTGCACCAGTGCGGACTTGAATTTCGAATAGAACAGCCAGGCGACATCGAATTTCTCGTTTTCGAGTCGCTCTACTAGTTCCCCCGCGATGGCTTTCGCCGCATCATAGTCGGGATTTTTCATCTCGCTGGTGTCGTAATGATGGTCGATCTGGCCTTCATAAAACCGCTTGATCACCGGCTTCGCCTTGCGCCCGACCAGATAGAAAGCGACCTGCTTGCCCTCGGCGGTCAGCGCCTCGGCCTTTTTCCGCGCTTCCTTGACGATGTTCGCGTTGAACGCGCCGCACAGCCCGCGATCCGATGTCGCGATCACCAGCAGATGCTTCTGGTTCTTGCCGGTGCCCGCGAGCAGCTTCGGCGTATCGCTGCTGAAGGTCACTTTCGCGGCGAGGTTGGACATCACTGTCTCGAGCCGCTCGGCATAGGGACGCGCAGCCTCGGCCGCCAGCTGCGCCTTGCGAAGCTTGGCGGCGGCGACCATCTGCTTGGCCTTGGTGATCTTCTGGGTCGATTTGACCGAGGCGATGCGACCTTTGAGTTCTTTCAGACTGGCCATCTAGTAACTTCCATAATTGGGGATCGAAGGCGCTTGTGCGACTTGAGAATCAGCCAATACGAAGAGCAATATTGCCCCCAATAGAGCAACGACGGCCGTCGCAGTTGCATATCCGTTTGCTCCATGTCCGGCAGATTCAGCCACTGCCTGTCTATGAAAGACATCGAGGGCCTTAACGACCAACATGATACACATTCCCCAGATTACGAGTTGAAGCATTAGGCAAACGTTTTGACAAATTCATCGAGGATGCTCTTCAGCTTGTCCGCCACATCGTCCTCAAGCTTTTCGGTCTCGCGGATCGTCGTCAGCACATCGGCATGATCGTTGCGCATATGGCTGAGGAAGCTGTCCTCGAACCGGACGACCTGATCCGCCGGGAAGGCATCGAGATAGCCCTGCGTGCCGGCGAAGATTGAGGCAACCTGCTCCTCCATCGGCATTGGTGAGAATTGCGGTTGCTTGAGCAGCTCCGTCAGCCGCTCGCCGCGATTGAGCAGGCGCTGGGTCGAGGCATCGAGGTCCGAACCGAACTGCGCGAAGGCTGCCATCTCGCGATATTGCGCCAGCTCCAGCTTGATCGAGCCGGACACCTTCTTCATCGCCTTGGTCTGCGCAGCAGAACCCACGCGGGATACCGAGAGACCAACGTTAATGGCGGGCCGAATGCCCTGGAAGAAGAGATCGGTCTCGAGGAATATCTGACCGTCCGTAATCGAAATCACGTTGGTCGGAATATAGGCCGACACGTCGCCGGCCTGGGTTTCGATGATCGGCAGCGCGGTCATCGATCCCGCGCCGTTATCCTCGTTCATCTTCGCGGCGCGTTCCAGAAGTCGGCTATGGAGATAGAAGACGTCGCCCGGATAAGCCTCGCGACCCGGAGGACGGCGGAGCAGCAGCGACATCTGGCGATAGGCAACGGCCTGTTTCGACAGATCGTCATAAACGATCAGCGAGTGCATGCCGTTATCGCGAAAATATTCGCCCATCGTGCAGCCAGTGTATGGCGCAAGATACTGAAGCGGGGCAGGCTCGGACGCGGTGGCCGCGACGACGATGCTATATTCCATCGCGCCGTTTTCCTCGAGCTGGCGGACGATCTGCGCAACCGTCGAGCGTTTCTGGCCGATCGCGACGTAAATACAGTAAAGCTTCTTGCTCTCGTCATCGCCCTGATTGATGTGCTTCTGGTTGATGAAGGCGTCGATAGCGACGGCGGTTTTGCCGGTCTGGCGGTCGCCAATGATGAGTTCGCGCTGGCCACGGCCAACCGGAACGAGCGCGTCGATGGCTTTGAGACCTGATTGAACCGGCTCATGCACGGATGTCCGCGGGATAATGCCGGGCGCTTTCACTTCGACGCGCGAGCGGGTGACGTCGGTCAGCGGACCCTTGCCATCGATCGGATTGCCGAGGCCATCGACAACGCGGCCCAGCAGGCCCTTGCCGACCGGAACGTCCACAATCGTTTCGGTACGCTTGACAGTGTCGCCTTCCTTGATCTCGGCATCCGAGCCGAAAATCACGAGCCCGACATTGTCGGCCTCGAGGTTCAGCGCCATGCCCTGAACGCCATTATCGAAAGCGACCATCTCGCCGGCCTGAACATTATCCAGACCATGGACACGGGCGATACCATCGCCGACCGACAGCACGGTGCCGATTTCCGAAACCTGGGCTTCCGTGCCGAAATTGGCGATCTGGTCCTTGATGACCTTGGAGATTTCCGCGGCATTGATATCCATTGTTCTGTTTCCCTAGCCTTTCATGGCGCTGGCGAGCGAGTTGAGTTTGGTGCGGAGCGAGCCATCGATCATCCGGCTGCCCATGCGGACGACAAGTCCGCCAAGCAGCGAAGGATCGACACGCATGTCGATATTGACGTCGCGGCCCGCAAGGCTCTTCAGCTTGGCTTTGAGCTTTGTGACCTGATCGTCGGAAAGGGGATGGGCGGAGGCAACTTCGGCATTGGCCTCGCCGCGATACTGCGCGGCGATAAGGGAGAAATCGCGGATGGCGTGGCTGAGCTGGCCGAGACGGCGATTCTCCGCCATCGCGCCGAGGAAATTGGCGGTAAGCGAATCGAGCCCGAGCGATTTGGACACCGCTCCGGTTGCCGCAACAGCCGCACCGCGCCCGATCAGCGGGCTGGTCGTCAGATCTGCGAACTCGTCCGATTCGGCCAGCGCTGCCTTCAGTTTAGCCAGGCTGCCCTCGACCGCGTCGAGCTGCCTGTTCTCTTCCGCAAGCTCGAACAGGGCTGCTGCATAGCGCCCTGCAAGGCTGGCTTTAATTCCGCCAGAAATATCCACGCGAAAACGTGCCCCTGTTCAGGATGATTAGGTTTGTAGCAAAGGGAGCGGCAAAGCGACCCCGCTGCGGTTCGCGCGGCATGTAACAAGGCTTATGCTGCGATGCAAGATGGCGCATGTGGAAACGCCGGAAACTGCGATGCGCAAGATCGATGGTCAGGCGACGGAATCATCGCGGAAGCACTCGGGAAAGGGCAGGTGGCTTTGATCGCAACTTTCGGGACGCGTGGCCTCTCAAAGCCGCTATAAGGAGCTGTATGACGACACAGACACTCCCCTTCGGCGAAGATACCGCATGGCACATATCGGAGGCGCGGGACCGCAGCTATGACGGACATTTCGTAATCGGGGTCGTGACCACCGGCATCTATTGCCGCCCGTCCTGCCCGGCACGCAGGCCAAAGCGCGAAAATACACGGTTCTTCGCGAATAATGAGGCAGCGGCGGCGAGTGGCTTGCGGCCCTGCAAACGCTGCCGCCCCGACGATGTCGCGCGCGATACCCGCGCGGTTGGGAAGGCGGCGGCGATGATACGGTCGGCGGAGGAAGCGCCAAAGCTTGGCGAACTGGCCGGTGCCGTGGGCTATTCGCCCGGCCATTTCCAGCGCGTGTTCAAACGCGCCATCGGGATCAGCCCGGCGGCTTATGCGCGCGGCCTGCGGGCCGAACGGGTGCAAGCCGCTTTAACAAAGCAGGATAGCGTGACGGAGGCAATCTACGGAGCCGGCTATTCGGGACCGGCGCGCTTTTATGAGGAGAGCAGCAAGCGGCTCGGCATGACGCCCTCGGCCTGGCGCAAGGGAGGGGAGGGGGTGACGATCCGCTGGGCGGTCGCCGATACCAGTCTTGGCAAGATGCTCGTCGCGGCGACGGAGCGCGGCATTTGCCGGTTATCGTTCGACGAGGACGACAGCGAACTTCACCGCCGCTTCCCGAACGCCGATATCGCGCCCGCCGATGCTGCGATGGCGGACCTGGTGGCCGGAGCCATCGCCGCCGTCGAACGTCCCTCGCATATGCCCGAACTACCGCTCGATGTGCAGGGCACCGCCTTCCAGCAAGCCGTCTGGCAGGAACTGACGAAAATCCCGCCCGGCGAAACCCGCAGCTACGCCCAGATTGCCGCTGCCGTAGGTAAACCGAAAGCGGTGCGCGCAGCGGGTTCGGCGAACGGCGCGAACAATGTCGCGGTGCTGATCCCGTGTCACCGCGTTGTGCGAAGCGACGGGAGTCTGGGTGGATATGCGTACGGGCTGGAACGGAAGCAGGCGTTGCTGGAGAAGGAGGCAAAGGGGTGACCGGATATGTCGTACGCGGGATCGACCCCGCACCGTATTTCGATCTGTACGGCCTCGAAGAGGCGGCGCTTGCCGAACGCGGTGTCGAGCGGATGTTTGCGGCAACCTCGCACGAAGCACCATGCCGGGTGACGCTGAAAGATGCTGGAGCAGGAGAAGCCGTGCTTCTGCTCAATTACGAACACCAGCCCGCGCCGACACCTTATCGCTCAAGCCACGCGATATTTGTCCGGGAGGGAGCGAGCCGGGCCGCTGTATCCGAAGATGCGCTGCCCGATTCTCTCGCCAGCCGACTGCTTTCAATACGCGCCTTCGATACCGACGACATGATGGCGGATGCCGAGGTAATCGAGGGCGGCAAAGCCGAGAGCTGGATCATCGACCAGCTTTCGCGACCCGATGTCGCCTATCTTCACGCGCATAATGCGAGGCGTGGGTGCTTTGCGGCGCGGATCGATCGGAAGATGGCGATGCTGAAGAAGAAGGCGGAGTAAAACTGATCGAATCGCCTCGATGGACGGCTGCGGTCTCGATAATCCTATCGATATTCTTCCAGTTCGTCATGCTCGTCCACCAGCCCCGACGTAACGGAACGCCGCGCCTCGATCAGTTCGAGCACATGCTCGGCAAGCTGGTCGCGATGATCGTGATGGAGCGAGTTGATCACCGGCATGAGGACGAGGCGGGCCTCGTCAAACCGCGATTGTTCGACGAAATCGATCGCCAGCGCTGTCCGGATTGTCGGGCTTTGGGGCACGAACAGATAGGCCTGTTCAAGCGCGGCATGGGCATGGTCGGGCTTCGCTGCGCCGGGCGGGAACGAGCGATAGTAAAGATAAAGGGCAAGCGGCAAACCCGGATCGGCGCGATTGGCGAGGGCCACATAATCGCGCCCTTCGCGCCATCGCGGGTCGTCGGGATTGCCGCTTTCGCGTGCCGCCGCGATCAGCGCCGCGCCCAGCATAAGATTGGCATCGACATGGTCCGGTTCGATCTCCACGGCGCGCCGCCCGGCGGCGATGGCGTCGTCATAATTCTCGTCGGCAACAAGAAAGTCGGCAAGCTCCGCCTGGGCCTGCGCGCTATCGGGATAGTTGCGCGCCAGCGATCTTATGCTGCCGCCATAGGCATTGCCGACCCGCGCATAGCCGAGTGCGATATCGGCTTGCTCTTCGCTCAGCGCCAAAACCGCGATCTCGCCGACCGGCTGGAAGTCGATATCCGCACGGCGTACCGGCACTTCGTCGTTACGATAATAACGCCGCACCGCTCCGTGGATGCTCCCGTCGAGAGTGCCGAATGTGCTGTCATACGCCTCCCGCGCCGTCGAACCCCGGCGCATGGCGTCGAGATAGGCGGCCAGGACTTCGCGGGTTTCTCTGTTGAATGTGGCATAATGAACCAGCAGCCAGCCCTGGGAATAGCTCCAGTGCCCGGTGCCGACCCGGTTGGTCATCATGTCCTCGTAATCGACCCAGTTTCCCGGCTCGGTGAGATACGGAATATGGGCCTGAATCGGGATGCCGATCTCCACCTCGCCGCTTTCCAGAAAGGCGACGGTGGAAAAGAACTCGGCGAAACCCTCGATATACCAGGACGGATAGCTGCCCGAAAAATGCTGGAGCATATAGTGATGGGTATATTCGTGAAACAGGATTTGCTGAGCGGTCGTGCCCATCCGGCCATGCCAGAAATCCCTGCGCGGAACGAGGGCGAAGGGACCGCGCAGGTTCGGGACATAGATGCCAAGAGCTGTCCCGTGAAAACGGCTCGAAACGGAGCCATAATCTTCAAGTTCGAAAACGCGGAATTTGGGACCACTGCGTTCTGATTCCACTGCCGTAAACATGCGCAATAGCTGATCGAACCGTTCGAGTTGCGCGGCTTTCTCGCGAATATCCGCTTCGCTGCTCTCCGAATAGAGAATGAAGTTCTGACTCTCGGCCCGCCGCCATTCGGCATGGACGGGCGCCGTCAGAAAAGCGAAAGCGGAGAGAGCGAGCAGGATGCGAAAAACAGTCATCGACCGAGTATATTACGCCCGTAAGATGCGATCAATATTGCGGTGCCGTACGCCATAGCATGATGTGCGGACAGGGAGTGTGTGTGGGGGGCGAGTGAAAAATTCATGGATTGGATCGCAAGCGGACGATGCCTGAGTAATCAAGATACGGCGGGCTATTCATCTCCGTCCACTTCATATTCTGAGGAATCCTGATCTGTTTCTGCCTCCTCCCTTCGCACTTGAGACGCGCCCTCGGCAGCATTCTGCCGTTCGGCTTCATCGATCACCGCTTCTGCGGCTTCATTCTCGGATTCGGCGTTTTCGATTTCCGAAGCGAGTTGATCGATGACAAGATCTGTTTGGTCCAGTCCCAGCTCTCGACTGGCCAGTTCATTATAGAGCGAGGCAACCATACCTCCGGCAGACGCATGAGGATCGCTAGCGACAGGAGCAAGCACACGTACTGCTTCGCTAAACCTTTGCTGTTCGATATATTCGCGCCCCAATGTAAGTGTCTGACCCGAAATTAAGTTGGGAGGTATCAGCAGGTTGTGCTTGACGCACAATCACATGGTTGATTCATCAGTTGTGACGAAACGACTGAAAGGAATGACCGATGTGGACCGATACCACCCGCGCGCACCATGCCC